>CAIRMO010000099.1 GCA_903879705.1 uncultured Candidatus Competibacteraceae bacterium | reverse complement strand
TTACTCAAGGAGGGGAAAAAGCGATGTACTGTGCTGGTTTTATCCCCTCCTTGGATAAGGAGGGGTGGCGCGAAGCGCCGGGGTGGTTCGAAGCGGCAATTCCACAACTCAGGTCGGATTCCTATAGATATCCTAAACCGGTTGTAGAGGTGGCACGGGCAAGATGCCCGTGCCACGACAAATTCAACAACTCAAACCGGATTCAGGGCGCGTTCACCCGGTTGGCGGGATGCTTTGAAACCATTGTGGAGGTCATCAATGGGTCTTGACGACAGTCATGCGACCGACGACTCCCGCATCAGTTTGCGCCGTCATCTTTCGTTGCCCTTAATTCACTTCCTGCGGTTACCCATGATTTCGGAGAACGTCCATGCGAACATCACTCAAACTGACGATTTTAGCCGCGATGCTGGGCTTGACCAGTGCGTGCGCCCCGCCGCCGCCGGGCGCTCCACCCAATTACTACACCACGGGCAATGCGCTGATGGGTGCAGCAGCGGGTGCGGCGATTGGTCACGCCATCGATCCGACTGGCGGTGCGATCACCGGCGCATTGGGCGGGGCGCTGATCGGTGGCGCTATTGGCAACCAGATGGATTACCAGAATCAGGAGATTATGTATTACGAGCGGCAACAACGACCACGCCGCTATTACTACGACGATGGTTACTACGATCGGCCACCGCCCGGCTACTACAACAACTCACCGCAGTACTGAAAACGCCGTTATTCCCGCCATTCCTCCCTCTAAATTTTTCTGTGATCAGACCCTCAAGCCGGGAAGTACACGGTGCTTGAACCCGCTATATCCATCGGTTGGAAGAACTCGATGGTCTGGCTGACCTCGCGATCCACCGTACAGTCCCGCGAGAAACTCGGGGCATGAACGTCGAGAGGCTCCGCAGAGCCTCTCAAATCATCTGATGATGCGCAGGAAACCGGGGTTAGCTCCGGTTAGGCCGTAATCGGCGATAAAGATCGTAGGTCTGCTGGGCGATGCTCCGCCAACTGTAGTGCCGCTCGACCCGCTCGCGGCCCGCCTGCCCCATCCGGTGACGTAGCTCAGGATCAGCCGCCAGCCGGTTGATGGCGTCGGCCAGCCCGTGTTCAAACTGGGCCGGAGCGATGGGATCATGCGGCGATTCCATCGACAGATGCGGGTCCACCAGGAAACCGGTTTCGCCATCCACTACCACTTCGTTGATGCCGCCAACCGCGCTGCCGACCACTGGCGTACCGCAGGCCATGGCCTCCAGATTGATGATCCCGAACGGTTCGTAAATCGACGGGCAACAGAAAATCGCGGCGTGGGAGTAGAGCGCAATGGTGGTTTGCCGCGACACCATTTTGGGAATCCAGACAATCCCGTCGCGGTAGGTTTGCAGTTCCTGGACCATGTCTTCCATTTCGCGCTGCATCGCCAGCGTATCGGCGTCGCCGGCGCACAGCACCACTTGCAGCTTGGGATCGAGATGCGGGATCGCTTGCAGCAGGTAATACAACCCTTTCTGCCGGGTCATCCTGCCGACAAACAGCACATAGGGCCGATTCGGATCGACACCGAGCGCGGAAATCACTTCGGGGGCTTTGATATCCTGATATTCCTCAGTATCAATGCCGTTGGGGATGACCACGACCCGGGTCGGTTCCACGTCGAACAGCCGCAGGATGTCGTCGCGGGTGCTGCGTGAGACCGCGATGATCGCGTCGGCGGTCTCCAGCGCGGTTTTTTCGATCCAGCGCGACAGGTCATAGCCGTGACCGAGTTGATCCCGCTTCCAGGGCCGCAGCGGCTCCAGCGAATGAACCGTGATCACCATCGGGATGTTGTAGAGAATCTTGGCCAGAATCCCGCTGAAATGGGCGTACCAGGTATGGCAATGGATAATTTCCGCGGCTCCCTCCAGATCGCCAAGGCCCTGGCCGACGAACGCCAGACAGGTACTGAGCGCCTTCAGCGGCGAAACGAAGGATTGTGGGCAGCCGGCGAAATGCGTGGTGTCCATCTTGACGCCGCGCACATGCAACTGGCCGTCATCGACGGTCTGGTCATGGAAGCTGCGGACTTCAACCGGGGTCAGCTTGGCCAGTTCGCGGGACAGATATTCGACATGGACGCCCGCGCCGCCGTAGACGTAGGGGGGATATTCGTTGGTCGTCAGCAAAACGCGCATGGTTGTGGTACTCCCTTGGCCGGGTGTGCGGCGATGAGTGGGAACGGGTTACGATGAGGCGTCGGTCAGAATGGCTGAATCGTCGAATTATGCCAAGCAAAACCGGGTTTTTGAACGGGCCATTGTAATGTTTCACCGGTTGCCCGGGGTGGCTTAACTCGCGGTCAAATCCACCGCCAGCCGCCGGACGCCCGGATAGTCCGGTTTGCCGGAACCCAGCAGCGGAATTTCCCGCACGGTCAGCACCCGCCGGGGCAGGTATAACTCGCCTAAATCCTCTTAAATGTTTTGAATCACTGCAATCTCATCCCGCGTCAGGCCATACAGCCGATAGACCCGTTCGTTAATCTCGGTTTCCACATCGGCAACATTGGCAGCTTTCGGATTTTCGAGAATGCGCTGGACGAGAGTTTCGATAGCTATCTTGTCTATTTTTGAAGTAAAAGGAATGGGAATTTGTTTCATTATCGGCATATTAGTATTAAAGAATCCACCAGTGGGGACACCTGACAAAGAATGGAGAAACCAAGTCACTAAGGAACAATTCATCAAAGCCAATACAAAATAACCCAATCCCGGAAGAATATAAGTTTTATCGTTAGTGTATAAACCACTTTCATCTAAAGCGTAAACATCGGTTCTATTGATAACTTGATAAACAATCTTCGGCTGCTCAAACTCTTGCCAATACGCACAAGAGCGTAGTTCCCAAAAATATTTTCCTTTATCCGCACGTTTAATCAGACCCAGCCGGAATTGCTGGTGGAAAGCATGAATCGCCGGATAGGTTGCTGCATAAACACTTTCAGCGTCTTTTTCCAATTTACCACTCCACGGATGCTTTTTATTTTCTGATGATTCAATTTTAATCAAATATTGATCTGCGAAATTTACTTGCCACTTTTTCACATCCCGCCCGCGCAAAAATGGTTTCAAGACTCCCGCCGATGAAGGATGTTCGGTAATCAAGCGGTCACGGGTGGCGCGATCCACGACAAACGCATCATTCAAGCCGGTTAAAATTCCACGATAAAACCGACCCTTGCAGTATTCACCCAACGGCGTACCGGCAGCGCGGAGTTTATCCAGCAACCGAAGCACACTAGGACTTTCCAATCGCCAGCCATCCGATTTTAATTCTGAAAGGGGGATGTTTTGTGAGCTTATCCCAAAGACTTTATCAATCGACTCTGGACGACGACTTTGATCCCATTTCAGAAATTCACCCGAACATCCATCGCCTGATGCTTTACAAAGAATGAGTATGCATGGCTCGGTTATCGCCTCAAATACCTTGGATTCTGTAAAATCAATAATTTTTAAGACTCTGGTTTTTTGACTAAAATATTCTCTGAGCTTCTTACCAAATCCTGAATTTAAAAAACTATTGCTTGATATATAAGCCAAAGTTCCATCATTGCATAATTTGCTAATGGCTTGCTCATAAAAATAAACATAAAGATCGGAAGTTCCAGTATAGGTTTCGTAAGCTAATTTAAGCGCAGGTTTCAATTCCTTTATGGCCTCCTGCCGGACATAGGGCGGATTGCCTATCACCACATCAAAACCACCTTTTTTATGAAACACCTCCGAGAAATAAATCTCGAAATCGAAGATTTCCAGTCCTTTCGTCAACTGATGAATTAAATGATCAATCTGTTTCCTAAATTCCACCTTTTTCGCCCGATCCGATTCATTAAAGAACTTCGGCTTTAATGCCTCCAGTTGCTTAAAATACTCCTCATTAAACAGATTCTTCTCCACACCCAACAAGGAATTACCGGCCACCACTTTATAATCCAGATTCGGCAACGGCTTAATCTGCTGCACATCTTCTTCATCCACGACCAGCGACAACCACAGCCGCAGCTTGGCGATTTCGACCGCGCCGCCGTCAATATCCACCCCATACAGCGAATTTTGAATCGCATGGCGCTTGAAATGATACGCGGTGCGCTCCGTTGCATCATCGAAATAAGGGGTTAATGCCATGCGAGCGCGCACGATCTCGGTCATCATGCCCACTGGGAAAGCACCGGAACCAATCGCCGGATCACACACCGTGATGCTTCTCAACGCTTCATCCAAAATGCGGGCCTGTTCCTCAATCGCTTTCGGCAAGCGGCGCTGATAACTCACCGTTCCGTCTTTACGAGCGGTCTCATAATGCGCCGCCTGTTCACCCTCTCGAATCAGCGCCTCAATATCGGCCCGTGGCAAAGGCTTTATTCCCCCCTTTGACAAAGGGGGGCCAGGGGGGATTTCGGCATTCACCGTCGTATCCAGATAATTAATCAGGCTTTCCTGACACATATAGTGAACAATTTCACGCGGGGTATAAAACGCACCCAAGCCTTTGCGCCGGTTCTCCTCAATCAGATTTTCAAAGACCTTGCCCAACATTTCCGGATCAATCGCCACTTCTTTTTCCAGTGGCTCGGCTTCATTCACTGTGAAGTTGTAACGGTCAAAAACATCGAGAATCCCGGTCCCGATGTCACCAGAAGGCGTGGGTTGCTGATTGGTAAACAGCGCATTCGGTAATGAAATCGCCCGCTGTTCCCAGTGATGACCGGCCAGT
The DNA here is from genome assembly GCA_903879705.1 of uncultured Candidatus Competibacteraceae bacterium. Taxonomy (GTDB): domain Bacteria; phylum Pseudomonadota; class Gammaproteobacteria; order Competibacterales; family Competibacteraceae; genus RXIV01. Next base: position 19,714 of record CAIRMO010000099.1, on the reverse strand, counting down.
GGTTCAAACAAACCGCCATTGAGAAACGGAATCCGGCATTGAAAGCGCGGACACCACGCTTCGGTACCCCGATCCGTCGCCAGCGTGTCATAAAACAGCGGCTCCAAAACCTCATTAAACAGGCATTGCTCTTTAGCAACCGCCTGATCGGCCAACTGGCGTAGGAAATGGCGCGGCCCCTCGCCCCACGACTGACCCTGACCCACTCCCAGCCAACCCTTTTTCTGGATGAAATAGAGAAAAACAACTTGGCCCAAGAGTTTTTTAGCGAAATCCACCGTACTGACGCCCCGCACTGCCAAATCAGCGCGAACCGCCGTCAACGCCTCATCAGTGGCCTTGAACAACCGGGCGTATTCATTAAAAAATTCCTTGGTAACCGACTCAACGCTAAACGCTTCCTCAAGCTGCGCCAGGGTCGGTTTTGCCGTAGTGTTCTGCAACAACGGTAGAAACCGGGTCTGCGCGGTATGACATTCCTCATCCGCCCCGACCAGATAGGAATAGCGCCGGGCTGGCGTCAATCGCTCCTCGGTCTTAATTTTGCCGGTATCAGGATCGCGCTTCGTTTCATAGTCCATGCGGATGTATGAAAACCGCCATGATTCTGAATCGGGCGCGACAAAGGCAATCAAACCTGCCTCCTTATAAGCGTTATCGCGTTTCAGCTTATGCGCGACAAAATCCCGCAACGCCGTCCGCGACCGCTCCAGCTTCCACGATTCCGTCAACTTCACCACCAGCACATCGGCCAATTCACCCTCCGGGGAAGTAAACGTACCGAGCCGCTGGCAACTTTTCACATGAGCAGCGAACGCCTCCGGCACCGACATATTGTCGATCGCCTTGCCGTCATCAAAACCATTGCAGAGTTCATTGATCAATCCGTGGTAACGCTTCCGATCAAAGGGCGCTTTCAGGGTGTTGCGAACCAGACGTTGCGCGGTGGCTTTGTCCATGATCAAGACTTCTCCGGCAGATAAGAGGACAGAATGCGTTTACGCGGATCAGGCGGCGTATTCGCCTCGGTTTTCGGGGTCACGCTGAGCAGAGACTGATCGTTGCCGGACGTGGCGCATGGTTCAATGCACTCCGTGTTCGCGAGTCGCAGCAAAACGCACTTCCGGCCAGCGTTCCTGGGTCAGTTGCAGATTGACCCGGCTGGACGCGATGTAGACCAGTTCGCCGTGATGATCCAGCGCCAGGTGGTCGCACAGCTTGGTTTTGAACTCCTCAAAGCGCTTGGCATCGGTGCAACTCACCCAGCGGGCGGTATGGACATTCACGTTTTCAAAGCCGCATTCGGTGCCATATTCATGGCGCAGCCGGAACGCGGCCACGTCGAATTGCAAAATCCCGACTGCGCCCAGAATCAGGTCATTGCTGTTCAACGGGCGAAAAAGCTGGGTTGCACCCTCCTCGCAAAGTTGTTCCAGACCCTTTTGCAGCGCCTTCATTTTCAGCGGATCGCGCAACCGGGCGCGGCGGAACAGTTCCGGGGCAAAATCGGGGATGCCGATGAAATTCAACTCTTCACCCTGAGTGAAGGTATCGCCAATCTGGATCGTGCCGTGGTTGTGCAGGCCGATGATGTCACCCGGATAAGCCGCTTCGACATGCTCGCGCTCGGCGGCCATGAAGGTCAGCGCATCAGCGATTTTCACTTCGCGGCCCAGCCGGACATGGCGCATTTTGATGCCGGGCTGATAACTCCCGGAGCAAATTCGCAGGAAAGCGATCCGGTCCCGGTGCTGCGGGTCCATGTTCGCCTGAATCTTGAACACGAAGCCGGTGAAGGCGTCCTCCTCCGGGCGAACCTCGCGGCTGGCGGCAGCGCAGGGCCGGGGCAATGGGGCGTGTTCGATGAAGCCGTTCAGCATTTCCTGCACACCGAAGTTGGTCAGCGCCGAGCCGAAGAATACCGGGGTCAGCCGCCCGGCCCGGTAATCGGCAAAGTCGAACGCATGGCTGGCTCCGCGCACCAGTTCAATTTCATCGCGCAACGCCTGCGACCGGTCGGAACCGAGCGCCGTATCGACTTCCGGGCTATGCAGGCCGTGGAGAATGCGCCCGGTGTTAATCCGCCCGTCGCGGGACGGATCGTACAGGTGGATGAAATCCTGGACAATGTGATAGACGCCCTTCAGTTCCCGGCCCATGCCAATCGGCCAGGTCACCGGGGCGCAGCGGATTTTCAGCACGTCCTCGACTTCATCGAGCAATTCAATCGGCTCGCGGCCATCACGATCCAGCTTGTTGATAAAGGTGAAAATCGGGGTATCGCGCAGCCGGCAGACTTCCATCAGCTTAATAGTGCGCTCCTCGACGCCCCGGGCGCAGTCAATGACCATCAGCGCGGAGTCCACCGCAGTCAGGGTGCGGTAAGTGTCTTCGGAAAAGTCCTCGTGGCCGGGGGTGTCGAGCAGATTGATGATCCGGTCGCGGTAGGGGAACTGCATCACCGAGGACGTGACCGAGATGCCGCGCTGCTGTTCCAGCGCCATCCAGTCGCTGGTGGCATGGCGGGCAGCTTTGCGACCCTTGATCGTGCCGGCCAACTGGATCGCACCGCCAAACAGCAGCAGTTTTTCAGTGAGGGTCGTTTTACCGGCGTCGGGGTGGGAAATAATGGCGAAGGTGCGCCGGCGGTTCAGTTCGTCAAGGAAGGTGGTCATTGGGGAGCGGGCGGGGGCGATCTTGGGAGAGGACGCAATTTTAGCCGGAATCCGGGGCGAGATTGGGGATGGATTGGCGATGAATCCGACGCGAAAGTCCCGAACCGGAAACCGCGCAGCTCCAGCGTGATCGACGGCGGCAGGCGCTCTGGCGATGAGCAGGCGGATCAATCGCCTGTAAATACAGCAGCAATAAATGCGCCGTCAACGGCTACTGCGAATTTCCCAAACGCCGCAGATCAATCGCACGGTTTTGATCATCCACCCGCAACGCGAACAAACCCTCGATGCCGAGGTGGGTGATGTGTACTCGAAGCAAGCGGGCCGGGAACCGGATTCGCCGCCCGTCCAGGTCTACGGCCTGGACGGTGTCTACAACGCCTTGATAGTACGCCAGCGCCTGGTCAGCGGGTAGCCGGATAATGAAGCGATATTCACGCATGGGTCATCGGCTGGAATGGAAACTTTAGACCGGTCGACTCCATGCGGAACATGGGCACGATGCGGTCGGATGACTTGACCCGGCGGTTGCCGGCCAGTTTACTCAATTGATTGATTGTTCCGGTTGTGTCGGAAAAGACCGGCGCGGAGAACGTCCCCATGCAAAGCGGCGAGCGGATCACGATTAACGATCGGGAATACCGCCTGGAGACCGTGCTGTCAACCGGCGCGGGCAATTACGGTCAGGTTTGGGCGGCCACTGACGACGCTGGCGGCGCGGTGGCCCTCAAGTTCATCAACGCCGAAGTCATGGCCGAAGCCGATCCCGGTCTGCGCGGTCACTGGCGGGCGCATTTGGAGCGGGAAATCGTATTTTTGAACGGCCTGGACGCCGATCAATCCCGCCACATCGTCGCCCTGATCGATGCCGGTCTGGTGGACGACCAGCCGGTGCTGGTTCTGGAGCGGTTGCAGACCAATCTTGCCCAATGGCTGGCTCAGCACCGCCGGGATCGCGCACCACCGCCCGATCTGGCGCAAATTCTCGACTGGGCCGAGCAGATGCTCGACGGTCTGGAGGTGGTACATCGCGCCGGCTTCATCTATCGCGATCTGAAATTCAGTAACCTGCTGGTGGGCGATGACGGCGCTTTGCTCAAGCTGGCCGATTTCGGGGCGCTTAAACGCGAAACCGGCGATAGCACCCGCTCATTCATCGGCACCCCCGCCACCATGGCCCCGGAACAGGCGTTGCCAGTGCGCCGGGCGGCGGACGGCGGCTGCGAGTACGCGGTGGATTACCGCGCTGACTATTACGCGCTGGGGTTGCTGCTGTTTACCCTGCTCACCGAACAGCCCGCCACCGCTGCCCAGCGCCGACTCGGTCAGACGCTGGCGTTGTACGGTCAGGAAGGCGCCAGCCAGCATTGCGAGCAATGGGGCGGCCTAAGCGACGAGGAGCAGGTCCTGCTGCGCCGCGCCATCGAGTTCTGGACGGTGCCGGTATCCACCCTTCCCGGCGGGGGCGGCGCAGCGGCGCTGACCGACCTGATCATCCGGTTGCTGGCGCGTGATCCGGCGGACCGGGTTCAGAACAGCGTCGCCATCCGGGCGGCGTTGGCAGCGGTCCGCGTCGGGCAATCCCTGCTACCGGTTATCGCCCCGAAACCACTGGTCCCGGATATCAGCCCGCACTGGGAAACGCTATCGCCGCTGGCTCGTCCGTCGCGCCGGCCCCGATCCGCAGCCCACTCGCCGGGGTTACGGCGCGGTGCGGGACTCGCCAGCCTGTTAGCCTTGGCTGGCGTCATGGCCTGGGCCATCGTCCAGCCCGGCGGTCCATTCCATCTGCAACCCACCGCGCCACCGATTGCGGCGATCACGCCCTCACTGCCGGATGCTTCTACCTCTTTCCAACCGTCGCCGGACGAATCGCCGGCGGCAGTGGTTCAGACGCCACCGCCCGAATCTGCCGTAGCGGCGGAACCACCCCGGGAGGAACCATCAACCGCCAGCGTGGCGACCAACCCGGAACCAGAGCCAGAACCAGCAGCGACTCCAGCTCCGGCAGCGGTCCAAGCCACGAAACCTTCCATTGTTGATGCGCCCGCGCCTGCGGCTCCAGAACCCGCTGCATCCTTCGGAATCGTTGCACCGTCGGTCGTCGAACCCGCCATTGCTAAACGACCGCCAAAACCGGTGCGGGAGCGGTCGGTTCAAAAAACCGTCAAGACCTCGCCGCCCGTTGAATCCGCAACCAAAACCGTCAAGACCTCGCCGCCCATTGTCGAACCGATTGAAAAAGCGGCTAAGGCGGGGAAGCCGCCAGCACCTCTGACCGTAAAACCGGCGGCAAAGGTGCCTGCCTCCACCGAGCCGGAGGTTGCCCGCAAGCCATTGCCTGTTGTCAAGGCGGTGCCCGCGCCTCGTCCGGGCAAAACACCGGTTCCGGTCGCCCGCACTTCCCGGATTCCGGCTTCAACCGCCGCAACACCCCTGATATCGCCAGCCCGTCCGGTCATGCTTCCCGATCGTCCGGTCGTTCGCACCGAACGGTCGGCGCGCTCCGGATCACCGCCCTCTTTACCGCCGCCAGCCTTGCCGCCGATTGAACTGGAAACCCGCCCACAGCCGCCACCGATTCACCTGGTGAGCCGGCCTGAACCCGCGCCGGCGCGCACGATGCCGCAGGTAGCAACGCCGGCGCAACCACCGCTAAACCGGAATTCACCACCGCCGGCTCGCACCGCCGATCCGGTAACGCAATTCCGCGAAGACGCCAACCGCGCCGCCGCTGATCTCCGGCGCGAAGCGGAGGCCGTCGGTAACTGGGCCAGCGACACGGGCAAGGAAATTCAGCGCGGGCTGGACAGCGCCAACCGGGCGGTCAACCAGTTCACCGGGAGTTGTGGCTCAGGCAACGGGTGTAGCCGTAATCCCCGGGTCGAGCGCCGCGACCGCTGGTCCAGCCGCAAGGTGGGAACCGTCTCCCAGCGCCCGCCGCCGGGGGGTGAGGAAACCGGATTCGCCGCACCGCCGCCATCGTCGTCGCAGTATCGCTACCACTGAAGACTAAAAACGCCAGGCAGTCGGCAGGCGGTGTTGAAGTGCAGGCAGGAAAAATCGGGCTGGATCAGGATGTTCGCTTTTCCGCCATACCCGTGAATACGGGTATGACGAATTTAGGGATTGGGCGAAAGTCCGGTGGATTAGCGATGGAATTAGCGATGGGATTGGCTTACTTCCCCACCCGCAGCAACCCGCCCAAGCCATGCTGTTCCAGGCAAGCATTAGCGCGGTCGCGGATCGCGGCAGTGGTATTCAGGGTCAGCGCCTCGGCCAGCGCCTCTTGGGCAACGTCGTAGCGGAGGGTGCGAATCAGCCATTTGATTTTCAGCAGGCTGCCCAGATTCATGCTCAAGCTGTCCACCCCCATCGCCAGCAACAGCAGCGCCGCCGCCGGATCGCCGGCCATTTCGCCGCACACGCTGATCGACCGGCCCGCCGCCTGAACCCGGTCGATGACATGCCGGATTGCCATCAACACCGCCGGATGCAACGAATCGTAGAGCTTGGCCACCCGGTCGTTATTGCGATCCACCGCCAGCAGGTACTGGGTCAGATCGTTGCTGCCGATCGAGGCGAAATCGACCATTTGAATCAGCGCATCAATCTGGTAAACCGCTGAGGGCACCTCCACCATAATCCCGACCCGGGGCATCTGCACCGCCAGCCCATCCTCCAGCAACTCGACCTGGGCGCAGCGCAGCAACTCCAGCGCCTCGCTCAACTCGCTCACGCTGCCAATCATCGGCAACAGGATCGCCAGATTGGGATGGGCAGCGCCGGCCCGCAGCATCGCCCGCAACTGGGTTTTGAACAGATCCGGCTGATCCAGGCTAATGCGGATGCCACGCCAGCCCAAAAACGGGTTCTGCTCGCGGATCGGAAAGTAGGGCAGGGGCTTGTCGCCGCCAATATCCAGGGTCCGCAACACCACCGGGTACGGCTCCATAATCTGCAACACCCGGCTGTAAAGCGTGGTCTGCTCGTCCTCGCCGGGAAAGTGGTCACGCAGGAAAAAGTGCAACTCCGACCGGTATAACCCCACCCCTTGCACGCCACTGTTGCGGGCGGAGGCGATGTCGGCGAACAGCCCGGAGTTGGCGTGCAGCGCCACTCGCCGACCGTCCGGGGTTTCCGCCGGCAGATCGCGCAGGTGCTGCAGACCCTGCGCCAGTTCCACCTCTTCGGCGATCAGCTTCTCGTATTCCTGACGCAGCGCCGGGCTGGGCTGGAGACAGACCCGCATCGTGTAGCCATCGACCGCGATCTCGCGGCCATTCAGCCGGCCTGGCGGCAGATTGCTGACCCCGAATACCGCCGGAATCCCTAACCCTCGCGCCAGCAACGCCAGATGCGAAGCGCCGGTACCGCGCACCGACACCAACCCCTTGAGCTTTTCCGGTGGCACGTCCAGAAATTGTGAAACGCTGACCTCTTCGCCCATCAGAATGGTGTGATCGGGATAAGCCCGGTTGACCGCCTGTTCTTCCTGCAAGCGATTCATCAGCCGCTGGCCCAGATCGAGAATATCGGCGGCCCGTTCTCGCAGGTAGGGATCGTCCATCTCGGTGAAAATGTTGGCGTATTCCAGCACGGTGGCCCGCAATGCGCCCGGCGCCCAATTTCCGGCGTAAATCCGTTCCAGGGTGCCATTGACCAGGCTGTCACTGCCCAGCAGCAGGGCATAGGCGTCGAACAGCGCCCGGTCGCCGACCGACAACAACAGCCGCATCCGCTCGCTGAGCCGGTGCAACTCGGCCAGTTCCGCCGCGACCGCTTGCCGGAACCGCGACGCTTCCGCTTCCGGGTCGGCGATGTCCTGGTCCGGAACCCGCTCCAGCGCCGCCGATGGAAACACCACCACGGCCTCGCCCAGCGCCACGCCGGGAGCGCTGGACACGCCTTCCAGAAACAGGGTTTCGGTCGAGGGGCCGTCATCGAGCCGGGCCAGCGCCTGACGGATTTCAGCCTGAGTGATGCTGCCCGCCAGTTGCACCGCCAGCGTCACCAGAAAGGCTTCTTCATCGGCGCTGTACTTGCGCTGGTCGCGCTGCTGCGCCGCCAGCACCCCCAGCACCTTACGCCGGCGCAGGATTGGCGCACCGACAAAACCGTGGAAGGGCGCTTCACCGGTTGCGGCGATATAACGGAAAGCGGGATGGGCCGGGGCATTATCGACATTGACCGGTTCAGCCCGGCTGGCGACCAGCCCGATCAACCCCTGGCCGATCTTTAGCCGCACCTTGCCGACCGCGCCGGAACGCAGACCATTAGTGGCTACCAGCACATGCTCGCCCCGGACCGGATCGGTCATATACACCGAGCAGACATCGGTATGCAGCGCGGCCTTGACCTCGGTGACGATGAGATGGAGGGCCTCGTTGAGATCGCGGGCGGCGTTGATGTCCTCGACGATACGCCGCAGGGTATCCAGCATGAAACGGTCCTCCACAGGCAGGCAACGAAGCAGGTGCGATCAACGCCGGGCAGCGTGGCGTGAATCGGGTGCTGCCAGGAACAGCGGGCGAATTTCCTCGCCGGAAACAATAGCGACGGGCGCCAAATCCGGCACTGCCCGCCGCGCCGCGACCACCCGGCGGGTGATGACCGGGTTATGGCCGATCGCCGCCGGGTGCAAGGGCAGAATGGTGAGCGGTTTGAGGACCGCGGGCCGGGCCGGCTCGCGGCGCATATCGGCATCCTCTTCAACCGGACGGCGCAGCAAGGCGGCAGCGCCTATCGGGGGACGGCCGGGTCGCAGCAAAGGTGCCAGTTCGCGCAGCGCCCGCCAGTAGACGTGACGCTTGAACGGCACCACCGCCTGCAATGGATACCAGTAATCCACCCATTGCCAGTGATCGAATTCCGGGCACTCGGACGAACTCAGTTGCACGGCCTCTTCGCCGCTCACCATCCGTAACAGGAACCAGACCTGTTTCTGGCCGATGCAGGCCGGTCGGTCGCTACAGGGCCGGATCAGCCGCTGGGGCAGGCGATAGCGCAGCCAGCCCCGGGTGCTGCCGATCACTTGGACATGACCAGGCCCCAGGCCGATTTCCTCAGCCAGTTCACGAAACATGGCCTGTTCGGGCGATTCATCCCAGCGAATGCCGCCTTGGGGAAACTGCCAGGAGGGCTGGCCAATCCGTTTCGCCCAAAACAACCGTCCTTCTGTGTTGCACAGGATGATGCCGACGTTGGGCCGATACCCCTCCGAATCGATCACGGTGAAACCAATGCGCTGCAATAGAGTGTTCATCTCATTTTTTCATAACCCGGCAGTTTTCGCCATTGGCAACGCCCGGACAGGCGCGTTGCAACCGGCTATGATCAACGCCATACCGCTTAACGCCTACCATCATTTCCCAAACTTCAATTCAGGAGTCATCCGTGATGCGCCGCCTGCTGTTCCTGTTGTTACTGCCGGCGCTGCTGTTGTCGGGCAGCGTCCTTGCTCTCGATGATCCGTCGCTGGCAACCCCGGCGGCGCAGTATCTGCAATTGATCCGCGATGGTCGCGATCCCGCTGGCCAGCCCGCCGCAACCCTGATCCAGCAAGCCGAGCAGCAGGTTCGGCAGAAAAACTGGACGGCCGCCATCGCCACCTATGAGACCGCGATTGCCGCCGCCGGTCAGACGGCAACCTGGCTGGCGCTGAGTCAGGTTTGGCAGACCAGGGCTGAGCAACAGACTCAAGCTGATGATTCTGAAGCCGTGAACCGTTCTCAGGATCGCGCCCGGCAAGCCGCCTGGAATGCCTTGCAAGCCGCTCGCGCTCCGCTGGAACGCGCCCGCACCCTGTTCCGGTTGGGTGATTTATATGACCGCGCCAAGGAGCCAAAACTCACTATCGCGGCTTGGCGCGAGGCGCTGGAGCTGGAGGATAACCCGCGCATCGCCAAGCGTTATCAGGAGTTGGCCGAGGCTAATGCTTTTCAGATCAAGGGCGTCGCAGTGGAATCGGACAGTGCGGCTCCGACCATCTGCCTGAAATTCTCCGACGATCTGGCTAAGGGCCGGCAACTGCATTACGAGGATTACCTGGTTATTCAACCCACTGTGCCGATAACGGTCAGCGCCCAGGAACAGCAGTTGTGTATTGAGGGTGTCCGCCACGGCCAGAGCTATACGATCAAGGCACGGCCCGGCATTCCCTCGGCAGCGGGCGATAAAACCCGCGCTGCCCAGGAGTTCACCGCTAAGGTCGAGGATCGCAAGCCGACCCTCGGTTTTCGCGGTGCAACCTATGTGCTGCCCAAAGCCAGCGGTCAGCAATTGCCCTTGACCAGCGTCAATCTGGAGGCGGCGCGGGTGCGGCTGTTTCGGATCAATGACCGGAATCTGTTGCAGCAAATTGAAAATAAAAGGATTACCAACCTGCTGGACGGCTACGATCTCAACGTCATCGCTGAACGCTCCGGGGAACAGCTCTGGACGGGAACCCTGACGCTGGCGACCGGCGAGCCGAATCAGGAGATCACGACCGCCATTCCGATCAGCGAGTTGTTGCGCGATCCGCAGCCAGGCATCTACATCGTCGCCGCTGAACCGCTCAAGCAAGACCCGGAAAGCTACGAAAACCGGGCTACGCAATGGCTGGTGGTTTCCGATTTCGGGCTGTTCACGATGCGCGGCAACGACGGGCTGCACGTCTTTGTCCGTTCACTGGCGACCGCCCAGCCGCTGGCCGGAGTGGAAGCGCACCTCTACGCGCGCAACAACAGCGAGCTGGGCAAGGCCACGACCGACCGGCAAGGCTACGTCCGCTTCGATCCGGGCCTGTTGCGCGGCGCGGGCGGGCGGGAACCGGCGGCGCTGATGGCGTTCGGCAACGGCGATTACAACTTTCTCGATCTGACCAAGCCCGCGTTTGATCTCAGCGACCGGGGCGTTGACGGTCGGGCTGCGCCGGGCGCGGTCGATGCGTTTATCTACACCGAACGTGGCATTTATCGGCCCGGCGAGACGGTGGAATTGATGGCGCTGGCCCGCGACAGTCGGGGCTATGCCCAACCGGACGCGCCGCTGATTCTCAAGATATTTCGCCCCGATGAAGTAGAAACCGCGCAACTGCGCCCGGTTAATCCGGCGATGGGCGGCTATCACACACAATTCCCGCTGGCGCTGAATGCGCGTACCGGCAATTGGACGGTCAAGGCGTACACCGATCCCAAGGGCGAGCCGGTCGGGCAGATCAGTTTTCAGGTGGAAGATTTCGTGCCGCAGCGACTGAAACTGGAGCTGAGTTCTGCCGCCCCGGTGCTGAAACCGGGCGAGCCGGCCACGGTGGACATCAATGGCCGGTTCCTGTACGGCGCGCCGGCGGCCCATCTCAAGGCCGAGGCCGAGGTGACGCTGCGCGAGGATCCCAATCCCTACCCGGCCTTTCCCGGCTACCGCTTCGGGCTGGCGCAAGATACCTGGACCGCGCAACGCTTCCCGGTGGCGCTGGCCGGCACTGACGAGCAGGGCAAGGCTCAAGCGCACATCACGCTCGCGGAAATCCCCGACACCACCAAGCCGCTGCAAGCGCGGGTTCGGGTGTCGCTGTTCGAGCCGGGCGGGCGACCGGTGACCCGCAGTTTGAATTTGCCTTACTGCACCCAACCGTTTGCGATTGGCATCAAGCCCCGGTTCAGCGACGACGGGGTGCAAACCGGTCAGGAAGCCGGATTTGACGTGATCGCACTCGATCCGCTGGGTCAGCCGCAGGCCAAATCCGGGTTACGGGCCGAACTGGTGCGCGAGGAGTATCAGTATTACTGGTATCACGACGATGGGCGCTGGAACTACAAAATGGTGATCCGCGACAGCACGCCGATCACCCGTCAGACGTTGAATCTGGCTGCCGGGCAACCGGGACTGATCACCCAGCGCAGTCTCGACTGGGGTCATTACCGGCTGGACGTGATCGACCCGACGAGCGGGGTTGCCTCCAGCGTCCGCTTTACCGCCGGCTGGTTTGAAAGTCCCAGTGAAGGCGATACCCCGGATCAGATGAAAGTTACGCTGGACAAACCGCGCTATGAGGCTGGCGAAACCGCCAAGGTTTTCGTCCGGCCCCCGTTTGCCGGCGAGGTGCTGCTGAACGTGGTCGGCGACCGGCTGTGGTTGAGCAAGACCGTCAGCGCCACGGCGGAGGGGACTACGGTGGAAATCCCGATTCCGGCAGAATGGGGACCGGGCGTTTACATCACTGCGACTGCTTTCCGGGTTTCGACTCCGGCCAAGGGCGAACCGGGCGCGGCGGACAGCGCCCCGCAACGTGGGCCGGGTCGGGCGATTGGCGTGGTGTGGGCCGGACTCGATCCCGCCTCGCGCACCTTGACCATTACCTTGAACGCGCCGGCGGAGTGGTTGCCGCGCCAAACCGTGGAGTTGCCGATCACCGTGACCGGCCTTGAATCCGGCCAGCCCGCCTGGCTGACGGTCGCGGCGGTCGATGAAGGCGTGCTGCAACTGACCGACTTTCTCACCCCCGATCCGGTCAAGTACCTGCTCGGCAAGCGTCAATTGGGAATGCAATTGCTCGATTTGTACGGCAAGCTGATTGAAACCGGCGGCAGGCCCGGCCAGTTCAAGGTTGGGGGCGACGCCGACTCGCGGCAATTGGACGGTTCCGGGGTGCGCACGGTGAAAACCCTGGCGTTGTTTTCCGGGCCGGTGCCGCTGGATAGCACCGGACAAGTCAAAATTCCGCTGACCTTGCCGGATTTCAACGGGCAGGTGCGGATCATGGCGGTGGCCTGGGATCACCGCCGGGTCGGCAAGGCCGAGGCTGCGCCGCTGGTCCGCGATCCGCTGACTGCCCGGGTGTACCTGCCGCGCTTCCTGGCCCCGGACGATGACAGCCGGGTAACGGTCACGGTCCAAAATCTCAATGCTCCGCCCGGCGATTACCAGATTCGACTGACCGCGGACGGCGCGGCCACGGTCAACCTACCGGCGGAATTCACCTTTACCGTCGCGGATTCGACCGTGCAAAACCGCGAGAACCGGGTGTTTACCCTGCGTGGACTGAAACCGGGCGTCAGTCAGGTGCGGCTGCATCTGAACGGGCCGAACGGCTTTCAACTGCTGCGCGAGGCGGAAATCGGGGTGCGTCCCGCGCAGACGGTGACCACTCATCGCACCGCCAAGCGCCTCAATCCCGGCGAATCGCTGCGGGTGGGCAGTGAGTTATTGGGCGACTATCTGCCGGGCACCGGTCAGGCCAGGCTGAGTTTCAGCAGTCGGCCCAATCTCAACGTCCCGGAACTGCTGGCGGAACTGGATCGCTATCCCTACGGCTGTCTGGAGCAAACCACCAGCCGCGCCCTGCCGTTGCTGTACTTCAACCAGGTCGCGCACGCCTGGGTCGGGCAAAAAGCCACCGAAGCCGGGTTGCGGGCGCGGGTGCAAGAGGCGATTCAGCGGATACTGACCTTGCAGGATGCCGGCGGCGGTTTCGGCTTATGGAATGCCAACAGTAAAGTCGAGGACTGGTTATCGGCTTACGCGATGGACTTTCTGGTGCGCGCCCGCCAGGAGCAATACCTGGTGCCGGAAACGGCGTATCAGCACGGGCTGAAATACTTGCAGGAGCAACTGAATACCGACCAGTTTGATGAAAAGGACCTCAGTTGGCGGGCTTATGACCTGTATGTGTTGGCGCGAGCGCAAAAAGCCGCCATCGGCGATCTGCGCTATCTGCATGATCACTACTTGCAGAAGTTACCCACCGCGCTGACTCAGGCACAACTGGGCGCGGCGCTGGCCCGGTATGGCGAGCTGGAGCGGGCCAAGGAGGCATTTACTGCGGCATTGAACCGCACCCAGCGGGCGGCGGTGTACGACTACGGCACGCCATTGCGGGACCGGGCGGCGTTGCTGGCGTTGTTGGCGGAATCCGGGCTGTTGCCGGAGCAGATTCCCCCGCTGGCGGAACAGATCGCTGCCGAATACAACCAGCGCCGCTACGCCAGCACTCAGGAGCAGGCGTGGCTGTTACTGGCCGCTCACGCGCTGTTGAAACAGGCCGGATCGTTGCGGCTAATGGTGGATGGACAGGCGACGACCGCTGATCCGTTTTATCTCGCCCCGACCCTGAAACAGTTGGCGAAGGCGCTGACCGTGGTCAATCAGGGCAACGATCCCGCTTGGTACGCAATGACCCTGAGCGGGGTTCCGGTTATGCAACAACCGCCGGCGCGGGAAGGCTTCACCATCAGCCGCCGCTACTACACCCGCACCGGCAAGGAAGTCGATCCCGGCCAGATTCGCCAGAACGATCTGCTGGTGGTGGTGATCACGGGCGAGGCGCAAGGCAGCGAACGGCAACAGGCGCTGGTGGTGGATTTATTGCCGGCGGGGCTGGAGATCGAGAACTCGCGGCTGGCGCACAACGCCTCGACCACCGAAATCGCCTGGTTGCCGGACGTGACCAAGACGCTGAACACCGAATTCCGCGATGACCGGTTTGTGGCGGCGCTGGATATTGAAGCCGGCGCCGAGCGCAAATTCACCCTGGCCTATCTGGCGCGGGCGGTAACGCCGGGCGTTTACCGGCAGCCGGCAGTGTTCGTGGAAGATATGTACAAGCCGTGGCAATTCGGGCGGGGAGCGATGGGAATGGTGAAGGTAGATTGAACCGATTGCCGCTCAAACAAGCCCGATTCCCAAATCGCCGCGATGGCCGCCATCAACGACCGGCGGGTGACGCGCAATCTCGCCGATTTCGAGAATTTCCAGGGATTGCGAACGGAAAACGGGTTTGAGGACGATCTGGCCTGAAGGCGTTCAATCCCCAAACACGGTCCGCCCGCCCAGCAGGGTTTGCACCACCCGGCCCTGCAATTCCCAACCGGCAAACGGGCTGTTCTGTCCCCGGCTGCGGATGATGCCGGGCTCCAGTCGCCACTCGACAGCGGGGTCGAAAATGCAGATGTCAGCGACCGCGCCCACCTCAAGATGACCACTCTCCAATCCCAGAATCCGCGCCGGTCCCCAGGTCAGCCGCTCGATCACCGCCGGCAAGGACAGCACCTCATCCCGAACCAGGCACAGACTCAACGCCAGCAACGTATCCAGCCCGGAAATCCCCGGTTCGGTATCCCCGAACGGTGCCAGTTTGGCATCCGGTTCATGGGGCTGATGATCGGAGCAGATCGCGCCAAGAACGCCCGTCGCCACTCCAGCCCGTAGCGCGTCCTTGTCCCGCAGGCTCCGCAACGGCGGTCGGACGTGGCAGCGACTGTCGAAGCCAATCAAATCGATCTCGGTCAGGTGCAGGTGATGAACCGCGACATCGGCAGTTACCGGCAAGCCATCAGCCTGGGCGCGGGCGATGAGATCGACCGCACGGGCGCTGGACAGCCGCCCGAAATGAACCCGCACCCCCAGATCGCGTACCAGCTCCAGATTGCGGGCGATGCTCCCGGTTTCCGCCGCGACCGGAATCCCGGACAAACCCAACCGGGCGGCCACCTGACCCTCATGGGCCAGACCGTGACCGAGATCGGGATCGAGCGGGGTCAGAAACACCGTCAGGTTGAAGGTCGCGGCGTACTCCAGCGCCCGCCGCAAGACCCGGCTGTTAGCGATGGGACGGCCACCATCGCTCACTCCAACGCAACCCGCATCCTGCAAGGCCGCCATTTCCGCCAGCCGCTCGCCGCGCAAGCGGCGAGTCAACGCGCCCAAAGTCAGCACCCGCGCCTGTCCGGCCGCTTTGGCCCGGCGGCGAATCCACTCCACAACCGCCGGTTCATCGATCGGCGGATCCGTGTCCGGCGGACAGACCAGCGTGGTAATACCGCCCGCCGCCGCCGCCGCGCTCTCGCTGGCGATGGTGGCCTTGCGTTCCTGCCCCGGCTCGCGCAACCGGGCGCACAGGTCAATCAACCCCGGACACACCACCCGGTCATGGGCGGCAATGACTTGATCGGCGATAAAACCGTCCGGGGGCTGGCCGAGACCGGCGATCCGGCCTTTGGCGATAAACAGGTCGGCGACCACATCCATTTGCCGGGCCGGATCAATGATCCGGCCACCCTGAATCATGGTACGCATCAGACATTCTCCGCAGTGGGCCGGGCATGGTGGCCGAGGGTGATCGACATAATCGCCATGCGTACCGCGATGCCGTTGGTGACCTGTTCCAGAATCACCGATTGCGGTCCATCGGCCACCCGCGAGTCAATCTCTACGCCGCGATTGATCGGTGCCGGGTGCATGACGATCGCGTCCGGTTTCGCCAGCGCCAGCCGCTCCTCGGTCAGGCCGTAGCGCTGGAAAAACTCCGCCTCGCTGGGCAACAGCGCGCCCTCCATCCGCTCCCGCTGCAAGCGCAGCATCACCACCACATCTACGTCTCGCAGCCCCTGGCGCGGATCGTGGAAAGCGTGAACGCCCAGCGTTTCGATGTGGGCCGGCAGCAAGGTGCGCGGCGCGATCACCCGGATTTCACCCGCGCCGAGAATGTTCAGGGCGTGAATCAGCGACCGCGCCACCCGCGAATGCAGGATGTCGCCGACAATAGCGACACTCAGGTTAGGAAAATCGGGCTTGTGGCGGCGGATGGTGAACACATCGAGCATCGCCTGCGTGGGGTGGGCATGGCGGCCATCACCGGCGTTAAGAACCGCGATATGCGGCTTGACGTGATGAGCGATGAACTCGGCAGCCCCGCTTTGCTCATGGCGCACCACGAACATGTCGCACTGCATGGCCTCGATATTGCGCAGTGTATCCAGTAGGCTCTCGCCCTTGACCGCCGACGAGGTGGCAATGTTGAGATTCAGCACGTCCGCTGACAGCCGTTTGGCCGCCAGTTCAAAGGTAGTGCGGGTGCGGGTGCTGGCCTCGAAAAACAGGTTGACCACGGTCTTGCCATGCAGGGTGGGCAGCTTCTTGACCCGCCGTTCCGCCACTCCGCGCAAGGATTCGGCGGTGTCGAGAATCTCGGTCAAATGGCGGGGGGTCAGCCCTTCCACGGTGAGGAAGTGCAACAACCGCCCTTGGCGGTCAAGTTGAATGTGGGCGGCGCTCATGGAACTTGAATCCGCAGTTGCAGGGGATCGGGACCCGTCAGTTGAATCTGATCGCTGGCCGGGAGTTGGAGCCGGGTACCGACCGCGTCGGCTTCAATCGGCACTTCACGTCCGCCTCGATCCACCAGCACCGCCAGCAACACGGAGGCCGGGCGACCGTAATCGAACAGTTCATTGAGCGCGGCGCGGATGGTGCGCCCGGTGTACAGCACGTCGTCCACCAGCACGATATGGCGGTTATCTACGTCGAACGGCAATTCCGAGGGCCGCACTTGGGGGTGAACGCCGATTCGGCTGAAATCGTCGCGGTAGAAGGCAATATCCATCTGGCCGAGCGGGGTGAGGACACCCAGCTGTTGCCGCAACCGTTCGGCAATCCAGACTCCGCCGGTATGAATTCCGACCAGTGCGGGGTCGGTGATGCCGCGCCGGGTCAGCAATTCGCGCAACTGCCCGGTGAGGGTTTCAATCAGGAACTCAGCGTCGCCCACGGTAATGACAGAGGAGGGAATGAACATATCAGGCGGCGAGGCGGTCGGTGGATTGGGTGCGCAACTCATAGGGATCAAATGCTGGTAGTTCCTGATCCACGAACTGGATGCCCAGCAGACGGGCTTGCTGTTTGGCATGATCCAGGAGGGTGAAATAGGCATAGAGTTCACCGTCTTCTCGATCACTCCGTTTCCCCTTCTTTGCCCACTCTAACCCATCATCCATGACTCGCCGCAACACTTCTTCAAGCACAACGTATTCAGCACTCACTGGTTTCTCTCCTGAATGATTCCCAAAACAATCGCCAACTGATCTTCAAGGCGGGCAATGTCGGAAGGCCCTTTGTTTAGCGATCAACCGATCAATTTCTATCGCAGGATAATCAGGCGATCGCTTCAAAAATGGATCAGCAATCCTGCTTTTGTGTACGGCGATTTGCTTCTCGAATCCCCGTGCTACGATAAATTCCACAACTTAAATCGGATTCCTATGTCCCGCGTGTTTCCCGCCCGCTTTCGCTGCCTCGTACGCATTCGACACCGCCGCTCTTGCCTGCTTTAAAATGAACCGATGCACTGACAATGGTTGAACCAGCTTTCCAGAATCACTGCCGCCGCTTGGGCATCCAGCGCCTGATCAGGTCGGCGCCGCTTGGCCGGGGAGGCCTCGAAACGCCGCTGTTCGGCTTCCCACGATGATAGCCGCTCGTCGATGGTCGCGACCGGCAAGCGAAACCGGCCATGCAACTGGCGGCTGAACTGGAGCGCGGCTTCGGTCATGGCATTGGCGCTGTCATCGGCATGGCGCGGCACACCGACCACCAGCCAGTCTGGCCGCCAGTCCTGAATTAGCCGGGCGATAGCGTCCCAGTCGGGTTGTTGCTGGCGGGTAGGTAAAACGCACAGGGGCCGGGCCGATCGGGTCACGGCCTCGCCGACGGCGACGCCGATCCGCACCCGGCCAAAGTCAAAACCCAAGGCGATCCCCCCACCCCGTTCTTCCCCCGCCTGGGAGGGGGGCGTCTTAGGCGCGCCGCTGTCAGGCGTGGCCGGCATCGGTAGACAGCAGTATCAGGTCAATGCCGAGCAGGGCGGCGGCGGCCCGCCAACGCTGTTCGCTGGGGACATGAAACAGCAGGTCGGACTCAGCGGGAACCGATAGCCAGGCGTTTTGAACCAGTTCCTGTTCCAGTTGGCCGGGTCCCCAACCGGCATAGCCCAAGGCAACCAGCCACTGTTCCGGGCCTTCGCCGCAGGCCATCGCTTGCAGAATATCGCGGGAGGTGGTGATGCCGATCTGGTCGCTAACGCGCAAGGTGGCACCCCACTGACCGAGCGGGCGGTGCAGGACAAAGCCCTGTTCCGGCTGCACTGGGCCGCCGCAATAGACCGGCAATGCAGCAATAGCGGGCCGATCGGCAACGATTTGCAGATGTTCGAGCAACTCGCCCACAGTGAGACCGAGCGGCCGGTTGATGACCAGCCCCAAAGCGCCACCGGCGTGGTGTTCGCTGATGTAAATAACAGTTTGGAAAAAATTCGGATCGGCCAGCGCCGGCATGGCAATCAGGAATTGATGAGTCAGACAGGTGGGTTCGATCATGGGCTGGATCAGCGCGGGCGAAAGGGGGGATTTGAACGGGCGGATGTCGCCTGAGCTACTAAACTTGATGCGCAAAGGTCGGCTCCGGTAATGATCGCAACGGCCAAATCACTTGAGGAGTATAAGCCACATGGTGAATCTGTCCGCACGAATCCGCGTGTTACTGGCGGGTGCGACCGGCCTAACAGGCGGTTGCTGTTCTGCGTGGTTGATCTGGATCAGTCTGCTGCTGATGGTTTTGGTGTTGCCCTTTAACGCCGCTCTGGCGTAGGACGCCGGCCAGATCGTCAGTGTGCTGGGAACCGCTGAAGTGTTGCGCGCTGGGCGTTGGCACCAGCCCTTTTAAGGTCTTATATAAGCAATTGATATTTAATTATTTAATTTTAATTATTTGCACAGCTTTATGAAAAGTGGCTTTACATCATAGATTCCAGCCCATTTCAGATGATTTAGAGACCGTCGAAAAACTCTTTTCTCCTAAGCTTCTACATAAGCAGTTGCTGGTAATAATGCTATGCTTTCAGCTAACTTCTTAGCACTTTCGGCTAATTTTTTAGCGCGTTCTTTAAAAATTCTCCGCAACATTAATCGGATCGAAGCCACATAAACATGACTTTGACTGGAGGTAGGTTTCCGCTCATAATCCAGCAATTCCCGGTCTCTTTTTGCAGCTTATTGAATCGTAATGCTATTTTTTTCAATGCAACTCTGGTTATACATAAAAAACTTCTTATAAATCAATCACAAATCAAGAGACCGGGAACTGCTGCTCATAATCTTTACTTAATCGGCGGTATCGATTGAGCCAAGCAAAGGTTCTTTCCACTACCCATCGCCGAGGTAAGACATGAAATCCTTTCCCTTTCTTCTTCTTAACGACCTCGATCACAATGTTAAAACTCTCTTTAC
>CAIRMO010000098.1 GCA_903879705.1 uncultured Candidatus Competibacteraceae bacterium | reverse complement strand
CTTATCCAAGGAGGGGATAAAACCAGCACGGTACATCGCTTTTTCCCCTCCTTGAGTAAGGAGGGGTGGCCCCGTCAGGGGCCGGGGTGGTTCGCTCCTCAGCGAGGGGAAATTCCACAACTCCAACCGGATGGCTATATCAGTCCGAAGGTTTTCAATTCAAGAAGGATGTCCCGATGAGTGAGCAAAAAGCCAAACCGGCGGGCGGATTCGATGCCGCGCTCAAAGCTGTGCGCCAGCACCTGCTGGAGCGTGGCAACCGTTTCGATCGTGGCCCGGCCTATGAGGGCGATGGCAAAGTGCTGGCCGGGGTCAAGCAGGCCGTGCGGATGTATGAGGGGATGGGCTACATCAAATTGATGGAATTCGGCAATCCGCCAATCTACGCGGTCCTGGAGCGTGGACATCGCGAGATGCATATTTTCGAGGTACACGATCCGAGGATTCAGGCGTGGCTGGCAAGCGATCAAGCGGCGCTAAACGATCCGGCTATGCGCGCCTATCTGCTGCAACAGTCCGGGTTGAGTGAAAAGGATGTGCCGGCGGCTGACAAGCCCCGGCGGTTCCATATCAATGAGGTGGATCACGTGTTCATCGTGACCACCGAGGATGGCGACTGAGCCGATGGCTGCCGACAATCGTGTGCGTTTCGCCAGCAGCCCATTGTACAGGCACTCTAAACCGGTTGTAGAGGTAGCACGGGCATCCTGCCCGTGGGCTAAACACGGGCAGGATGCCCGTGCTACGATAAATTCCACAACTTGAACCGGATCGCTATAGCTGGAGGGTCGGTTTGATCAGGTGCCTGACCGGCCTCGCTACAGCAGGAAATCAGCCGTGGAATAAAATGTCATGGTGGATACAACGGTTTATTTCCACCAAGCCCCGCGCTGTTTCCCGCCCGCTTTTCGCTCCAGAACCTCCCTGACCCGCTTCAGCCAGGTTTTGAGCCAGATCGGCGCGTCGTTGGAACCTTCTTCCATCAGTCGGATCACTTCCCGGCCTTCCTTGACCAGTTTGGCGGCAGACTTGCCGAATACCTCCAATTCCGGCAGTGCCTCTTGCATCGCCACCAGTAACTCCACGGTGTCCAGAACCGGCGCATTCGCCAGCGTTTTCAACCGCTCAAACCAGAGCGGTAGCGGTTTCGGCGGAGGCGGCGCTGCCTCGGAGACCGACACCGATTGCCTCGATTCGTCGCTCATTTCACGGCGCAGGAAGGCGGGAATCTCCAGATAATCCAGATCATCCCTGGCACTGGTGGAGAAGCTGCGACAGGCTACTGCTCCTCGCGGTACCGACATCGACATCATCGGTGCAAGCGCACAAGCCACTCCCGCCATCATCGACATCGCCCACTGCGACGGCAATTCCACCGGCTGCACGACGTGATGCACCTCACCGCCGGGATTGACGACTTCGGAACGATCCACCGCGACGAACGCGGTAAAGCGGCATAACACCCCGTATTTCAATGAAAAGGCAGTAATGGCATTGCTCAGGCCGGCAGCACGATGACCGGCGGCGAATTGATGCTCCAAATCCAGCACTCGCGCCCGCGCCCAGATCGTCTGCACCGCGTTATCCGCGGTTTCCACCGGGATCAGGGTTTGCCGGAACAGCGTCCCGTCAGCCGCCCGGCCAGTCACCGTCACGTGCGCCGGCGGCGAACCCGGCCACCGTCCGCCGAGCCGCAACGGTACGCCGGGAAACAGATCAGCGACCTCCGGGGCCATCTCAGTCAACACCGGCGCCAAGCGCACCTCGGTCAGCACTGGCGCACCCAGACGGCGATGCACCGCACATAACACTTCATCCAGCCGGTCTTCGGATTCCACCAGTTCAAAATGGCCGCCCCCGTAACCGGCCAACCGCTCCAGCAGTGCCACATTCACCGCCCGATCAATGCCGACGGTGAAAATCCGGCAGCCTTGGGCGGACTGCTCAACCTGCCGCAGCAGTTGATCTTCATTGCCGACCTGACCATCAGTGACGAACAGCACGATCCGCTCACGGGCTGGATCGGGCGGGTTGGGAAAATACGCGAGGGCGCGTTTCAGGGCCGGGGCAATTTCAGTACCGCCGCGCGCCTCAATTTTGGCTAGAAACTCTACCGCCCGGAACCGGTTACGGTCGGTCGCTGCAACCAGTTGCCCGGCGCTGGGCGCGGGTTCCTCCAGATGATCGTCAAACAGGATCACTCCGAACCGATCCCGCTCGGTCAGGGTGTCGATGATCCGCCCGGCCGCTCGCCGCGCTGCCGTCATTTTCCAGCCCCCCATCGACCCGGAGCGATCCAGCACCACGACTACATCACGGGGCCGGAAGGTCGCGGGCAGCGTGGCCGGCGGAACCACGGTCAGCAGCGCTGTCGTTGCGCCGTCGGCATGGCGATAGACGCTCAGGCCGCTGCTAATCCGCTCCTCGCCGACCCGGAAGCGCAAAATCACGTCGCGATCCAGCCGTTCCGCGCCCGGCGTCAACGCAACGACCTGCAATCCGGCGTCGGTCTGGCTCAGGTGCAAAGCGTGCAGGCTGGCGCGTAAATCGCTCAACGGCAGACCCGCCGGATCAATCTCCAGGCGGAAACTCAGATGCACCGGGTTCAGTTGACCCGGCAACAGCACCGGCGGACTGATCCGGCTGGCGTCAGGCACCGCATCAGTATCCAGCGCCGTCCCCAGCCCGACGCCGGGACCGTCCAGCGGTGCGCCGGGGATATAGCGCGGCGCCACCACCAGCGGAAAGCGGAAGGTGGCCTCGCCGTCCGTCACCGCCAGCGGCCCGGCCAGTTCCAGTTCTACCGTGACCGCCGCGCCGGGCGGGAGGTTGCCGACCCGTATCGTGAACACCTCCGGGCGCTCTTCCTCGGCCATCGCCGCCCGATGGCCTTGCTCAATCGCCTGGTCATACTCGGCCCGCGCTGCGCCGCGTTCTTTCAACACGCCGTCGATCATCCGTTCCCCGACCTGCAACCGAAACCGGGTCACGCCCGCCCGGGCCGGCAACGGGAAAATGTAGGTGGCTTCCAGCGGCTCGGCATGAACATTGACGAAGGTCTGCGCCACCGTCAGCCGGTACAGCAAACCGGTGATCCGTCCCGCCACGGCCAACCGCTGCAGTGGCAATCCGCCCCGCGCCGTCTCCAGACCGCCAAAACCGGCGTCCTCATCATCATCGTCGCGCCGGGTGGGCGCTTCATCCAGCACCGTGATTCCGTCAAGCATCGTCATCGCGATTCTCCTGTTCAGATCGGGCGGCGGCCCGCAACCAGTCGCCCAAGGCGCGGCTTGCGTCCCGCAGATGGTTTACATCAAGTTGAGGATAGCGGCGGCGATCCATCAGCAACTGCGCGCCGGGAGCCAAAGTGATCGCCAGCAGTTCATTGATCGGCAAGGTTGGGGCGGGTTGCGGGAGCGACGTTGAGCTGGCGGGAGTGCGTTCCCAGAACCGGGCGGTGGTTGCCGCCGGGGTGGCCGGCTCCGCAACCCGGCTTTCATCCGGCACTGCACCCTCCTTCGCCAGCCGCTCCGGCCAGTCCGGCGGCAAACCAAGCTGTCGCGCTAACCCGGCATCGGGCATTCCGGCCAGTTCGGTCTGCACGGTTTGCAGACTGAGCCCGCGCGCTTGCAGGGTCTTGATCGCCAGCAGTTGCAGCAGGTGCCGATCGCGGTAATACGCAGTTCGCCCGCGCAGTTCCGCGGGCCGATCCAGCAATCCCAACGTGGTGTAGTAACGCACCAGCCGGGCGTCCGGTTGCCAGCGCACCCGCCGCGAGCCCCCTTCACCGCCTGGCAGCAAGGCCAGTAATCGCCGGCTGCGCTGCACCAGTTCATCGAGTCGCCATTGCGGTCCCATGATGGTTTTCCAGTTATCTAACACTGACATAAGACAGTGTATGATAAAGAGCGAAGAATTGCAAGGGCGTAGATCTTCTTCAACAAGCAACCTGCTATGGTTCAGCGTATGAATTCCAGAATAAAAACCATCTTATCCACCACTGCCGGATTTCTGACGGTCTTGCTGGCGATTTGGGCGCTGGATCGGTGTACCGTTCAGCCCGCTTTCGAGGGGCTTGAATACGCGCAGGCGCTGGAAGATAGCGCCAGAGCCAGCGTTGCCATTCAGAACGAGCTGCGGCAACTCGACACTGCGCTCGGCGACTGGACGATATGGGATGACGCCTACGCTTTTGCTGAAAGCCGCGATCCGGCGTTTATCCCGTCCAATCTCGGCAACTGGCGCGCCCTTGAAAAAACCATCCACCTGAATTTTTGCCTCATTCTCGATCGCACCGGCCAGGTTTTGTATAGCGCCGGCTACGATTCTGATTTGGGTGGCGTGGTAAACCTGGCGGCGTTTTCCGGCGACCCGCCGGCGGTTTTATCCCTCCTCCAACCCGTACTGGAACAACAACAGAACCGATCGGGCGTGCTGCGCACTGAACATGGCCTGCTGTTGTTGGCCGCCCGCCCCATTCTGGGTTCTGAGAGTACCCGACCGGCGCACGGCGTACTGGTTTTTGGCCGATTTCTGGATGCGCCGCTCACACAGGCACTGGCCGAGCAGACGCTGGTCCGCTTTACCGTGCTGGCCACGGGCGACCCGCGCTTGACCGTCGCGGAACAGGAGTGGTTGGGAACCTTGCCACCAAATGCACCGCAACTGCGAGCGGACGGGATGGGGGGCAAATTTTCGTATCAAACGCTTTCCAGCCTGGACGGTCAGGCCGTCGCGGTGATTCGAACCCCTATCCGCCAAGCGATCTCGGCCACCGCGTGGCGCGCCAGTTATATTTTGGTGGGAGCATTGGGATTGGCCGCGCTGGCGCTGCTGATCGGTATGAGCGCGTATGCCGGCCGGGTAAAGCGTGATGAGGTTGTGATTGCCAACGTCGACGGTTGGCATATCGCCACCCTCATTCTCCTGGTCGGGCTGGTGATGACCGCCAGCTTAGGTTGGGCGCTACGCACCACCAGCCAGGAAGCGCTGAAAACCCGGTTCCAGAATGCCGCTACCGAACGGGCCAGCAGCATCATCGAGCGGCTCAAGAACAACGTGCAGGATCTGGATACCATCCGGCGCTTTTTTGTCGGTTCCGACGCGGTCAGCCGGGATCAATTTCACCAGTTCGTTACCCCAATCCTCGACCATCACGGGTTCCAGGCGCTGGAGTGGTTACCGCGCGTTCCGTTAGCCCAGCGGGCCGACTATGAAGCGGCGGCTCGCGCTGATGGTCTGAGCGAATTTCAATTCACCGAGCGTAATGCCCAAGGCGTTCTGGCGGCAGCGGCGGACCGCGCCGAATATTTCCCGGTCTATTACCTGGAACCCTACACGGGCAACGAAGCGGCGCTGGGCTTCGCCCCTGGTCCGTCGCACCCGAGCCGTGGCTCAGTGCTGACCCAGGCGCAGGACAGCGGCCAGATCGCGATTTCCGGGCGCTATCAATTGGTGCAGGAGCGTAATCAGCACTTTTCAGTCCTCGCTTTCGCCCCGATCTATCCATCCCAGGTCACCACAATGGCAGTGGAGGAACGGCGGCGGCAACTCAAAGGGTTCGTATTGGGGGTGATACGGATCAGCGACGTCGTCGAGGCCACCCTGGCCCAGACTGAACCTCAGGGGCTGTTGTTGCGTTTGCGCGATCTGTCTGCCGAAGGCGAGCAACAGCTGCTGTATACCTTTCTTCCCCGGAGCGGCGCACCACTACCCGACGCGGAACCACAGCTTTGGCATCGTCTGGATTTTCCACTGGGCGACCGGCTCTGGCGGATTGAAGTACAGCCTAATCAATTGTTTATTCAAAATAACACGGACCAGTTGTACTACTGGGTTCCCGCCGCCGGAGTGCTGCTGACCTTGCTGGCGGCGCTGTACGGATTCACCCTGACCTCCCAGCGGCAGCGGGCCGAGGCGCTGGTGGCGGCGCGCACCGTCGAGTTGCGGGCCAGCGTGGAGCATTTCCGGCTCCTGTACGAACAAGCGCCAGTGGCCTATCAGTCGCTCGACGCCGAAGGGCGGATTATCGAGGTCAACTCCTGCTGGCAACAATTGCTCGGGTATGACCGGGAAGAGGTGATCGGCTGCTGGATTGGCGATTTTCTGGCGCCGGACCAGGTGCTGCTACTGCAGACCCAACTCGCCAGGTTCAGGACCACGGACCGGTTGCACGATGCCACCCTCGATTTTTTGCACCGGACCGGTCGACGCATCACGGTTTCTGCGGCAAGCCAGATTAGCTGTAACGCGACGGGCCAGTTCCAGCAAACCCACTGCATACTCTACGATCTGACCGAACGTCGGCGGGTAGAAGAACGCCAGCGGCTGGCCGGTGCCGTGTTCGAGGCTGCGCGGGAATCGATCGTGGTTACTGACGCCAACAGCGGCATTGTCGCGGTCAATCCGGCGTTTACCGCGCTCAGTGGGTATGCCGAAGCGGAAGTGTTGGGCAAAAATCCGCGCCTGCTCCAATCGGGCCGTCAGCCGCCCGCCTTCTACGCGGCGCTGTGGGAAACCCTGCGACACAAGGACTCGTGGCAAGGCGAGATCTGGAACCAGCGCAAGGATGGCCGTCCGTATGTGACATTGACCACGATCAGCGCGGTGCGGGATGTGGCCGGGCAACTTACCCACTATGTCGGCATCGCTACCGATATCACCTCCAAGAAAGAAGCTGAACAGCACATTGAACGTCTGGCCTTCTATGACGCCCTGACCGGTTTACCCAACCGGGCGCTGCTGATTAAGCGGGCGGAACAGGCCTTGACGCTGGCGGCGCAACGCGGGGGACTATTGGCGCTGCTGTTTGTGGATGTGGATCGCTTCAAGGAAATCAACGATTCGCTCGGTCATATCGGTGGCGATGCGCTGTTGGCGGAGGCCACACTCCGGCTGCAGGCGCTGACCCTGGAAACCGACACGGTGTGCCGGCTCGGCAGCGATGAGTTCATCCTGCTGCTGCCGGAGGCCGACCAAGCTGTGGCGGCACAGTTGGCCGACCAGGCGCTGGCCGCTTTCCGCCGGCCCTTCACGGTCGCCGGTCACAGCCTGCGGGCGACGGTTTCCATCGGCATCGCCCGGTACCCGCACGATGGTGCCTGCTTCGCCGATCTGCTCAAAAATGCCGATGCCGCGCTGCATCAAGCCAAGCAGGACGGGCGCAACACCCGGGTGTTTTACGCCCGGGAAATGAACGTGGCTGCTCTGGAACGGCTGATGCTGGAATCGGAACTGCGCCAAGCCATTGATAGCGGCCAACTGGTCGCCTATTTCCAGCCCAAGGTGTATCTCGCCGACGGGGCGCTGGCCGGGGCCGAAGCGCTAGTGCGCTGGCGTCACCCGGTGCAGGGCCTGATTCCGCCGGGGCGCTTCATCCCGGTTGCCGAAGCCAGTGACTTGATCGTCGCGGTCGGGGATTGGATGCTGGAGGCGATCTGCCAGCAACAGGCGATCTGGCGGGAGACTGGATTGCCGATGTTTACGGTAGCCGTCAATCTGGCAGCCCGCCATTTCCGCGATCCGGGCTTGATCCAGCGCGTCCAGATGCTACTGACCAGCCACCATCTGACCGCCGACGCGCTGGAACTGGAACTGACCGAATCAACCCTGCTGGAAGCCGGGGTGCAGACGATGGAAACCCTGATGGCGCTGCGGCGCTTGGGGGTGGGGCTGGCGATCGACGATTTTGGCACCGGCTATTCCAGCCTGGGCTACCTGAAGCGCCTGCCGATCACCGCGCTCAAGATCGACCAAAGCTTCGTGCGCGAGTTGGAAACTGATGCAGATGATCGGACTTTGGCGGCCACTATCGTCGCGCTTGGCCACGGCTTGGGGCTATCGGTGGTCGCGGAAGGGGTGGAAACGGAAGAGCAGCGGCGGATTCTGTTCGAACAGGGTTGTGATCTGGCCCAGGGCTATTACTTTGGTCGACCGATGCCGGCGGAGCAGTTCGTCGACTGGGTTAAACACTCGGGAGTGGAGACATGAGCTTAATCAAGGGGTTGTTTCTGATGGCCGGACTGGCGATTGGCGCTGGGGCGTGGGCAGCAACGGACAGCGGGATTTCTCAAGGCTCGGTGCTATCGGCAGAAGGTGCCTCGGCGCTGGTTGCGGGTAGTGTCGAGGTGGTTGCCAGTTCACCGAGCCTGATCGTATTGGCGATCAACCGGGTTGCGGAAGGATCGGTCGTCGTGCTGAAAAGCGCATCCACCGCAGCGACCGTATCGGTCAAGGTAACTGACGTTTACCGATCATTCACTGGCGGATCGGCTGAAAGGCGAATATCCGACCGTCACCGTGCGTTCCGTTATCCGATTTCTGTACCGGACGCAACAACTGGATCAACTCCAGCTCATTGAATTGCAGGGCGCTCCGCGCAGTATGGCCGGGAATCAAATGGCTCAGGCGATAGAGCGGTTATAGCACCGCTCATGGCAATAACCCGGTATCCTCATAGAAATCATCCAGTCCCAACTGAATGCGAAGATCATCGCAAGCAATAGTGACGACATCATCGCGGTCGAGAATCTGCTCGGTCCAGTGGCCGCCTTCTTCGCGGGTCAATAGCCGGGCATACAACCGCTCGGCATCCACCAGCAAGTAATAATGCAGACCGGGAATAGTCTGGTAAGCCAGCCACTTCTCGCGCTGATCGATGGTCGCGGTTGACGGCGACAATACTTCAGCAATAAAACACGGCGCGGTCTTGTAGATCGGATGATTATCGCGATCATCGCAAACCAGTATTACATCAGGGTAGTAATAACTGCGCTGATCCACAATTCGCAGTTTCATATCGGACATGAAAACCCGGCAGGGGTGTTTATGGGTTGCCTGGCGGAGATGAAAGAACACGTTGCCAGCAATCAGGTTATGGCGTTCACTGGCTCCGGCCATTGCGAAAATTTCGCCAGCAACGTATTCATGTTTCTCCTTGGCGCGATCTTCCCAAGCAAGATAGTCGGCCTCGCTGATGTACAGTTTTTTAGCGGCAGCGCCCATAGATTTATTCCTCGCCCAATCCATCGTTGCCCTTATAATCTTTAACCGCTTTTCACCCCGGCAACGGCGGCGGCAAATGCGCGAACAGCGCCGCTAATTCCGCTACTTCGCCCGCCGGGGTCCATTTCGCCATGCCCTGCGTCCACACCAGAGTGGCTCGGTTTAATTGACCGCCTTGAATCTGCTGCTGCAAGGCGGCCATTGGAAACGGTCCAGTCTGCTGATCGTTCAGCGCGATAAAGTAGGAAATCGCGGTGGGCAAAGGCGGCGGGGCCATCGGCGGTGGCGCGGGTTGTGGAGCGGAAGCCGCGGATTGCGGGGGCCGAGCCAGGGTTTCACTCAGTCGTTGCGCCATCGCCAGTCCCAGGCCCATGTTCAGCGCCTCGGAACCGCCGCCGGGATTGGCTGCCGCCTCGCGCAACGCTTCCGCTGCCTGAAACTGGGTGTATTGCTCCAGATTGCCGACGATGCCCATGCTACTGCGTCTGTCCAGCGCCGCTTCGACTTCCTGCGGCAGCGAGATATTTTCGACCAGCAGATTCGTCAGTTCGATGCCGACCGCAGTGAATTCGGGAGCAATCCGCTCCAGTAAAAACTGACCGAGTTGATCGTAATTACCGGCCAAATCCAACGCCGCAATTTTAGCCTGACCGAGGATATTAGCGAAACGCGAAACGATCATGTTGCGCAATTGATTAGTGATTTCGTCAGTGGTAAAGCGCCCGTCCGTACCGACGATTTCGCGCAGAAAAGTCGGTGCATCTTTAACCCGGATTGCGTAACTACCAAACGCCCTTAATCGAATCGGCCCGAATTCCGGATCGCGCAACATCACCGGATTTTGTGTTCCCCATTTAAGATCAGTAAACCGGCGGGTACTAAAAAAATACACCTCGGCCTTGAATGGACTTTCAAAGCCGTGTTGCCACGATTGCAGCGTTGAAAGCAACGGTAGATTGTTGGTTTTCAGCTCGTACATGCCCGGTTGAAAGGTGTCAGCTAATTGACCTTCATTGATAAAAATCGCCACCTGACCTTCACGCACCGTCAGCTTGGCTCCGAACTTGATTTCGTTGCCGTGGCGTTCAAAGCGATAAACCAGCGTGTCATTGGAATCATCAATCCATTGCACGACATCAACAAATTCACCAAGCAATTTATCCCACAGTCCCATGTCAGCGGCCTCCGGGTTGGGCGGGTTGACGGGTTTTAGCATGAGCGGCGGACAGCGCCTGTCGCAGCTCGGTTTCACAGCTTTCCAGTTGAGTCGCGGCTTCCTGACGACGGCGACGGCCTTCGTCGGCAATCCGCAGGCTGTCTTCAATCGTGGCGATCAAGGTTTGATTGGCTTTCTTTACCGTTTCAATATCGAACACGCCGCGTTCAATCTGGGTGCGGGTCTGGACATTGGCCTGGCGCAGATTTTCAGCATTGGCGGTCAATAATTGATTGGTCAGATCGGTGGCGGCTTTCACGGTGTTGGCGGCTTGGCCGGACCGGTAGATAGTAATAGCCTGAGCGAGTTGTTGCCGCCACAAGGGCACGGTATTCACCAGCGTCGAGTTGATCTTGCTGATTAAACTTTTATCGTTTTCCTGCACCAAGCGAATGCTGGGCAGACTCTGCATAGTGACTTGCCGGGTCAATTTCAGGTCA
Organism: uncultured Candidatus Competibacteraceae bacterium; assembly: GCA_903879705.1. Lineage (GTDB taxonomy): Bacteria > Pseudomonadota > Gammaproteobacteria > Competibacterales > Competibacteraceae > RXIV01. The sequence continues at coordinate 3,909 of CAIRMO010000098.1, read as the reverse complement.
TAAACCCGCCGTTCCAGATCGTCGCGACTAGCCCGCAGGTCGCGCAGATTTTGTGCCTTGACCATATCCTTGCCAGCAGTCACTTCCCGATCCAGCGTCGGCAATTCTTCCGCATCGACCTTGCTGAGCCTGGCTTCACCGGCGGCGATATACAGTTCCAGATTGTGAAAATAATCGAGATTGGCTGAGTACAGCCGATCCAGCGCGGCAATGTCGGTGAGCAACTGCGTTTTATGCCGCTCTAACGCATCGCTGATGGTGTCAATCTGATTCCGCACCGTCTCGTATTCCTGCACGACTTTGGCGAGCGGTGAAGCCTTGCCAAACAGCCGGTCGAAAAAGCCGGGTTTTTTATTCGGGTCGAGTCCTTCCAGATTGAAGCCGCGCAATACGCTGACCATCTGGTTCAATGCGGTTCCGGCAGGACCAGCGTCCTTGTTGCGAACGCCTTCCAACATGCTGTCGGAAATGGTGGTTAATTGCTCTTGGGCTTTGCTGCCAAAGAAGATAATCGAGTTACTGTCACGTAAATCAATTTGAGCAACCAGCGCGGCAACTTGCTGTTGATCTTGTGCCGGAGCGGGAGCGCGGGCAGCTAAATCCTGCTGGATTTGTGGTGCCAGCATTGGCGTAAACACGTTGGCCTCCAAAACAGCGGGGGGTGAAGAAAGTGATGTGGGCATAGGGACTCCTGGGGCAGTTTTTAGTCTGGTGCGGGATTATGCAGGTTTCTCAAATCTTCACCATCCTGATGACTCCATTGATTCAAATAACCCCTTCCCGTTTCAATTGCGTGGTCAGCACTTCAATCTGCACATCAAGATCAGTGACATCGGTTTCCAGCAGTTTTTGCTGCTGTTCGGTAAAAACCTCCTCAATCGTGATCAGCACCCGACGGAAGTTATCTTCCAATTCCGGTGCTGACACTCGGCCATGAGTCCTGGCATAACCTTCAACGACTTGTTTGGCGCCGTCCAGATAGACATTCAGAAACTTGCGGGCACGGCGCAGATCGCGGGGATCTTCTTCCAGCATTTTCAGGATTTGCCGGGCCAGCGCCGCAATCCGCCGCAGCCGGTTGTTCAATTCGGTATTGCGGATGTCGCGGGTCGCCTGCTCAATGGCGGCGATGCTGCCCTCGGCCTGTTCCAGCGCGTGCAATACTCGATCAGTGGTATCGACGCCGTCGGTGTCGGTAAACCGCTTGGCGGTGCGGGGATCGAAGCCATAGCCCAGATGACAGCCGAGTAGCGCGGCCAGACCAAATGCGCCGGCGATGATCGGCGGATAGTGAGCGCCAAGCCCGGCGGTGACGCCCGTGGCCAGCGCAATCATGCCACCGCCGACCGTTTTGAGCGGCCACGGCGCTTTGGCAACCAGGCGACGGGCGTATTCACCCTCGGTCAGCAGCCCCTGCCGCAGCAGCAGCGCCCCGGTCAGAAACAGCGCGTATCCCGCCGCATTACCGATCAGGTCGCTCAAGCGGCCCCGGCTCAGGGAAACCAGCGCCGCCAGCAATACCGGCAACGGCAGCAGAAACATCAGGATGCCCTTGGTCGATGGGAACCGGCCGGGAATTTGTTGGTAGCGTTCAGCCACAGTGCGAAATCCTCGTTGCAATAGCAAAATCAGGGCGGTCAGCGGGATCAGGATGATGCTGGCCAGCAATAGCAGGCGGCCCATGCGCAAGACTCCGGGTTTAGCGTGGCTGTGCTGATGAAATGGCCGACGTAGCGGGTGAGCAGGACGTCAGCAATGCCTGGCAAGAGGCAACGCCGACGGCAGCGAAAATCAGTAGCAATCCAATGAATTTACGCAGGAAATCAGGCATGGCGGCAAGTTCGCTGAGTGGCCGGAAACCCAATAACTATAGCACGGCAAACGGCGCACTCAGCCGTTCCAGCGCTCGATCCAGCGCCGCTTCCGGGTCAAACAGTAATTCCGCCGGAGCGGTGAACGTTCGGTGATGGCAGTTGCCTGCCGTGTCCGCTGCATAGTGCGCCCGGTAAAAGTCCGGTCGTGATTGCAAATCGCGCAGTCCAGTCAGCAATGCGGCTACATCTTCCGCCGTGCTGTACAGCCCCAGACTGGCCCGCACCATCCCTTGCCACGCCTTGAGTTGCAACGCCGCGTCTACCGCATCCGGGTCAATCTCCATCGCCCATAACTCCGGTTTCAGCAATTCGCGGACATAGGGATGGGCGCAGAAACAGCCATTGCGAACCGCGACATTGAAATAATCGTTCAGTACCGCCGCGACCAAACCCTGCTCCAGCCCATCGAGATTAAACGCGACTGTGCCGAGGCGCGGGGTGCGGTCAGGGTCGGAATCGCCATAAATCCGCACGCCGGGAACGGTCGCCAACCCAGCCAGCAGTTGCCGCAACCGAACCTGTTCAGCCGCATGAATCTGCGCCATTCCAACCCGTTGCAATACATTTAACACTGCGCCCAACTGTACCGCGCCAAGAATATTAGGCGTACCGGCTTCCTCCCGATCCGGAAAACGGGCCGTGACTTGATAGCCCGTCCGGGAGACGTCGTCGACCATGCCGCCGCCGACCTCATCCGGTTCCTGACTTGCCAGCAAGGTCCGCCGCACCACCGCCACGCCCGGCGATCCCGGCGCATACAACTTGTGACCGGAAAAGGCCAGCGCGTCCAGTTCCCGCTCCGGCGCGCCGGTATCGCTGATCGACAACGGGGCATGGGCGAGGTATTGCGAAGCATCTACCACGATCCAGGCCCCGTGCCGATGCGCCAGCGCGGCGATGGTGTGGACCGGATTGATAATGCCGGTGACGTTACTGGCGGCGGAGATCGCGAGGTAATTGACCCGGCCCTGGTGTTGTTCCAACAACCGCTCCAGCGCCATGAGGTTGACCGCACCCAATGCCGGAGCCGGCCCGATTAACGGAATTTGGACCACGGTTCCCGCGTGTTTGCGATGCGGCAGATCGTTAGCGTGATGCTCCATTAGCGACGCCAGCACGATGTTTCGCTCCGGGCGCTGCGCCGCCAGACTCCGGGCCAGCCGGTTCAACGGTGCCGTGCAGCCGGTTCCAGCGAAGAAGGCGGTATGCTGAACGGGATCAGCGTGGACGAATTTCAGAACCTGCTGGTGCGCCCAAGCGTAGGCGTGGCTAACGATGCGAGCGGAGAAATGCAGTTCGCTGTGGGTGTTGGCGTAATGGCGCAGCAATTCGTCGGCAACCTGTTTGGCGCAGCCCATCGTTAGCGTGGAGGCGGCAGAGTCGAGATAATGGCGGCGGATGATCCGGCCATCGGCTAATGGATAGCGAGTGGTGAGTGCGGGAAAATCGGTAGCGACGGCGACGCTTGAGTTTTGATGAGGCATGGTTTACCACCCAATACTGTTCGGGATAACATTTGCCTATTTTATAACCTATGCTAATTCAAGAAAAAGAAGACAAAAAAATTAAGCAACCAATGTCTATAGATTATGAAAAATTTCTGTCCATTGGTTAACTCGCATTAGGAACCTATTATTTTATCCAGTAACTGACGAACATCGAAATACTCTTTTTTCTACTCAATAAGTGTGCCGAACAGTATTGTATTACTCCCATGCCCCTCTCCTGGAATGAGATCAAAGGTCGCGCCCTGGCGTTTTCCCGCGAATGGGCCGGTGCCGTGTCCGAAAATGCCGAGGCCAAGAGCTTCTGGGATCAGTTTTTCGCGGTGTTTGGCGTGACGCGGCGGCGGGTGGCGTCGTTTGAGGTGCCGGTCAAAAAGGCCGATGGCGCGGGCGGTTTTATTGATCTGCTGTGGAAAGGCGTGTTGCTGGTTGAGCATAAGTCGCGGGGTAAAAGTCTTGACCGGGCGTTTCGACAGGCGCTGGACTATTTTCCGGGGCTGAAGGAACGCGATTTGCCGCGGTATGTGCTG
>CAIRMO010000097.1 GCA_903879705.1 uncultured Candidatus Competibacteraceae bacterium | reverse complement strand
CTTCTTTTGGCCATGGCATACATCACCTCGAATAGAATTTTTGCGCTTAAAATAATTTTTTATTACAACCCGCTTTTACCCCTTTATTTTACAGAAAAGCTATTGAAATTCAATATCTTAGTTTTTAGACAGTCTCTGAATTCGATCAACGAGGCGTACCGATGCGATTCTTCGGTATTGTCCAAGATATCACCGAACGCAAAAAAGTTGATGAAGCCCTCCGTATCAGCTATGAAAATTTCAGCACCATTTTTTACCAGGCGCCGCTGGGCATAGCCGTGATCGATTCGCATACAGGGCAACTTTATGAACTCAATTTCCGTTTTGCCGAGATCGCCGGCAGGACAGTAAAAGAAATGACCTGCACCAACTGGATGAGTATCACCCATCCCGATGATATACAGGAAGATTTGGACAACATGGCTTTGTTCAATGCCGGAAAAATCCCCGGTTTCACGATGGATAAACGCTACATGCGCCCTGACGGATCCGCAGTCTGGATCAAAATGACGATTGCGCCGCTAAGGTCGGCGAGCTATGTTTCGCCGCGCCATCTGTGCATGATAGATGACATCACCCGACGAAAAATGCTGGAAGGAAAGCTCCAGCTCGCCGCGAACGTCTTCGCCCATGCCAGCGAAGGCATCATGATTACCGACGTCTGTGGCAACATCATCGATGTCAACACGGCATTTACCCGCATCACGAGTTACAGCCGCGCTGAAGTCCTGGGACAGAATCCCCGCATCCTCAGTTCGGGCCGCCATGACAATGAGTTCTTTGCCGCCATGTGGTGCGATTTTAGCGTCAAGGGCTACTGGTGCGGCGAGGTGTGGAACCGGCGCAAGAACGGTGAGGTGTATGCCGTGATGCAGAATGTCAGCGCCTTGCGCGATGCCGAGGGCGGCATCACGCAGTATGTGGCGCTGCTCTCCGATATCACCACGGCAAAAGAACATGAAATGGCACTCGATCATATCGCCCACTACGACACGCTGACCGCTTTGCCAAACCGCGCACTGCTCGCAGACCGCCTTCAACAGGCGATGTTCAGGGCAGAAAGGAGCGTACAGCCATTGGCGGTGGTTTTCCTGGACCTCGATGGCTTCAAGGCGATCAATGACAAAAATGGGCACAACGTGGGCGACCAATTGCTGATCGCGTTATCCAGCCGAATGAAACAGGCGCTGCGCGAAGGCGATACCTTGTCCCGGATCGGCGGCGACGAATTTGTCGCGATACTGCTCGACCTCGGCAGCACAAAAGACGGCGATCCGACGCTATCCCGCCTGCTCGCCGCCGCCGCAAAACCGGTGCATGTTGGAGATCTTGTACTCCAGGTTTCCGCGAGTCTCGGCGTCACTTTTTATCCGCAAAACGAAGAAATAGATGGCGACCAGCTCCTGCGCCAGGCCGACCAGGCCATGTATCGGGCCAAGCTTGCAGGCAAGAACCGTTACCATGTCTTCGATGCAACACAGGATCGCATCGTGCGCGGCCTTTACGAAAGCGTCGAGCGCATTCGCCAAGCCCTGAATGACCGCGAGTTCGTGCTGTATTACCAGCCAAAAGTGAACATGCGCACGGGCAATGTGATCGGCGCAGAGGCCCTTATCCGCTGGCAACATCCCGAGAAAGGTCTGTTGCTGCCCGGCACATTCCTGCCTGTGATCGAAAATCATCCGCTGGCCATCGAGCTTGGAGAATGGGTGATCGAGTCGGCGTTAACCCAGCTAGGAATCTGGAAAGCTGCCGGGCTATCCATTTCGGTGAGCGTCAATATAGGCGCGCGCCAGTTGCAGGAGGCGGATTTTGTAGAGCGCCTGCGCACGCTGCTGTCCGCGCATCCTGACGTGCAGCCCTGCGAGCTTTCGATTGAAATGCTTGAAACCAGCGCGCTGCAAGACCTCATACGGGCATCCGATGTTATCGATCAATGCCGGAAGTTCGGCGTGCTGTTTGCTCTGGACGACTTCGGCACGGGCTATTCCTCGCTGACATACCTGAAACACCTGCCTGTCAGCCAGCTCAAGATCGACCAGAGCTTTGTCCGCGACATGCTGGACGACCCGGATGATTTGTCTATTCTCGAAGGCGTGCTGGGCTTGGCAATCGCATTCCACCGCGAAGTGATCGCAGAGGGCGTGGAGACGAGCGAGCACGGCATGATGTTGCTGCAACTCGGCTGCGATCTCGCGCAAGGATATGGCATTGGGAGGCCGATGCCTGCGAGCGAATTTCCTGCCTGTATGGACCACTGGCGCACCCATCCCTCCTGGGGCAATCTGCCACCTGTCATCCATGCTGATTTGCCGCTGCTCTTCGCCAGTGCAGAACATAGAGCCTGGGTGGTTTCGATCGAAAGCTATGTCAAGGGAGAACGCGAAAAACCTATGCCGCTGGATCAACACCAGTGCCGCTTCGGCAAATGGCTGGACTCCGTATCGACTGCCCGCCATGAAATGCAACCTGCTATTCATGCGATTGAACCCTTGCACCGGCAGCTACACGAACTGGCGGTAGATCTGTGCGACCTCATGGCTCAGGGCAGGAATCACGACGCGCAGGCAAAACTGGGCGAACTCCAGGAAACGCGCGACCACCTGCTCAAACTGCTGTCGGAACTGGTTGCGCATTGAAGTTCTGGTTCAAGACAAAGCGAAGGGCGGCAAACGGGGGACGCGCTTCAGATAGCAGTCCCGGCCACCTGCACATAGTTTCAAACCAGACATAGTAGCCGGTTCGGCACCAGTGTCCGCTGCAGTTCTTCTTGAGTGACCGGAGAGGGTGGTGTCCCGACACTGCCCCCTTCAAACTCACCGCCGATAAGCGGCCACTTTGCGCGAGGGCACCAAAGGCTTGTTGCGGGTGGAGATGCTTCAGCAACGGGTGTGGTTATGGGACGGAGAAGAAGCGCACGCCCGCCAGTGGCACTTGATCGTGCGCCAGAAAGTCGACACTCCGACCGAGATCAAATACAGCCCAGCAATACCTCAGCCGCCACCCCAGTCCCCCCGATTGGCATTCATGCAAGGCCAGCGCTACGGGGTAAACAGGGTGTTGGCCTGGGCGACTATCAAGTCCGGGGTTGGCGCGGCGGGCGTCATCATATGGCGCTGGTCATGATGGCGATGCTGTTTCTGCTTGAAGAATGTCAACTCCATTATTAGACCCTACCGCTGCTCAGTAGCCGGGACATTCGTACCCTGCTGAACCCGTTCTTACCCCGGCGGGATACCTCGTGGAGGAGGTCATCCGTCAGATGGAAGTCCGCCACCGGAAACGACAGTCCGCGATCGATTCGGCCTGTCGTCAACAAAAACATAGCGAATAGTGACAGACATTCTGATAAAGTAGAATTAGTTCTACTTTGTCAGATTACGAGCAACCATTTGATTTATAAAGTTTTATCAATTTTACTCACTTTATGTGAATTTTAGCGAAATCAATAGGTTGTGTTTCAATCTGACAAAGTAGAATTAGAGAATGCCCTAAAATCCTATGCTCACCCAACCATTCACGCTCCGCGCCCAATTTCAACCGGCTGGCGATCAACCACAGGCTATTAGTGCCCTTGTCGCCGGTTTAAATCACGGTCTGGCTCATCAAACCCTGCTCGGCGTCACGGGCAGTGGCAAAACTTTTGCCGTCGCCAATGTCATTGCCGCCATGCAACGCCCGGCGCTAGTGCTGGCCCCAAATAAAACTCTGGCGGCGCAACTCTACGGCGAAATGAAGGCGTTTTTTCCCGACAATGCGGTGGAGTATTTCGTTTCCTATTACGACTATTACCAGCCCGAAGCCTATGTGCCGTCCTCGGATACCTATATCGAGAAAGATGCCTCGATTAACGAGCATATTGAACAAATGCGGCTGTCTGCGACCAAGGCGATTCTGGAACGACCCGATACCCTTATTGTCGCCACCGTATCGGCGATTTACGGGCTGGGCGATCCGAACGGGTATATGAAAATGCTATTGCATCTGGTGCGTGGCGAGAAAGTGGATCAACGCGCCATTCTCCGCCGCCTGGCTGACTTGCAATACAGCCGCAATGACCTGGAATTGGCGCGAGGGACCTTTCGTGTGCGGGGCGAGATCCTTGATATTTATCCTGCGGAGTCTGATCGGGATGCGCTACGGGTGGAATTATTCGACGATCAAATCGAGGCGCTGAGTCTGTTTGATCCACTCACTGGTAAGGTATCGCGCAAAGTCCCGCGCTATACCGTCTATCCCAAAACCCATTACGCAACACCCCGCGAACAGTTGTTGAAAGCCATCGAATTCATCAAGGAAGAATTACAGGAACGACTGGTGGAATTACAGGCCGCCAATAAATTACTGGAAGCGCAACGCCTCGAACAGCGTACCCGCTTTGATCTGGAAATGATGCTGGAACTGGGCTATTGCAGCGGTATCGAGAACTATTCCCGTTATCTGTCCGGGCGCAATCCCGGCGAAGCGCCGCCCACACTGTTTGATTATTTGCCACCGGATACGCTGATTTTCATTGACGAAAGCCATGTGACTGTTCCGCAACTCGGCGCGATGTACAAAGGCGACCGCTCGCGCAAGGAAACGCTGGTCGAGTACGGCTTTCGGCTGCCGTGTGCGCTGGATAACCGGCCATTGCGCTTTGACGAGTTTGAACGACTCAGCGGCCAGACCGTTTTCATTTCCGCCACGCCCGGTGTTTTTGAACTGGAACACTCCAAGGATGCGGTGGTAGAACAGGTAGTGCGCCCGACCGGACTGGTCGATCCCGCTACCGAGGTGCGTCCGGCCCTGCATCAGGTTGATGATTTATTGGGTGAAATCCGCGAACGGGTCAACGTCCGGGAGCGGGTGCTGGTCACTACCCTGACCAAGCGGATGGCCGAGGATTTAACCAGTTATCTGGCAGAAAACGGCGTCAAAGCACGCTACCTGCACGCCGATATCGACACCGTGGAACGGGTCGAAATTATTCGCGATCTGCGGCTCGGTAAATTCGATGTGCTGGTCGGCATTAATCTGTTGCGGGAAGGGCTGGATTTGCCGGAAGTGTCGCTGGTCGCCATTCTCGATGCCGACAAGGAAGGCTTTCTGCGCTCTGACCGGTCGCTGATTCAGACCATTGGCCGGGCCGCCCGTCATTTACGCGGGAAGGCGATTTTATATGCTGACCGGATCACCGGTTCAATGCGGCGGGCATTGGATGAAACTGACCGTCGCCGTGCAAGACAGCGGGAGTTCAACCAGACTCACGGGATTACTCCGCGTGGCATTCAGAAAGCAGTAATGGACATTCTGGAAGGCGCTTATCCCGACGCAGTAGCGCAAGCAGCGCTGGTCGCAGAAGAAACCGTAGCCTATGCCCACGAATCGCCGGCGGCATTAATGAAGAAGATTAAGCAACTGGAACAGGCGATGCACCGCCATGCCCGCGATCTGGAGTTTGAAGAGGCGGCAAAATTGCGCGATGAAATTCAGCGGATTCGCCAGGTTGGGCTAGGACTGCCGGAGGAACGGCCGGAGTCGAGCCGGGGGCGTTCAACGGCCATCTTCAAGCAATAACGTCCGAAATTCAGCCTGTGAAAAATGCCGATCCGTGGTAAGCGCTCTGTTCAAATGACCCTGCTCCATGAGCATGAAAGGTAACCGTAATGCGAAAATCTACTGGAAATGGGTATAACAGATAACAATAGACATCGTACTTAGGCCTTCCTTTTATCGCAAATTCCGTTCAACCCATTATTGCAAATTCCGTTCAGCCCAATCGGCCACATTCCATCATCGTGGTTCATGATCCCGCCTTCTCAGCGAGAGTATCGGCATGATCCGGCACTGGCCGCGATGACTTGCGCCCGGACAGCCAGCTAAAGAACATCGGGATGAAAATCGTGGCGATAAAGGTCGCCGCCAGCATTCCCCCAAATACCCCGGTACCCATTGAGCGGCGAGCGGCAGATCCAGCGCCAGTAGAAATGACCAGCGGGAACACCCCTAGAATGAACGCCAGCGACGTCATCACAATGGGGCGCAGCCGCAGTCGGGCACCTTCCAGTGCCGCCTCCAGAACACCCATTCCCTCCGCCTGTTTCTGCGCCGCGAATTCGACAATCAAAATAGCATTCTTGGACGCCAGCCCAATCAGCACCACTAGGCCGATTTGGAAATAGATGTCGTTGGGCATCCCCCGGATCATGACTGCCGTCAAGGCACCGCACAGGGCGAACGGCACCGCCAGAATCACCGCCAGTGGCAATGACCATTTCTCGTACTGGGCCGCCAGAATCAGGAACACCATCACGATGCCGAAGCCGAAGGCGATCGCGGAAGTCGAGCCGGTGCGCTTTTCCTGAAAGGCCTGGCCGGTCCAGGCCAGCTCATAACCGGCCGGCAAGGTCTCTCTGGCGACCTCTTCGACAATCCGGATCGCGTCGCCAGTACTGATACTGGGCAGGGAGTTGCCCAGCACCTTGGCCGCCAGAAAGCCGTTGAACCGGTCCAACTGTTCCGGGCCGATCACCGATTGCACGGTGATCAACGCCGAAACCGGAATCATCGCGCCCTTGGCGGAGCGCACATACACCTGGCCCAAATCCGCCGGGTCGGCGCGGAAAACCGAGTCCGCCTGGAGTTGCACCCGGTAGGTGCGGCCATTGGTGAAGTTGAAATCGTTGACATACAGCGCGCCCATCGTGGCCTGGAGCGTCTGGTACACCTCGGTGATCGGGATGCCCAGAGAAATCGCCTTGGCTTCATCCACTTCAACATAAAGTTGCGGCGAGGTCGGGCGGAAAAACGTATTGATGCCGGTCAGTTCCGGGCGCTTCTTCAGCGCGTCCATAAAGGGCTGGATCACCCCGGTCAGTTTCCGGGGATCGCTGTCGCCCCGGGCCTGGATATAAGCCTCGAAACCGCCCGCCGAACCCAGCCCGCGGATTGCCGGCGGGTTGAACACCAGCCCAAGGCCATCCGGCAGCCGCATCCCCAAGCCCATGAATTTCTTGGCCAGCACATCCGCAACGGCGCTCCGCTCGTCCCAGTCCTTGAGAGGAATGAACACGGTGCCGGCATTGGTTTTCTGTCCGCCGCCAACCATGTCATTGCCGGCAATGACAAACACCCGGTCCACTGCCGGGTCCTGGATGATCATCTGCTGAAATTGCTGGCCGGTGGCTTGGGTGCGTTGCAGGCTGGCCCCGTCCGGCAACATCAGGGCGCTGATCAAATAGCCCTGATCTTCAGCCGGCACGAAACCGCCCGGCACCGCGCGAAACAGGAACACGCAGCCGCCAATGACCAGGGTAAACACGACGGTGCCGATGATGCGATGGTGCAGGGTAAGATTCACCGTGCGGGTGTAGGAGCGGGTGAACCAGTCAAACAGGCGGTTGAAGGGCCGGAATAGCCGCGATTCTTCATGCTGGGTCTTGAGTAGCAGCGCGCACAGGGCCGGGGTCAGCGTCAGTGCGACGATCCCGGATAGCACCACCGAAATCGCCACCGTTACGGCGAACTGCTGGTAGAGCTTGCCGGCGATGCCACCCAGGAAGCTCACCGGAATGAATACCGCGCACAGCACCAGCACAATCGCCACCACCGCGCCGGAAACTTCCCGCATCGCCTCGATCGCGGCGGTCATCGGCGGTAGCTTCTGTTCCGACATCAGCCGCTCGACGTTTTCCAGCACCACGATGGCATCATCGACCACGATGCCAATCGCCAGCACCATGGCAAACAGGGTCAGCGTGTTGATGGAAAAGCCGAACACCCACAACCCAGCGAAAGCGCCGATCAGCGAGACCGGCACCGCGATCATCGGAATCAGGGTTGCCCGCCAGCTTTGCAGGAACAGATAGACCACCGCCACCACCAGCAACAGCGCCTCGCCCAGGGTGGTGATGACTTCCCGGATCGAGGCGTCAACAAATTTCGTGGTATCGAACGGCACCACATAATCCACGCCGGAAGGGAATTTTTGTTTCAACTCATCCAGCCGGACGCGAATCGACTGAGCAACTTCCAGCGCATTGGCTCCGGACTGGAGGAAAATGCCGATGCCGATCACGGGCTTGCCCATGAGTCGGGTGGACGCATCATAATTCTGCGCCCCCAGCTCAACCCGGGCAATGTCCCGCAGGCGCAGCACCCCGCCGGGACCTTCGGCCCGGATGATAATGTCGCCAAACTGTTCGGGAGAGATCAGCCGGCCCTTGGCGGTCACGGTGTAAACCAGTTGCTGACCCTCTGGAGCCGGTTCCTGACCGATCTTGCCGGCGGCGTTCTGCTTGTTCTGGGCAGCGATGGCTTGGGCTACGTCGGTCGTGGTGATTTTCAACTGGGCCATGCGGTCCGGTTTGAGCCACACCCGCATCGAATAGTCCAGCGCCCCGAAGATCTGGGCATCGCCCACGCCGGGCAGCCGCTTGAGTTCATCGAGAACATTGGCCAGCGCATAGTTGGACAAGTACAGGGCGCTGCGGCTGCTGTCCGGCGAGGTGAGGGTGGCCACCATTAAAATATCGTTAGAACGTTTCTGGACGCTGACGCCGTATTGACGCACCACATCCGGCAACCGGGGTTCGGCAATCTTCACCCGGTTGTTCACATTCACTGTCGCCATATCGATATTGGTTCCCACCTCGAAGGTGACGGTAATCACGATCTGGCCGTTGGATGTCGCGGTGGAACTGAAATAGAGCAGCCGCTCGACACCGGAGAGCTGTTCTTCAATCGGCGCAGCCACCGTCCGGGTCAAGGTTTCAGCGGAAGCCCCAGGATAGGTTGCGGTAATAATCACCGTTGGTGGGGTAATGTCCGGGTATTGGGCGATAGGCAATACCCGCGCCGCCATCAGCCCGGCGATGACGATGATGATCGAGATGACGGCGGCGAAAATTGGGCGATGGATGAAAAATCGGGACATGGCGTACTCCGTTTAACCCTTGCGCTCGGCGGCGGGTGCGTCCGGTGCCGTCTTGCCGTCCGGGGCGGGACCTGGCGGGGGTTGCGGCGGATGCGGGGCGACCGGCGCACCTGGACGCAGCTTGATCAGATTGTCCACAATCACCCGATCCCCGGCCTTCAGTCCGCCGAGAATCACCCAGTCCTTGCCTTGCCATGCCCCCGCCTGCACCGGGCGGGGCGCGACCTTGTTTTCAGCGTCGGCTAAAAACACCAGAGTGCCCTGTTCGGTTTGCGCCACCGCCGCCTGGGGTACCAGAAACACCCCCTCTCGTTCACCCGCCAAAATCCGGGCGCGAACAAACTGGCCGGGGAGCAACGCGCCGTCCGGATTCTCAAACTCAGCGCGAAACTGCTGGGTACCCAAGGTTGGATCGATGCTGCTGGCGAGGAAATTAAGCTGGCCCTGCAGCGGATACAGCGAGCCACCCGGCAACTTCAGTTCGATCCCGGTCACGGTCTGCTGGGTCAACCGCCCCCCCGGCAGACGAGCCATGTCGCTCTCGGAGAGACTGAAGCGCACCCGCATCGGGTTCGACTGATGGATCGAGGTCAACAGGCTTTCATTCCCCGCCCCCGTGGCAACCAGATTCCCTTCCGATTTCGCCGCCCGGCTGGAAATTCCCGCCACCGGCGCGACGACGGTCGTGTAGGACCGATTCAACTCGGCCTTATGCGCCGCCGCTTCCGCCGATTGCTGGACCGCTTGGGCCATTGCGCTCGCGGAGACGGCGTCGTCATAGGATTTGCGGCTGATGTACTGCCTGGCCAGCAGTCCTTGGAGCCGCGCCTCCTCCCGCGCTGCCTGATCGACCTTGGCCTTGGCCTCGGCCAAGTTGGCGCGGGCCTGGGCCAGCGCGATGTCGTAGGGTTTCCGGTCGATCTGGAAGAGCGGTTGCCCGGCTTTCACCGGTGCGCCTTCGTGATAAAGCTGCTTGACCAGGATGCCGCCGACCTGGGCGCGGACTTCCGTTTCCTTAGCGCCTTCGGTCTGCGCCATGACTTCCACCGTGATCGGGACGCGGGTTGGCTGCATGGTCATTACCGTGACCGGCAGGGGCGGTGGCGCGGCGGGCGGTTTGGGCGTATCCACCCCGGATTTCGAGCAACCGGAAACCAGCGCTACCACGAGGGCAAAGCCGTAGAACAGGGGGCGCAACCCAAAGCAACGGCCCGGCGGGATTCGAGTGCGAAACACGGTGATCTCCAAAGTCGGCGAGAGTTGCAGGATTATATACAATCATGTATGTATGTAAAAGAATTTAGTTGACCGGAAGAAAATTGCATGGCCCGAAAGACGAAGGAAGAGGCGGAGCGCACCCGTCAGCAGATCATCCATGCCGCCCGCCAAGTGTTCCACGAATGTGGAGTGAGCCGCACGTCGCTGGAAAAAATCGCAAAGGTGGCCGGCGTAACGCGCGGCGCGGTTTACTGGCATTTTGCCAACAAGGCGGATTTGTTCTTTGCCATGCGGGAACAGGCGTCACTCCCATTGTTCAGCCGAGTCGACAGCTTGTTGCTGGCGGAAGGGCTGGCTGACCCGCTGGAGGGCATCGCACAGGCACTGAACGAGTTTTTTCATACGCTGGAGGAACGCCCTGAGGTGCGGCAAATTTTTGAAATCATGGCTTCCCGCTGCGAATATGTTGACGAGTTTGCTGCAGTGCAGGTCGAAATCAATAAACCGGCGCTGGATTTCCTGAGCAAGGTGGAGGTCGCCTATCAGCGCGCTCAGGAACGGGGGACGCTGCGTCCTGGTCTGGAACCCCAGACTATCGCGCTGGATACCTGGGCCTTCGCCGGTGGGCTATTTCATCATCTGCTGACCGGTGGTCCTGATGCAGCCTGGCGGCGACAGGTTCCCACGATGATTGCCGCCCATGTCGCGCTCCGGCGTCCTGGATCGAACTCTTGAGCAGCTCGTGTCTGACCGAAAAGGCCAGAATTTCGACGGTAGAGCCGGCTGAAACCTGGCTGCTATTGGCAATTGACAAGGACTGGGCCGAGCGAATTTTGTTCAGTTGGAGTTAAGGTTAATTTCTATAGCATCTGAATTGGTTATGTCCCACGATCATTAGCCGGGAGTAAAACAATGAAGCAATCTACAATGATGTCTGGTACTGTTTTTGTGCTGTCGAGCATGATGCTGGGGTGTGCGCCAGCTACGTTGAATGCTCAGGGTTATGGCTATTATCCGGATTATGATCCCCCTGCGCGTGGATATTATCGAGGTCATAATCCTACGGTGAGGCGTGATTACTATAGCAATGGTGATTATGCCCCGGATGGAACTTACCACAGCGAGGACACCGTGGAAAATCGGCGCGCCAGTTATTACTCGCCAGGGCGTAATCGGGCCATTACCCGTCCCCAGACAACAGTCGACTCCTGGAGCGAAGGCGAAGGACAGCAGACGACCCGTGAGCGCACCAGTTGGATTGGCGCTGATGGCAAGCCTCACAGCACCACCATCGAAAAGGACACCACCACTGATTCAGAGGGTAATACGCACACTGATACGTCCGTAACGCTAAGAAAGGCGAGGGTCCAGTAATTGACGGTTCATCGTTCCAACTATATTTTTGCTACCCGTGAATAACGGGTATCCAGCTTTTTGATTGGGCAATTGAATTTCCGCTGGAGCGGGAATGACGGTAAGGATTCCCGGTGAGTCGATGCGCTAATGACTACACCGGCTGATGTCGCGGAATTTATCACCTTCTGGCGCGATAGCACTCTCAAGGAACGCAACGGCGCACAAGGTCATTTCATCGCGCTCTGTGGATTGTTGGGGATCAAGTTTCCGACCGTGGCCGATCCGCACGATGACTGGTTGAAGGCGCTGGCCCGTCCGCCCGGTATGGTCGGGAATGGCTGCGGGCCGGTGGAGTGACGTTGACTGGCGCGGCGCTCCGGCAATCGCATCGGCTGAGTCTGTACGATGGCCGGCAGGATTATCCGTTGCTGGCGCGGGAGGGGGAACCTTGGGGCGATTCGCCCTGGGTGTTTATCGAGCGGGGTGCGACGGGTGATCGGGACTGGTTGACTGAAGGCTCGGCCCGCACTAAATCGGCACAAGTCTGGGTTTTGGCGACGCCCGACTTGACCCCGCGAATCGGCAACGGCACTTGCGAAGCGTTGGGAATCCTCATCGATCTCAACCGGACGTTGTACCGAATCAGCGGTGAGGCGGAACTGCTCACTCCACAGCAGGATCGCTACCGCATCGACAGCCGAGCCGACACGGAATCCGCTGAGACGTTTGCGGTGGTCGGCGATCCAGTGCCGCAGACCCTCCAGCAACGGACACTGCATCGCGGCCTTCCCCATATCCACACTCTGGATGCTGAAGGTCGGCGGCAATGGCGATTTCTCGGCAATACCGCCCCGTGGCGCGAAAGCTACCAGGCAGCGCATGGGCGGCTTTGGCTGCGGCTGGTGGATGCCAGCGGTAACCGAGATTTTTGAGCGAATGTGGTCGCTGTCGCGGCAAATGCCGTTTTAGTGTACTTTGCTCGCGGTCAACGACTAGCGGAATGTGGCGATTGCCTATTTTGGCGGGCTTCAAACCACTTTGGCTGAGGTGGACGCCAGTGGGGAAATCGTTTTCAGTCTGTTTCAGAGATTCCCGGAAAGGGCCAGTGCGCGTCGCCTTTATTGGGGAGTCTTGTGCGACTGGCTCCAGGAGTGGCTGTTTCCCAATCGGTCACTGCTAAAAAACAGTGAATTGACTATAACGCAGCGTTGTCCGGTATTCCTAGAGTAACGAATTGAGTTGATGGAGCAGGAATTGATGAGCCGGCATGATGCGGAAGACATAATGGCCGGAGAGCGTTGAAATAATGGCTTGGCAACAATATAATTTCGATCGTCAAATTTTTAAGGAGAAGGCATGGCTATTTCGCTGGATAAGCTTCAATCACAATCCCCTGGCTTGGTGAATCTGCGGAAATCCGCTGATACTGTACTCAGCCATCATGTCGAGTTGAAGAACCACACCGCCAAGATCGCGCTGGCGCTGGATTATTCAGGTTCTATGAGTAGCCTGTATAACAATGGCACGGTGCAGGCGCTAGCAGAACGAGTGCTGGCATTAGGTACCGCCTTTGATGATGACGGAGACATCGACATTTTCATTTTTGAATCCAGCGCTCACTATGTTGGAACGCTGTCGATCAACAACTACCAAGGGGGCATCGGTCGGTTGTTGTCAAAATACAGTATGGGATCAACCAATTACGCCGACGCGATGCACCTTATCCGCCAGCATTACCAATCATCCTCCTCCGGTTCCGGTTCCGGTAACACCGGGTTTCTCGGGGGACTTTTTGGCAAAAAATCACCCAAGCCCGTTTACCCGGCCTATGTAATTTTTATCACGGATGGTGAGCCAGATTCCCAGCCAGCGGCTGAAGAGCAAATTCGGCAAGCATCCAAGGAGCCTATTTTTTGGCAGTTTATGGGTGTCGGTTCAACCCGTTTCGATTTTCTGTCAAAGCTCGATACGATGGACGGACGGGAAATTGATAATGCAGGCTTTTTCGCAGTCGCTAACCCAAAAAATATGTCTGATGACGAGTTGTATCAGAAAATGCTTGCAGAATATCCAATCTGGCTCATTCAGGCGAGGAAAAAAGGCGTGGTGGTCTGATTAACCACTATAGCCAGTAGCGCTGAACAGCCAACGGCTTACAGTTCATCGCGTATTATCCGATACCCTGATTGAACGTTTAGACAGTCCGGTTTTGAGTCAACGCGAGGAAAAATGATGCGTATTTGGCTAATAAGCACTTTAGTATTGTTGATGTCTTTCGCCCACGCCGGGGTTGAAACTTTGGAAAGCCAGTTGGTTAAACGGGGCTGGCGGACCGCTACCGCCCGTGCAGTTGTTGAACTCAATCGCGATTGGCTTACCGTCAGTGATCCAGCAATACAGGCTTTATTTTTTGAGTTGCTCACAAGGATTAAATCTCAAGCTCGTAATTCTTTCTTGGAAGAACACCCCGAACTGGTAGGACTATTGGCAGCGAGTTCCGATCCAGACCGTGTTGTCGATGTTTTAAACCACACCTGTTATGACCATCTGATCAGTTATTTTCTGCTTTTCAGCGATGGTAACGATCCACAGGATTTGGTCGAAATCATTCGCCGCCATGATGGCTTGTTGTGCGACTACGCAAAAAATGGTTTGTTTAATGTATTCCAATTGCTTGATTTTCCAAATAAAGAAAATCAGAATGCCGAGTACGAACGCTGGTTAACCAGCTTGTTTAGGGATCTACTTCATGCGCCGACAATCAAGCAGGTGCAGGTGATGGGCTTTCTTGGCGCTCAGGGCGATGCGATCCGGGAGCGAATGGCGGCAGATAATGAATTTCGCCATGAATTCAGTCGGTTATGGCGAATTTTTGATAACGCGATTGATTGGGAAGCCGAGGGTCGCTCATCTGAAAGCCATGTAGAAAGCACTGAAGATCAACGCCTTGCCTTTGCCGCCGCTGCGGACAATCCCTATTTTTGGGATTTGCTGATGCGGCCCGGCGGTGCTGAGTTTTACGCTGCCTATCCTGCCGAAGTTGATTACCTGACAGCGATGTTTTTCGGAAACGCCGCTTATCCAGCAGATTTACAACAGAAGGTGACGGAGATGCTGCTGGCCGGACACGAGCCATACAGGGCCGCGCTCTATCAGTTCCGTGAAAATTCCGCCTTCCATCAGATCCTTCGGAAACCCTTTGATGAGGGTATTTTCCAGCGAGTCATCGATCATCTCAACGAAAAATGCAATGATCAGCAACATCAATGCCATGAGATGAGTTATTACGCGAACCTGAGTCCGGGAAATATCAGCAAGGAAGCGATCCCAACCGCGACGCCGGTACTCAATGTTGTCGGCGTAGGCGGCCTATATAGAGCCAGCGAAAAGCTTTGGGATGAGCGGCGCGTCACCTCTGAAGATTGGATCGATGCGGGGATCGATGCTGCATTTCTACTCGTGCCAATTAAGGGTGCCAATTTATCTGCAAAGCTGGTGCGGAACACGGGTGCTGCCCGTACTATTCGCGCTCAAACGACGGGAGTTGCTCGCGATCAGGCATTGAACCGATTGGTAAGCGACCGTAAAAGTCAGTGGGTGAGAATCCTGGCGAGCGGTGAAGTCGATATTTACAAGGTAGTGCAATTCAGTAAGCGCCAAAATCTGCCGGTTCAAAAATTAGGACTGGAACCGCGAGTGGTGATGCGTAAAGACGCGCAGGTTCTATTCGATTTCAAAACTCCGGCGCTCTCCTTGTATAACCGTTGGCAGAATAAAGATTTAACCGTGCAGGTAGCCCATACATTGCTCGATTCTCAACGCTATCCGATTAATGTTAGCATGGTGCTTGATGTCCTCGGCATACTTGCCGAGAAAACGGGACTTCAGGAAAAAATAATCGGGATGACCGTTAAAGAGATTCAGAGTAATCGCAACACCCGATTTTTAATTAACCGCTTTAGTCGGTTAATCCCCCAACAATAAGCCTTTTTCACATAAGGAATCTGATCCATGTCTCAACAGCAGACCATTTACCGTCTGGCTCTTTTCGGCCTCACAGCATCGGGAAAAACCACTATCTTAACGGCTCTGAGCTTGGCCCATCGCGCTAATTTGCCCCCAGCCAGTGTAATTTCGGTCAATGACATCCACGAAAACGATCCCCAGAAGAAAGCCAGCTATTTGTTCGGCTGGAATCGATTGATAGAATCACGGAATGAATTTGAACGGGGTGACATGCCTCAAGCGACTGCAGTAAAAGAAGATCTTTACTATCGCTATAAGTTTTCTGATGACAGTGGCATGTTATTAACTGATCTGGTGGATTACGCTGGTGAGTTAATCCATCCCCATGCCTTGACCGATGAAATTACTAAAAAGATACGCGAAACGCTGCGGGAAGTTGACGGCTTAATTTTGTTAACACCCCTCGCAACTGAAAATGATCAAGCCGATTTTGATGAACAGATCAATTTGCTCAAGACCTCTTTCGATTCATTTCATGAATCCAGGAAACTGGCGAAAAATAAAAGAGCGGGTATCGCACCAGTCTCTCTTATCATCAATAAATGGGATATGTTGGGAGAACTGCATTACGACGATTTGGAAAAAGAACAGGCCAAAATCGAAGAATTTCTGAATAGCAAGCGCGGACTCTCTTACAACGGTCTCTATAAGAGCCTGTGTAGCACTTTTGGAGAGGAGAATGTACGGATATTTCCGGTTTCTGCATTAGGGTCATGCGAGTTCAAGCGTTTTGAAGATGGTCGCCAACTCTACTATCCCAAAGAACGCAGTCCATTGATGTCGCTGAATTTGGAAGAACCTTTTGTATGGCTGATGCGCCGTCATCAACAAATAGTTCTTGAAAATTATCAAGAAGATTTAAAAGAGTACGAAAGTGGTTGGTATCAACCAAATTTTTGGAATTTGAATAATTTAATCAGTAAACACGCTGAAATTGAAACCTACTTCCGCAAGGGAACAATAAACCATCAGAAAGTTATAGACCTAGTTAAGCGTGGTCTAAAATTGCGTAGAAAACGTTTTTTAGCGGCAATTTTCGGTATTTCATTAATTTATCTATTCGTTGATTTTACTTATGATTTTTATGAATATGGCCGTTTGAAACGCAATACAGAGAGTGCGCAGAAAACCTCTGTCGATTACCAGATTCTGGCAAATTGGCTAAAAAGCTATCAAGATACGCCCTTACGACACCTGTTATTCAAAGTGGGGTTCAGTGGCCAGACCGTGAAAGCTGAATGGAAAGCTATGACTGAAAAAGTCGCTGAATTACAGAAACAGGAATATGAAGCCAAGGCTGATTTCGCGTGGCTTGATATTGAAAATACTGTTGATCGGCAACAGAGATTGACAAAATTGGAAGATTTCGAGTTGCAGTTTGAGAGAAGTCAACTACTTGCCAAGGCCAAAAATGCGCGTGCAGCCTTACTGATCGAATTGGAAGCGAAAAAGTGGGAAGCACTGACTGTCGCAAAGACACCAGAAGCTTTGATCACACAAATTGACGCCTATATTGAAGCCAACCCAAACAGTACCCATCTCGAAGCCGCCAATGTGTTGAAGACCAAAGCGCTTCATCAGATTGAAGACGGTGTCTGGAACCGGGCGTTATATGGGGACACACGGGAAAAAATTATCGAAATGGCTAAAGGTTATCTCGAAGCATATCCATCGGGGCGTTATGTAGCAGATGCGACTAAGCTCATTAGTGGCCAACTCAACCAGATTGAAGACTCGATTTGGCAACTCGTGTTGAATACGCAAGCTCCGCAAGAACGCCTTGAGCGGGCCAAAAAATATGTAGAGCGTTATCCCAGTGGGCGCTATCTTGCAGAGGCAGTGAAAGTTGAAGAGGATGAAAAGCACCGGCAAGAAAGCGATCTCTGGGGCATGGTTGCAGCCGCTAATTCACCTGTTGATCGTATTAAAGCGGCGAAGGACTATCTGGATAAATATCCAGCACCGCAAGGTTTGTTTAGCGCCAAAGCACAGCAGACCGTGATTGATTCTGAAGCAGAAATCGCTTTCATTGAGAAAGAGTCCGAGTTCCGTAGCGAAATGCGGCTCAATCGATTTGTCCAAGCGGCTAATCTTCTCGCAGAAACGCAGATCAATCTGAATCAAACCTTGAAACCGCGTTTTGATGCACTGTATCATGAGTTTAATAGTAATGTTCAGGCGGCCTATCAAGCACGAGTAAAACAGCAAGTAGACAACCGTTCTTGGGATTTGGCAATTAGTTATTTGGCAGATTTTGGCAAATTGCCGGACGGTTATCGCGGCATTAATCACACCGACTGGATGAACAAAATGAACCGTTTTATTCAGATTTCTAAGGATAAAAAGCTCTACGAAGATTTTGTGGATGATCGCTCTATTGACAAGGCTAAAGTTTATCTTGCTATAAGCTCGCAGCCAGTAATGCGCAGATATGTAGATGATTATAAAAAGTATCTGGAGCAACAAACCGGGCCACTCGATTTGAAGTTCACTTACCGGGTAAACTGGCAGGAAGTGAATAGTAAGGTGAACTTCAAACTCACGATCAATGACAAGGTCATTGACCAATTTGGCCCGCAGCCTATCAGCAAAGGAGAGGTTACTGAAAGGAGTTTTAGGTTACGCACTGCGCTTCGGGACATGCTGAATATCGAAGCTCGGGCTTATGATCTGGATTCATGGACCGGAACTAAAGCGTTGGGAAAACAAACCGGTTCCGTGTCAACGACACAACTTCTGAATGGTCACACGATGCGTCTGATGGAACAGGATCAAAAGTTTACAAATACCTTATTCATCCGAATTGATCGCAGTAGCCTGCCTTCTGAACCGGAATTGCCGGTCTTTTCTGAATCTGTTGCACTAAACTGAGGAATGAGCCATGAAGAACGCTACTGAAGTGAGTCTTTTTGAAGGATTGTTCCTGCTCGTGCAGACGCCACGCGGTGGAGAGTTTAATCACCGATTTCTGGCGCCGCCCGACGTTGATGAGCAGTTCATCAACTATGCTATCGATCATCTGGCGGATTGTGCTTTGGTTGCACAACGACCACAAGCGCAGACCAGTAGTGGCCGCATGGGTCAGGAATGGATTGCGTTGGTGGGCGTGGACAAGGCGCAGATGACCGCCCTTGAGCAACAAAACATTCAGCGGTTGCTTGATGATTTATTGCAAAATGAATTAGATGAATTGATACGTCAAACTGACTGGGAAACGCAACACAAGGCAATCACGTTGCGATTTTCTGAATTAACAAAGTGGCGCACACGATTTGAGGATCGCGTATCTTCAAAGCCTCTCAAAATTACTAATAAAGAATTGATTATGTCCAATGCTAAACGGGAAAAAAAACAAATGATTGAAACATTGCTTTGGCCTTCAGTAGCTGGCCTAATTGTCATAGCGGCAGCAGCTTTCACGATACTGCCAGGAACAATTTCTAGCCCCCAGAAAGAAACTACTACATACCAGTTAGATTATACAAGTTTCTGCTCACATGTGGTCAGCAGCGGTGGATGTAAGGGCGAGGAGTTGCGAGAAGCATTTTACAAATTTCATAAAATTCTAAGGGACAGTCAAGGTATTATTCAAGGCTTGCAAAAAACCCACAAAGAAAACAAGAAAAAAATTGAGGGTCTCATAGGAAAATGGAACGGGGCAAAAGGATTTTCGTCGAAGGAAATCAAAGAGAATGACGACTTTACTGCGAAACTCAATAAGCTTGTTGAGTTTATTTCTCTTTGTCAAGGGGGGGATCCACTTGTTAGCGACCTAGATAAAATTAAAAAGGTATTTCCAGGATTAGTGGATCAATTACGCGTTAGTCAAGTCAAGAAAAAATTGGAGGAAGAAAAATCTCAATATGAAAATAAATTAACTGAATTTAAGGAAGCTCAAGAATCATTTAAAAAACTTGTGGCAGACATTAAGGATCAAGACATTAAAGTTGAACTGACAAACGGGGAGATTAACGAGGATGAAAAGAAAATAGTACGGGATCGTTTGGATAGTAAAATAGAAAAACTGAACAAATATTTGCTGTCTTATGTGCTGCAAAACATCGAAAAAGGAAATTTTACCGAATTGAGTTATAAGAAAATTGCAACTCCAGAGTCAAAAGATCAAGACTATCCGACTAATCAGCGCGGATCGAAACAAGACGCGGTTACAAAAATATATATTTATGACATTGAGCCAAAAGCCCAAGAAGATGATAAAAGAGCTATAGATGAAATTCGCGCCGTATTTGCAACTGGAAATTCTACCAAAAAATCGCTACCTGATTTGATTCCTCAAATTGATTTTCCCGAATTGAAAGAACTCGAAGAGGCTCGCAAAGCCCTTGTCAAAGCTGCGGAATAACCCCTCTGTCAAAAGGGAGACTGAAAATAGTCTCCAGATCAACAAGCGCCGGAATTAGCCGGGCATTTGCGTGGGGCCGGGTCGTTGCAATCGGTGAGCTATAGCGACCGCTATCTGCGTTCACCGTTGGCTTTTGTATTACTGCGCGGTCTGCTGGAGGGATTGGCGCGTTATCCGGGCGGTTTAACGCCGACGACCGTGATTCAGATCAACACCGCCAGACTGGATCGGCCCACAGCAGAAACACCCCGGTTGCTATTCCATGATTGGCGGGATAGCGGGGATCGTCGATAAATTCCACAACCCAAGGCGGATTCCTCTACAACCAGCGCCCGGCCTGGCTGGATCATGCCCATCTCGCTCTCGATGAGACCGTCGCGGCGACTTAGGGTTGGCCGGTGGATTTGTCGAATGAGGAGGTGCTGCGTCAGTTGCTGGCGTTGATCTGGGAACGGTCAGCCCGCTGATTCAAAAATCCTGGATTATCCACATGACATGTCGGGTTATTTGTGCTACACTCTGCGCCGGTCAAATGACCGGAAGGAAACAAATCGGGGTATGCAGTCGTGAACATGAATTCCCCTCTTCTTCATTATCATGAACAGATCGAACGGCGGGAAGCGGCCCGTGCGGCCAGTACGGTTCGCTGTCCCAATTGCGCCAGCTCGCATGTTGAACAGGATGCGCCCATCGAATTTGGTCAAGCACCGTTCGTTTGGCACAATCCGGGGGTGAAGTACGCCGTCTATGCCTATTCCTGCCAGACCTGCGGCGCAGAATTCGTCACCGGATCCACCGAGTGCTACCACCGCCAGCATCATGAAGCCAGCGCTCGCGTTCTTCATTAAACTGCCTTAACTCCCGCCGCCGAACGCGCCACCGGCCCGTCTGCCGCGTGGCGCGTTCTGAAGGCCGCTTCCCTTATTTCCCCCGGCTGATCCACACCTCAGCGCCAGCCGTCTGGCCAGCCTGATCCAGCACCGTGATCCGCGCCACGCCTTCGCCGTCCGGCAACCAGAACGCCTCCCGCCGCCAGTCCGCTGCCGCCAGCGGTCGCCCGTTGACCAACCAACGCAACGGCTTGACCCCGCCTTTTGCCGCCAGTGGCAATTCAGCCAGTCCCTTCCCTCGATCGGGTAATTCCACCGTTGAACCCCCTACTGGAAAGGTGATGCTCAGCAACGGAACACCGGCGCTGTCCCGCGTCGGACGGGTATGGAAGTAGCGCAGCCGTTCCGGCAACTGCTCACGGCTGACCTGCAAAACGCCAGCGGGCGGCGCAACCCATCGACGGGCTGCGGGCTCCGGCAGCAGATCGAAGACCCGGAACAACAGCGGTGCGGCGGTGTTGCGTCCATAGTGGCCGGGACTGGGCGAGCCGTCCGGACGACCGACCCAGACTCCGACCGTGTAATCGTCGTCAAAGCCTAACGCCCAGGCATCGCGAAATCCGTAGGAAGTGCCGGTTTTATACGCAATGGCGCGAGGCCGGGCCAGACTGCCCGCCGTCGGTATATTCTGCGGCGGCGGGGCGCTGCGCAGAATCTCGTTCAGATACCAGCACGCCATCTCGGTTAGCAAGGGTCGGCCCGGCGCCTCCGGATCGTCGGGGCTAAACCGCAACGGCGCAATCTGGCCACCATTGGCGATCCCGGTGTACAGCGTCGTCAATTCCTCCAAGGTCATTCCCACCCCGCCCAACACCAATGGCAAACCCGGTTGCGGATGGGTGGCGTTCCAGTGCAACGGCAACCCCACTTTGCGCAACCGCGCCGCAACCCGCCCCGGCCCCACCTGCTCCAGCACCGCCACTGCCGGGATATTCAAAGACTGTTGCAACGCCTCGCGCACTGTCAGTTGCCCGGCATAGGTGTGGTGAAAATTGGTGGGGCTATAGCCGCCAAACCGGGTTGGCGTGTCTTCCAGCAATGTTTCGGGATGAATCAGCAAATCGTCAAAGCCAAAACCGTACACCAGCGGCTTGAGCGTTGACCCCGGCGAGCGGATCGCCTGGGTCATGTCCACCTGCCCGGCGCGGCGTGGATCGAAAAAATCACTGGTGCCCAGATAAGCCAGTACCCGCCGGTCGCGGTGGGCGACGACCAGCGCCGCCATGCTGCTGTGCGGCTCCAGCCCGCTCTGCTGCTGCCGGGCCAGCGTTTCCAGATTTTGTTGCAAGCTCCGATCGATGAAGGTGCGATGGTCGGTCGCCTCCGGGCGCAGGTTGCGCAAGCGGTCGGCCAGATGCGGAGCCAGAAAAGGCAGAGCGCGCCGCTGTACCGGCAACGGCTCCTGGCGAGCTTCAGTCACCTGCTGTTCGCTCAGTACGCCCAGTTGGCCCATTCGCACCAGCACTTTGTCCCGGGCCGCTCGCGCCCGGTCGGGAAAGCGATCCGGGCGCAACCAGGACGGCGCTTGGGGCAAAACCACCAGCAGCGCTGCTTCCGCCGCGGTCAACCGGATCGGCTCTTTGCCAAACCAGGCCAGCGCCGCCGCTCGCACTCCTTCCAGATTGCCGCCATAGGGTGCCAAAGTCAGATAGAAATCGAGAATCTGATCCTTTCGGTAGCGCCGCTCCAGTTGCAGGGCGCGGAGCATTTCGCCGAACTTGCCGGCCAGGGTGCGCGGATGCGGCTCCAGCAAGCGGGCGGTCTGCATGGTCAAGGTCGAAGCCCCCGACACGATCCGGTCGTGGGTCAGCCACTGCCCCAGCGCCCGGCCCACCGCCAACGGATCAACGCCGGGATGGGTTGCAAACCGCTGATCTTCATAGGCCAGCAGCATTTGCAAGTACAGCGGATCGACCTCGGCTGCTCGCGCCGGCAGCCGCCAGGTCCCCTGAGCGGTAGTAAAGCCGCGCAGGATGCGATCCTGCCGATCCAGCGCCAGCGCCGACGTGTGCCGGGCGCGATCCAGCAGCGGCGGATTCAGGCGATCCAGCGCCAAGGTCACGATCAGCAACACCAACACTATCAAGGCCAGCCCAGTGCCGATAGCCCGGCGGCGGGTTGCGAATGAACGAATTGAGCAGCAGTTCAGCATGATGGGTTTCTATAAGGTCAAAGGTGGGTCACAGGGCCGTGGTCGCGAAGCCGAACCTTCACGTCCTTGTGGCTGGATTCCGGCATCCATGCCGGAATGACGAAGGACGATGAATCAACGTCCATTGCCGGGCTATACTTGAACCTTGATTTTAATGCGAACACCGGGGACGACTCTGCGCCGTCCCCTTCCGCTTTTGGAGGCGTCAGTGCGCGATGTGTCGACTTTCCAGGGCTTGATCCTGGCTTTGCAGACTTACTGGGCGGAACGGGGCTGTGTGCTGCTGCAACCCTACGATATGGAAATGGGCGCGGGAACCTTTCATCCTGCGACGTTCCTGCGCGCCATCGGCCCCGAACCGTGGAGCGCCGCCTATGTGCAGCCGTCGCGCCGTCCTACCGATGGCCGCTATGGCGACAATCCCAACCGCCTGCAACATTATTACCAGTATCAGGTGATGATTAAACCGTCGCCGCTGGACTTGCAGGCACTCTACCTCGGTTCGCTGCAATACCTCGGTCTCGACTCGCTGATTCACGACATCCGCTTTGTCGAGGATAACTGGGAGTCGCCGACCCTTGGCGCTTGGGGGCTGGGCTGGGAAGTGTGGCTGAACGGGATGGAAATCACCCAGTTCACCTATTTCCAGCAGGTCGGCGGGCTGGATTGCAGACCGGTGACCGGCGAAATCACCTATGGCTTGGAGCGAATCGCCATGGTTCTGCAAGGGGTGGAAAGCGTCTTCGATCTGGTCTGGACCAACGGGCCATTAGGCAGGATGACTTACGGGGACGTGTTCCACCAGAACGAAGTCGAAATGTCCACTTACAACTTTGAACACGCTGACATCACTGCGCTGTTGGTTTGGTTCGACACCTGCGAGGCGGAGAGCAAACGGCTCATCGAGCTTAGCCTGCCGCTGCCGGCCTACGAAATGACCCTGAAAGCCTCCCACACCTTTAACCTGCTGGACGCCCGCAAGGCGATCTCGGTCACCGAGCGTCAACGCTACATTCTGCGGGTTCGCACGTTAGCGCGTGCGGTCGCCCAAGCGTATTACGACGCCCGCGCGGCTCGCGGTTTCCCGATGTGCGCCCGACCAGCGGCAACGCAGCCCACCCAGGAGGCGGCCCATGTCTGATGCTCGCGATCTGCTGATTGAAATCGGCACCGAAGAATTGCCGCCCAAGGCGCTGTCCACTTTGTCTCTGGCCTTTGAACAGGGCCTTCAGAGCGGTCTGGAAAAAGCCGGGTTGCCCGGCAATAACCTGCGCCGTTTCGCCACGCCGCGCCGGTTGGCGGTATTGATTGAAAACGTGCCGACCCGTCAGCCCGACCGCCAGCTTGAGCGGCGGGGGCCAGCGGTCAGCGCTGCCTTTGGCCCGGACGGAACACCAACCAAAGCGGCGGAGGGTTTCGCCCGGTCCTGCGGGGTAGCCGTGGCCGATTTGCAACGACAGGAAACCGACAAGGGAACGTGGCTGGTTCATGTCAGCCTGGAGCCGGGCGCTCCCACTGCGGATCTGATTCCCGGCATTGTGGTCAACGCCTTGGCTGGCCTGCCGATTCCCAAGCGGATGCGCTGGGGCGACCGCGATGATGAATTTGTCCGGCCGGTGCATTGGGTGGTGCTGCTGTTTGGCGACGACGTGATCCCCGCGACGATTCTCGGCGTCCAGACCGGGCGAATCACCCACGGTCATCGTTTTCATTGTCCGCAACCGATCACGATCACTGCCCCTGCCGACTATCCCCAACAACTGGCGGAAACCGGCAACGTCATTGCCGATTTTAACGAGCGCCGCGCTGTGGTTCGCGCCCAGGCTGAAGCAGCGGCGGCGGCACTGGGCGGAGTGGCGGTCATCCAGCCGGAATTGCTGGACGAAGTCACCGCGCTGGTGGAATGGCCGGTCGCGCTGGCTGGCAATTTCGAGCGGCGGTTTCTGGCGGTGCCTGCCGAGGCGCTGATCAGCACCATGCAAGATCATCAGCGCTATTTTCCGGTGGTGGACGGGCATGGCCGGCTGTTACCGCACTTCATTACCATCACCAACCTGGTCAGCCGCGATCCGGCGCAGGTGCGGGCCGGCAATGAGCGGGTAATCCGCCCCCGGTTCAGTGACGCTGAATTTTTCTGGAATCTGGACCGCAAACAACCCCTGGCAGCGCGGATGGAAAGCCTCAAGCACGTTATTTTTCAACAACGACTGGGCACGGTCGCCGACAAGAGCGACCGGGTCGCGGCGCTGGCCCGGTTCATCGCGGTTCAAAGCCATGCGCAACCGGACTGGGCCGAACGGGCGGCGCGGCTGGCCAAATGCGATCTGATGACCCAGATGGTGCAGGAATTTCCAGAATTGCAGGGAATCATGGGCCGCTACTGCGCCCAGCACGATCGGGAAGCGCCGGAGGTGGCACAGGCGCTGGAGGAGCAGTATTTACCTCGGTTCGCCGGCGACCGGTTGCCGGCGACCGCGACGGGCCGGGTGTTGGCGCTGGCGGATCGGCTGGACACCCTGCTGGGCATTTTCGCCATTGGCCAACCCCCCACGGGTGCCAAGGACCCGTTCGCCCTGCGCCGGGCCGCCTTGGGCGTGGTGCGGATTCTGATTGAGGGTGAGCTGAACCTGGATTTGATTCCGGCGCTGGAGCAGGCCGCGTCCGGGTTTGACGCGGCGATTCGCGCCGAGAACGTGATCGAAAATGTCTTTGATTTCCTCCTGGATCGGCTGCGGAGCTACTACCTGGATCAGGGGGTCCGCCCGGATGCGTTTGACGCAGTGCTGGAATGCCGTCCGACCCGACCGCTGGATTTTGACCGGCGGGTGTGGGCAGTCAGCGCGTTCCGGGAATTGCCGGAGGCCGCCAGTCTGGCCGCTGCTAACAAGCGGATTCGCAATATCCTCAAAAAAGTGGAAACGGCGCTGCCGTTTGAGGTGCGCCCCGATCTGCTGGTTGAAAACGAAGAACAGGCCCTGGCGGGACGGCTGGTGGAGCTGGCTTCGGAAGTAATTCCGCTGATGGACGCCGGTCTGTACGGCGAGGCGCTGAACCGGCTGGCCTTGTTGCGTGAACCGGTCGATGCCTTTTTCGACCGGGTACTGGTTATGGCCGAAGATATGGCGGTGCGCGATAACCGCATCGCCCTCCTGAACGAATTGGGCAGCCTGTTCTTGCGGGTCGCGGATTTTTCGCGCTTGCAGGATTGAAGACCGGTTAAAGATGGAAGGTTAAGGAAGCGACCGGCGCTACTGGTCTCATGGTTCCATGTGGAATCCTCTTTCTGAAAATTGTGCGGCAAACCCAATCTCCAATGAAATTGATCGTTCTGGACCGCGACGGCGTTATCAACCAGGATTCCGACGACTACATCAAATCGCCAGAGGAATGGATTCCACTGCCCGGCAGTCTGGAGGCCATCGCCCGGCTCAATCATGCCGGCTATCGGGTGGTGGTCGCCACCAACCAGTCCGGGGTTGGCCGGGGGTTTTTTGATCTGGAAATGCTGAACCTGATCCACAAAAAAATGCACCGGTTGACCCAGGAATCTGGCGGCCAGATTGACGCGGTGTTTTTCTGTCCGGATGTGGACGAGACGAATCCCTATCGCAAGCCCAATCCCGGCATGTTGCTGGAAATCAGCCGGCGGTTGAAATGCACACTGCAAGGGGTGCCGGTCGTCGGCGACAGCGTCCGCGACATCCGGGCGGCTCGGGCGGCCAATGCCTGGCCGTTGCTGGTACGAACGGGCAAAGGCGCGGCTATGGTCGAGCGGGAAGCGGAAGTCTGCGCCAACGTGCTGATCTTCAATGATCTGTTCGCAGTGACCGACTACCTTATTGCCAATCAGCAATAATCGCCAATCCTGCTGTCCATGCCTGCGCCAAAAACCGCTGCCGTCCAGACGGTCACTCCGACGCTGTCAGGCCGTTCCCTGCTGTTTTCAGTGGGCATGATTGCCGCAACCGGGGTCGTGGCGCTGGCGCTGGCGTTGAGTGCCACCCAGCCTTTTTCGCGGCGCTACCAAACTTCCCGTTACTGGAGCCAGTTCAATCTCTGGTGGTTGCGCATGACCTGTCAGATCGATTACCAGATCAGCGGCGCGGGTTTCCAGCCGCTCAACTGCCCTGAGGGGAAGGAAGACTGAAAATCGGGTATCCGGGCTGAGGTTAGCGCGGTCAACTACTCAGCAATATCTGATCGCTCAATGGCATCCAGTGATGGCCCGATAGGCAAAACCAGAAAGCAAAACCTGGTGGTCTGCTCCATCAAAGCACCAGAAGTTATTAAGGGTGCTGGAGTGCATCACAACAGCCACCCGGCTCAAGAGAAACACTACCGCTAAGAGGACTTCGTGATTCGGAAGGATCAGCTATTGAGCATGCGACGCTATCCTTCCTCATCGCTGATTTGATAGTCCTTCAGCCGACGTTTCAGAGTAGACAGCGGAATGCCGAGTTCCCGCGCGACCGCCGCCTTGTTGTGCTGATTGCGGGTCATGGCCTCCAGAATCATCTGGCGCTCCATGTCCTTGAGATGGGCGCGGGCATCGGCTGCGCCGGGTCTGAGGACTGACGCGGGTTCAGCGGCAACCGCCCGTCGGGGCGAAATCGCCGGTGCGGGTTCGGAGATTGGCGCCGGTTCTCTGGGCAAGCGGATTTCCCGGGACAGCCGCAGGTCATCGGGCTGGATTTCCCGTTCGCCGCACATCACCGCGGTCCGTTCCAGCACGTTACGCAATTCCCGGACGTTGCCAGGCCACGCATAGTCCTGCAAGGCGGTCATGGCCGCCGCTGACAGCCGACAATTCAGATGCAACCGCTGGCACAGATGGCCGGCAATCAGCGGGATGTCCTCGCGAATCTCCCGCAGCGCCGGTACGTCAATCGGCACGACCGACAGGCGGTAGTACAAATCGGTGCGAAAAGTTCCAGCGCCGACCATCGCCACGAGATCGCGGTGCGTCGCGGTGATCACCCGCACATCCACCCAGATCGATTTGTCTGCACCAATCGGCGTCACCTCGCGGGTTTCCAGCACCCGCAGCAGGCGCGGTTGCAAATCCAGCGGCAACTCGCCGATCTCGTCGATGAACAGGGTGCCGGTATGGGCCAGACGGAATACACCTTCCCGCGAACCGGTCGCGCCGGTGAACGCGCCCTTAACGTGGCCGAACAGGTCGTTGCGGACCATCTCCGGGTCGGAAACCGAGGCGTCGAATACCACGAACGGTCCGGGGCGTCCGGAAAACGTATGCAGGGTGCGAGCCGCCAGTTCTTTCCCGGCCCCGGATTCGCCATGCAGATGCACCGTGGTTGGGGTCGGGGCGACCGCCCGGATCAGGCCGTACAACTCCCGCATCGGTTCGCTCGATCCGACCAGATCGCCCAGATGATCCTGCCGTGGCACCGCCACCTTGCGTTCTTCGGTGCGCTGGCGGATCAGCAAGTGTGAATAACCTAGCCGGCATTCGGCTTCCGGGGGCAAATAGGCTTCAGTGATCCGCACGTCATTGATAAACGTGCCGTTAGTGGAACCCAGATCGCGCAGCAGTAACCCGTTCGGGGTCATGCGGATTTCGGCGTGGCGGCGGGAAACCGCCCGATCGGTCAACGCCACGTCGTTATCCGCAGCGGAACCGATGCGCACGGTGGGCAAACCCAGACTCATTTCCAGCCCGGCGTCTGCGCCAGCAATCACCCGCAATTCAATGGCTTCAAATTGAACCCGCAGTTTGGACGAGGCGGCGGCGATAATGATTTCGGTACCGTCACCGCCGGAAAAAGTGGAAGTGGATGAGGTCATGGCGTCCCCGGGAAAGCCAGCAATGGCGTCAGTCTATATCAGACCACAGTTCGCCCCGGCAACACGGTTTTCAGCTTGGCGTGGGCCTCGCGCAACATCGTCTCGGTGGTGGCCCAATCCACGCAGGCATCAGTGACCGATACCCCGTATTTCAATAGGTTCAGATCGGCGGGCATCGCCTGGCTGCCCCAGCCCAGGTTGCTTTCCACCATCAAGCCGACGATGGACTGGTTGCCTTCCAGAATCTGATGAACGCAATCGCGCAACACCAGCGGCTGCAGGGCCGGGTCCTTGAAGGAATTGGCGTGGCTGCAATCGACCACAATGTTCAGCGGCTGCTTTTTATCGCGCAGCGCCTTTTCGCACAGGGCCATGGAAACGGAATCGTAATTGGGCCGGTCGCCGCCACGCAGCACAACGTGGCCGTAATGGTTGCCCAGGGTACGGATCACCGCCGATTGCCCTTGCGGGTTGATGCCGAGGAAACTGTGCGGCCGGGCGGCGGATTGCAGGGCGTTGATCGCCACTTCCAGACTGCCATTGGTGGCATTCTTGAAACCGACGGGCGTAGACAGACCGCTGGCGATTTCGCGGTGAGTCTGCGATTCGGTGGTGCGAGCGCCAATCGCGGTCCAGGTCATCAGATCGGCGATGTACTGCGGGATGATCGGGTCCAGCGCCTCGGTGCCGGCGGGCAAACCCAGTTCCGCCAGTTCCAGCAACAGGCGGCGGGCAACCTGCAAACCCTGGTCAATATCGAAGGTGTCGTCCATGTGCGGGTCGTTGATCAGGCCCTTCCAGCCGACCGTGGTGCGCGGCTTCTCGAAATATACCCGCATGATCACGAACAAGGTGTCCTGTACCTCGTCGGCCAGGGTTTTCAGCCGCAGGGCGTAATCGTGGGCGGCAGCGACATCGTGGATCGAGCAGGGACCGATCACCACGAACAGCCGGGGATCCTGCCGGTCGAGAATGCGCTGCACGGTCTGGCGACCGGCAAGGACCGTCGCTTCGGCGGCATCAGTCAGCGGCAGGCGTTGCTTGATTTGTTCGGGAGTCAGCAGCACGTCCTGGGAAGCGACGTTGACGTTGTTGATCAAATTCGGGTGCATGGGGATTCCTGCGGTCATCAAAGACCCGGCGGACCGGGCGGCGTCAATCGATTAAGGAGTGGAATAATAGTTGCCGGACTTTCGCTTGCCTACCTGTTCCGTCGCTAAAGTCCCCGATTCCCGGTCGGGGGCGGGAATGACGGCCAGCGAAAGTTCTAACCCCATTCAAGGATGCCATTGGGCATCACGATCTGCCCCCTCTTGGCAATCCGGTAGTTTGGCGCTATGCTAACCGCAAATGGTACTAATCCGGTACTGATTACACCAGACCCGCGGAGCGGCCATGATTCGCATTACCCGGGAAGCCGATTACGGCATTGTGCTGATGACCGCGCTGGCGGACGGTCAACCGTGCAGCGCCACCCTGCTCGCGCAACAATGCCGTTTGCCGCTGCCGATGGTCAGCAAGATTCTCAAGGTATTGGCACGGGCTGGACTGCTGGCTTCGCAGCGCGGGGTGCAGGGGGGCTATCAGTTGGCGCGACCGGCCACCGCGATTTCCGCCGCTGATATCATTGGCACGCTGGAAGGCCCGATTGCGATTACCGAATGCAGCGATGAATCCCACGAAGGCTGCGCCCGGCAAGAGCATTGCAAGGTCAGCGGGCACTGGCCGCGCATCAATCAGGCGATTCACGATGCCCTGCAAAGTATCAGCCTGCGGGACATGAGCCGCCCCGATCCATCGCAACCACTGCAATTTTCATCCCCATTCACCGGGCGATGACCGGTCAGGTTGCTGGCCGCCCGGTTTGACTCGCCGTTTTTCGCCCCAGGAATCCCGCCATGACTGACAGCACCAAAACGCTTGAACGGCTTGCCACCAGCGATTATCAGTATGGTTTTGTCACCGACATTGAACAGGAAACCGTCGCGCCCGGTTTGAATGAGGACGTCATCCGCCTCATTTCAGCCAAGAAAGAGGAACCGGACTGGTTGCTGGAATGGCGGTTGACCGCATTCAGGCATTGGCTGACCCAGCAGCAACCCCAATGGGCGCGAGTACATTATCCACCGATTGACTATCAGGCGATTTCCTATTACGCCGCACCCAAGCAGAAAGGCGACGGACCAAAGAGTCTGGATGAGATTGACCCGGAATTGCGCCGCACTTATGAAAAACTCGGCATTCCTCTGGCTGAACAGGCGATTCTGGCTGGGGTAGCGGTAGATGCGGTTTTTGATTCAGTGTCAGTGGCGACCAGCTATAAAGGCAAGCTGGCGGAACTGGGCATTGTCTTTTGCTCCTTCTCGGAAGCGGTGCGTGAGCATTCTGCATTGGTGCGGCAATATCTGGGTTCCGTGGTGCCGTATCGTGATAATTACTACGCGACGCTGAATTCCTCGGTGTTCTCTGATGGCTCGTTTGTTTATATCCCACCAGGAGTGCGCTGCCCGATGGAGTTGTCGACCTATTTCCGGATTAACGCCAGCAATACCGGGCAATTTGAACGGACCCTGATCATTGCCGCCGAAGGCGCTTATGTGTCGTATCTTGAAGGGTGTACAGCGCCTCAACGTGATGAAAATCAATTACATGCCGCAGTTGTAGAGTTGATCGCGCTGGATAATGCGACGATTAAGTATTCTACTGTACAAAACTGGTATCCCGGTGATGCCAAGGGGCGGGGCGGTATTTACAATTTCGTGACCAAACGCGGTTTATGCAAGGGCCATGATTCCAGGATTTCCTGGACGCAGGTTGAAACCGGTTCCGCGATTACCTGGAAATACCCCAGTTGTATATTGCGCGGTGAAAATTCAGTCGGTGAGTTTTATTCGGTTGCTATCACTCGCGATTACCAACAGGCCGATACGGGCACCAAGATGATCCATATCGGCAAGAATACCCGCAGCACCATTGTCTCGAAGGGCATTTCCGCCGGGCATGGGCAAAACGCCTATCGCGGACTGGTGAAAATCATGCCGACCGCTGAGAATGCCCGCAATCATTCGCAGTGCGATTCGCTGCTGATGGGCGATCAATGTGGCGCTCACACCTTCCCGTATATCGAAGTGCAGAATCCCAGCGCTCAGGTAGCGCATGAGGCTAGCACCTCAAAAATCAGCGAAGATCAGCTTTTCTATTGCCGACAACGCGGCATCAGCACCGAAAACGCCGTCAGTCTAATCGTCAATGGTTTCTGCAAGGAAGTGTTCAAGGAATTGCCGATGGAATTCGCGGTTGAGGCGCAGAAATTGATCGAATTGAAGCTGGAAGGCAGTGTCGGGTAAGAACGAGATTAAAAGTTAAAGGTTAAAGACCACAGGAATTAAACGCTCATGCTTGAAATCCGCAATCTATACGCTACGGTCGAAGGCCGGGAAATTTTGAACGGCATCGACCTCATCATCCGCCCCGGCGAGACTCACGCGATTATGGGGCCAAATGGCTCCGGCAAGAGTACGCTGGCTAATGTCATCGCTGGCCGGGAAGGCTATGTTGTTACTGGCGGAGAAATCCGCTTTGACGGGAAAAACCTGCTGGAGATGGACCCGGAAACCCGCGCCTGTGAAGGCGTGTTTCTGGCGTTTCAATACCCGGTTGAAATTCCCGGCGTCGCTAATCTTTATTTCCTCAAGGCCGCGGTCAATGCCGTGCGTAAATATCGTGGCGAATCGCCAGTCGATGCGATGGACTTCTGGGATTTAGTCCATGAACGGATGGAACTGGTTAAAATGGATGAATCCATGCTCAAGCGTTCGGTCAATGAAGGTTTCTCCGGCGGGGAGAAAAAACGCAATGAAGTGTTTCAAATGGCGGTGTTGCAGCCGCGCTTTGCGGTGATGGATGAAACGGACTCCGGACTGGATATTGATGCTTTAAAAGTAGTCGCCGACGGGGTGAATGCCTTGCGGAATCCTGAACGCGGCTTTCTGGTGATTACCCACTATCAACGGCTGCTGGATTACATCGTGCCGGATTATGTGCATGTGCTGGTAAATGGCCGCATTGCCCGTTCCGGCGGCAAGGAACTGGCGCTGGAACTGGAGCAGCAGGGTTATGCGCTGTACAACGAGGAGCCGGGCCGCGCACGCCGGGCGGCTTGAGCGAGACCGACCATGACGGCCATCGCCCCGCTGTTTTTAGACCCATACCGCCTGGCCTTTGCCACATTCATGGCGGAGCGCCGTGAACCGGAGGCTATTAGCCGGTTGCGTCATGCTGCATTCGCCCGATTTGAGACGCTCGGCTGGCCGACTCGCCGTCAGGACGCTTGGCGCTTTACCGATCTGGCCGCATTGCAGGCGCTGAATTTGCAACAACCAAGCGATGCGCGGATTGATGCTGCGGCGTTGCCCACTTTGGAAACCCTGACGCATCGACTGGTCTTCGTTAATGGTCGCCTTGCCCTTGCGCTATCACAGGTGCGGGCGTTACCGGAACAAACGACGATTGCTGGACTCGCCCAATCGTTATCAACCCATTCCCCCCGAATTGAATCAGTGCTTGATTCATTGCCCGGCCTGCAATCCCACCCATTTTCCGCATTAAATACCGCCTTTTGGGAAGACGGCGCATTCATCTATATACCGCGTGGCACGGTGATTGAAGAACCCATCCATCTGCTGTTTTATGCGACCGGCGGCGATATGGCGGTTTATCCGCGCCTGTTGCTGGCGCTGGCAGATGGGGCGCAGGCGACGGTCGTGGTTGAATACCGGGGACAAGGGCGCTCGCTGAATGCGCCGCTGGCCGAGTTGCACTTGGGTGATAACGCAACACTACATTATCATCAGGTTCAGGAGGAATCGCCGCAGGCATTTCATCTCGGCGGGATTCGGGTTCGGCAATCCCGCGCCAGTCAGGCACAACTGCATTTGTTCTCCAGCGGCGGTCAACTAGCCCGCACTGATCTGGAGGTGCTACTGGATGGCGAACAGGCCGGGTGCTTGATCAATGGCCTGACCTTGGGCCAGGAAAACCAGACCGGTGATTATCACCTTCGGATTGAACATGCCCAGCCGCATGGGACCAGTGAGCAGGTGTTCAAAAGTGTACTGGATGGACAAGCGCGAGCCGTATTTGATGGTTTGATTCATGTCCGGCAGTATGCCCGGAAAACTGATGCCCGTCAGACTAACCGTAATCTGCTATTATCCAGACAAGCCCAGGTTCATGCTAATCCCCGGCTGGAAATTCTGGCTGATGATGTCAAATGTGGGCATGGCTCCAGCACCGGTTTTCTCGATCCAGACGCCGAATTTTATCTCCGTACCCGGGGCATTCCCTGGTCTCAGGCTCGCGCTTTACTGGTTCACGCCTTTGCCAACGACAGCCTTAGCCGGATTGCCTTGACGCCATTACGGGAACGGCTGGGCCGAGTGCTGGCTACCCGGTTGGCGTTGGATAGTATTGAGGGAAATTAACTGATGAGCGCCCTGCCTCCATTAACTACGGCATCTGCCGGCAATACTAAGCTGGATTTAACCCGCATTCGCGCTGAATTTCCGATTCTGCGGCAGCGGATTCACGGCAAACCCCTGGTTTATTTAGATAACGCCGCTTCGGTGCAGAAACCGAACGCCGTTATTGACGCGATTAGCGACTGCTACCGCAACTATTACGCCAATATCCATCGTGGCGTTCATCTGCTGTCAGAACGATCCACGATCGCCTATGAAGGAACGCGGGAAAAAGTCCGGGCATTACTGAATGCTGCCAGCATTCGGGAAATTATTTTCACTCGTGGGACCACCGAAAGCATCAATCTGGTCGCCAGTAGCTTTGGTGGCAGTACGATAAAAATCGGTGATGAAATCGTTATTACCGGGATGGAGCATCATTCTAATATCGTACCTTGGCAATTACTGTGCGAACGCACTGGGGCGGTGTTGAAAGTCGTTCCGTTTAGTGATGCTGGCGAGTTGATTCTGGAAGAATATCAACGACTGCTAAACAGCGGGCGGGTGAAATTGGCGGCGTTTGTGCATATCTCCAATGCGCTGGGCACGATCAATCCGGTTAACACCATGATTGATTTGGCCCGCGCTCGCGGTATTCCGACGCTGATCGATGGGGCGCAGGCCGTTGCGCATTTAACGGTGGATGTGCGGGCGCTGAATTGCGATTTTTACGCCTTTTCCGGCCATAAACTCTACGGGCCGAGCGGCGTTGGCGTGCTATATGGCAAGCAGGCCTTATTAGAAGCGATGCCGCCGTATCAGGGCGGTGGCGACATGATCAGCGTGGTCACGTTCGAGAAAACCGAGTACGCTGATCTGCCCAATAAATTCGAGGCCGGCACTCCCAATATCGCCGGGGTTATTGGGCTAGGCGCGGCGCTGGACTGGCTGAATCACCTCGGTCTGGATGCGGTCGCCGCCCATGAACAACAGTTGCTGGAGGATGCCACGGCGCAATTACTGGCGATTCCCGGCCTGAGCATCATGGGGACGGCGCGAGATAAAACGGCGCTGGTAGCTTTCACCCTGCACGGCATTCATCCCCACGACATCGGCACCATTCTCGACCGGGAAGGCATTGCCATTCGCGCCGGTCATCATTGCGCCCAGCCCGTCATGCAACGGTATGGCGTTCCGGCCACGGCGCGGGCCTCGTTTGCGGTCTACAATACCCGCGATGAGGTAGAGGCATTGGTCAAATCTATCTGGAAAGTCAAGGAGTTATTTGCATAATGAACGACTTGCGCGATCTGTATCAGGAAGTGATCCTCGATCACAACAAGCAGCCCCGCAATTTCCGCATTCTCCCGCAGCCGACCCATCACGCTGATGGCGTCAATCCACTGTGCGGCGACCGGATTAGCGTCTTTCTGGACATCGAAGACGACATCATCCAGGACATTTCTTTTCAAGGTGCCGGTTGTGCAATTTCCAGCGCCTCGGCATCATTGATGACCGAGGCACTAAAAGGCAAACCGGTTGATGAAGTCGAGCATTTATTTGAGGCGTTCCACACTGTGGTGACGACTAATGCTGAATGTCCGAAAGGATTGGGCAAGTTGAGCGTATTAGCCGGAGTGCGTAATTATCCGAGCCGGGTTAAATGCGCGACTCTGGCTTGGCACGCCGTCCGCGCTGCACTCGAACACGAGAAACAGCCGGTCGCAACGGAATAAGCGGGAGTCGGGAAATGACGACAACGATGGAATTGCCCGATGTCGGCGAACTGGAAGCCGGAATCATCAAGGCACTGAAAAATGTCTACGATCCAGAGATTCCGGTGGATATTTACGAACTGGGGTTAATTTACAGCTTGAAGGTCGATCCACGGGTCGGTCATGCCGCTATTGAAATGACCCTGACCGCCCCCGGCTGTCCCGTAGCCGGGGCCATGCTGGAGTGGGTGGAGAATGCGGCCCGCAGCGTTCTCGGCATTGAATCGGTCACGGTCGATTTGGTGTGGGAGCCCCCGTGGTCACCTGAAAAAATGTCGCTGCGGGCCAAGCTGGAATTGAACATGATCTAGTCAGAAGATTGGGCCGGATTTGGCTTGGCCCTGCCAGCGCTGACCGGGCGGTGGGGTTTGGCCAAGGGATGGCGCTCACGGGTGTGGGAGGAGGCCGGTTTTGACGGCTTGGCCGTGGCCTGTCGATCTGCACCCGACGAAGGCTTACGCTGTCCACGTCCACGTTGGGGTTGCTCCGGCCAGACCGGCGCGGACTCAGCCGGTAGCTGCGGTTCCGTCGCCGGTGTGTAGTTCACCACCTGTAGCAATTCCGCGATCTGCGCCTCATCCAGTTCATCCCAGCGACCGGGATGCAGTCCCCGCCGCAAGACCACCGGCCCGTAGCGCACCCGAATCAGCCGACTGACCGTGATCCCTTGCGACTCCCACAGCCGCCGCACTTCACGGTGACGACCTTCGCGCAGAATGACGTGATACCAGTGATTGACGCCCTCGCCGCCCGCCTCGCGCATCTCATCGAACCGCGCCAGCCCATCTTCCAGCGGCACCCCTTCCAACAGCCGTTGCAACTGTTCCGGCGTTACCTCACCCGCCACCCGCACCGCATATTCCCGATCAATCCGGGAGGAAGGATGCATCAGCCGGTTGGCCAACTCACCGTCATTGGTCAGCAGCAGCAAACCCTGAGTATTCAGGTCCAGCCGGCCTATCGCGATCCAGCGGCCATCCCGCACCGGCGGCAACCGATCAAATACGGTAGGGCGGCTATCCGGATCACTGCGGGTGGTCATTTCCCCGACCGGCTTGTAATAAGCCAGCACCCGCCGCGGTTGCCGCTGGGCGGCGATCCGCACCGGTTTGCCGTCGATCTGGATGCGATCCGCGGCGCTGGCCGACATGCCGATCCGGGCGGGCTGGCCGTTGACCATGATCCGGTTTTGGCGAATCCAGACTTCAATCTGGCGGCGGGAGCCAAGACCGGCGCTGGCCAGGAATTTTTGCAGGCGTTCAGACATCGGGAAATCCCGTTTGTGGTGACGAGTCGATGGACCGAGCCGTACGATCTTCCAGCGCTGCGCCCATCGTCGCCAAATCGTGCGGCGCGGCCAGCGGCGGCAAATCGCCCGGACTCTTGAGGTTGAAATAATCCAGGAAGGCGCAGGCAGTGGCGTACAGGGCCGGACGGCCAGAGACTTCGCGGTAGCCGATAGATCCTGATCCCGCCGCGTTCCTGCAAGGTTTTCATAATGCTGGCGCGGACGCTGATTTCTCGCACCTCTTCAATTTCGCCCCGGGTGATCGGCTGGCGGTACGCGATCAGCGCCAGGATTTCCAGCCGTGAGTGGCCGAATGCCTACCGCTCGCCGGAGTTCCGCCAGAAACGGCGCACTGTAATCCCGCGCTCGCACTGCGCCCCTTTTTAAAATCTGTTCGATGTGATCCGGCTTTTCCAGCAATTCATAATAGCGCTGACGTGGCTCGCTTAATTCAACATTCAGGCGTTCAAACAGGATCTGTTTCATTTCGCCCCAGCCGATACCCTGTGCATAGCGTTGCTGAATCGTTGCGCTTTCTTCAGCCGTAGCAAAGGCCCGATAAATCTGGAACAGGGTGCAGATCTCCGGGTTTTTAGGCGCTTCCGGCGGCAATGAATTGGTCTTGATCCGCATAATCAGCTTCCGCAGACTCTTTTCTGGCTCAAACAGTGGAATGGTATTGCCATAACTTTTGCTCATTTTGCGCCCGTCGAGTCCGACCAATACTGCGGTTTTCTCATCGATCACCGCTTCCGGCAACACAAAATGCTCGCCGTACAGGTAATTAAAGCGGGCGGCGATGTCGCGGGCCATTTCCAGGTGCTGAGTCTGATCTTTGCCGACCGGGATTTTGCGGGCCTTGAAGATCAGAATATCCGCCGCCATCAGGATCGGATAACAGAACAGGCCCATTGTCACTGCTTTATCCGGGTCCTTGTCGGGATCGGCCAGGTTTTCCGCAACAGCGGCTTTATAGGCATGGGCGCGATTCATCAAGCCTTTGGCGGTGACGCAGGTCAGGAGCCAGGTTAATTCAAGAATTTCGGGAATAGCGGTCTGGGCGTAAAAAATGACGTTGTCAATATCCAGTCCTAACGCCAGCCAAGTTGCAGCCACTTCCAATCGGGAACGGTGAACCAGCGCCGGGTCCTGGCATTTGACAAGCGCATGATAATCAGCCAGAAAGTAAAACGACTGGACATCAGTGCGGCGACTGGCGGCAATGGCCGGCTGAATGGCGCCGACATAGTTGCCCAAATGCGGCGCGCCCGTAGTGGTAATACCGGTGAGGGTAATTTCCATGATCAGAATCAAGACTCGCAGGCGGAATCAGGAGAAAAACAGGGTCAGGATGAAATGGCTAATCGTGTTGACGATGGGCATCAAGTTTAATACCCCACTCATCAGCAATACCACCAGAATAACCAGGCCGTAAGGTTCAATCTGGGCCATGATTTGCCCGGCGCGATTCGGCAGCATCCCGGCCAGTGCCCGCGAGCCGTCCAGTGGCGGAATCGGCACCAGATTAAGGACGCAGAGCATGACATTCACACGGACACCGGCAATCCCCATGAGCAGCAGCGGCGCACCCAGCCACGGCAACGCGCCATGCAGCACTTGACCGGCCAGCGCCGCCAGTGCCCAGCCCAGCGCCATCAGAAAATTGGACACTGGCCCGGCCAAGGCCACCAGCGCCATATCGCGCTTGGGTTGCCGTAGCCGGCCATAGTTGACCGGCACCGGTTTAGCCCAGCCGAAGATGAAACCACCAGGAACTTGCAACAGCATGGGCACCAACCACAACAGCAACGGAACCAGGACCGTGCCAATGGGATCGATATGCCGCAGCGGATTGAGAGTGAGCCGGCCTTGAGCCTTGGCGGTCGTGTCGCCACAGCGCAGCGCCACCCAGCCGTGAGCAACTTCGTGGAGGGTGATCGCCAGCAGCAGGGGCAACGCCAGGATGATGACTTGTTGAATCAGGTTTAAATCGGGCATGGCGGGATTATAGGCAGCCTGTTTGAGTGGGGACTAGAGAAAGGGGTCGGCATCGCCCACGCCTTGGCGAAGCAGGTTGGGCGCAGCGCCGGTCAGATCCAGCACGGTCGTTGGCTCATGCTGACCGGGGCCGCCATCGATGATGAGATCCACCATATTGCCCAAGCGTTCCTCGATTTCTTCCGGATCGGACAGCGGCCACTCGTCGCCGGGCAGAACCAGGGTGCAACTCATGATCGGTTCACCCAGTTCCGCCAGCAGGGCGCGGGCAATGACATGGTCCGGCACCCGGACGCCGATGGTTTTACGGCGCGGATGCTGCAAACGCCGTGGCACTTCATGGGTGGCGTGCAGGATAAAAGTGAACGGCCCCGGCGTCGCGGCCTTGAGCAGCCGATAGCACTGATTGTCCACCTTGGCGTAGGTCGCAATTTCCGAGAGATCGCGGCAAACCAGGGTGAAATTATGCTGGCGGTCGGTCTGGCGGATTTGGCGAATCCGATCCGCCGCGGCCTTGTCACCCAACTGGCAACCCAGGGCGTAGCTGGAATCGGTGGGGTAAATGAGGACAGCGCCCTCGCGCAACCGCGCTACCGCCTGGTTAATCAGCCAGGGTTGCGGGTTGGCGGGATGGATTTGTAATAAACGGCTCATCGCCTGTACTATTCCCTTCTCTGCTTTGAAAAGCGCGGATTACGCTGGGTCAGCAACTTGCCAGTCTGGCGCTATCCGGTCAAGACGGCGACCACCGGGCCGCCTTTCTTTTGCCCACTCGATCAACCAGACCGTTGCTGCCCGCATGAAACTGCTGTTTGATTTTCTCCCCATTCTGCTGTTTTTCGTCGCCTACAAACTGGCAGACATTTATGTCGCTACCGGCGTACTCATCGTCGCTACCCTGGCCCAGATCGGCTGGTTGTGGCTGCGCCAGCATCGCGTGGAAAAACTGCCGTTGATCACCGCTGGACTGGTGCTGGTATTGGGCGGGGCAACCCTGATTCTGCATGATCCAATCTTCGTGAAATGGAAGCCAACCATCGTCAACTGGCTGTTTGCGGCAGCGTTCCTCGGCAGTCGTTTTATTGGCCAGAAAACCTTGCTGGAGCGGATGATGGGCGGACAACTGGAACTTCCCGCGCCGATCTGGGTCAAGCTCACGTTCGCTTGGGTCCTGTTTTTCTGTGTGCTGGGCGCAATCAACTTGTATGTCGCCTTTACTTTTGACGAGAACACCTGGGTCAATTTCAAGCTGTTTGGCCTGTTGGGCTTGACCCTGCTGTTCGTGCTGGCGCAAGCGGCTTATATGAGTCGCCATCTCAAACTCGACGATCAAGCGCCCTCAAAGGAGTCCTGAAATCATGTTGTACGCCATTCTGGGCCACGATGCGCCAAATAGCCTAACCCACCGCTTGGCCGTTCGTTCCGCCCATCTGGATCGGCTGAACGCGCTGCTGGCCGAGGGCCGGTTGATTCTGGCCGGGCC
Organism: uncultured Candidatus Competibacteraceae bacterium; assembly: GCA_903879705.1. Classification (GTDB taxonomy): domain Bacteria; phylum Pseudomonadota; class Gammaproteobacteria; order Competibacterales; family Competibacteraceae; genus RXIV01. The sequence goes on along the minus strand of CAIRMO010000097.1, from coordinate 3,556 downwards.
GTTGCCGGCCATCGACAGCCCTGATCCGGGTCCCGCTGGCTTTCAGGGCAGTCTGGTGGTCGCTGAATTCGCTATGCTGGAAGACGCCCGCACTTGGGCTAACGCCGATCCCTATGTGGCTGCCGGCGTATATGCGGGCGTGGAAGTCTATCCATTCCGCAAGGTGTTACCGGCATGACTGATCGGGTCGCCCTGATTGCAGAACGGCTACAGACCGCGCTGACGCCTGATGTGCTGGACATCATCGATGAGAGTCTCGCTCATGCCGGCCATGTCCAGACGCGGGAGGGCGGCCATTTTTCCGTGCAGATTGTCTCATCGGCCTTTATCGGTAAAACTCTGCTGCAACGCCATCGGCTGGTGAATGCCGCGCTGGCTGACCTGATGCGTCAGGAGATTCACGCTTTGAGCATTACGGCGCGGACTCCGGATGAAACCTGATTCTCCTCAACCCCCTGGAAATTAACGAGCATGAAAAAATCCGACCGTTTGGCTCTCCCCCTGCTGGCCCTGTCCTCCGCGCTGCTGATGGCTGGCGTAGCACTGGCTACCGAAGACAGGAAACCCGAAGCGACTCCAGCGACCGCGACCTCAACTCCAGCGCCGGCTGCCGCCCCCGCGATCTCGTTCACCATTCCCGACCCGGTGGCGACTATCAATGGCAAGCCGATTTCGAAGGCGCTGTTCGACCAGTACGCTCAGCAGCTCAAGGGGCGGGCTAAGGTTGATTCGGCCGAGGGCGTCAAGGCGCTGGTCGATCAGCTAATCATGGAAGAGCTGTTGTTGCAGGAGGCTGCCAAACAAAAACTGGCGGATGACCCGCAAATCAAGCAGCAACTGCAGATGATGCAAAACAACCTGCTGGCCAGCAGCGTGGTTCGCAAGATGCTAGCCGATAACACGCCTAGCGAAGACGCGATCAAGAAAGAGTATGAAACCGCGGTCGCGGCGATGAAAGGCAAGGAATACAAGGCCAGCCATATCCTGGTCGATGCCGAGGACAAGGCCAAGGCGATCATCGAGGAACTCAAGAAAGGCGTTAGCTTCGCCGAACTGGCCAAGACCAAGTCCAGCGACAGTTCTGCGGCTCAAGGCGGCGATCTGGGCTGGTTTGCGCCGAGCATGATGGTGCCACCGTTCGCGCAGGCCGCCGCCAAGCTGGATAAGGGCAAGTACACTGAACAGCCGGTGCAGACCCAGTTCGGTTGGCACGTCATCCTGCTGGAAGACACCCGTGACGCGACTCCGCCCGCGATGGATGAATTGAAGCCCCAGATCGCCCAGATGTTGCAAAGCAAGGTCGTCAATGACTACCTGGAAAAGCTGAAGTCGGGCGCCAAGATTGAGGTGACCGAAATTCAGGTTCAAGTCAAGCCGATGCCTGAAGCGGCCAAAGACAGCAAGTCAGAAAAGAAGTAACGGAACTTTCGCCAAACCCCTTCGATTCGTCATACCCGCCTACGCGAATATGACGGAACGCAGAAAATTCTGCGTAATCACCTCAGCCGGTTCGCTCGTTCTTCTGCCCGCAATGGGCCGGGGAACGAGCAACGCTTTCATGGCCGGTCCAGCGGAATAACGAAGCTGACCTGGTAATGATCCGGCGCGACCACGATAGCTAACGCATCGACGGCTTCATAAGCCAGTTGCAGGCGCTGGCGAACATTATCCTGAGCAATCCGTTGACCGGTTTCACGCGATTCATGATCGGACGGTTGGGGATTGGTGATGGTGAATCGCAGTTCGCAGGCCCGCTTTTCAACCCGAATGCTCAGAGTCCCTCCTTCCGGCAGCCGCTGAATCCCATGACGAATGGCGTTTTCGACCAGTGGTTGCAGCAGCAACGGCGGCAGCGGCGCATCCAGCGGCAGGTCGTCGTCGAGACGCCAATCCACGGTTAACCGCTCGCCCATCCGCAGCTTCTCGATCGCCAGATAGCGGCGGGTCAGCTCCAGTTCCTCGGCCAATCGTACCGACGCCCGATCCGCCAACGCCGAACGCAGTAAATCCGCCAAATCCAGCACCGCCTGTTCGGCTTGTTCGGGTCGGCCCGGAATCAGGCCGGCAATCGCGTTCAGGGTATTAAACAGGAAATGCGGATGAATCCGGGCTTGCAAAGCCTGCAACCGGGCGCGGGCCTCGGCTTCAATCTGCTGTTGCCACTGACGCTGGACATAGAAGTAGCGCAGCGCCAGCAGGGTGATGATGCCGCTGATCGCCTGATTGCGGGCGATGACCGGCAACAGCGCGGCAGGACTGGGACCAAAGCCGGCGTTAGCGGCCAGCCATAGCGCCGGCAGCGAACACAGCAGGGTAATGATCTGTGCGATGCCAAAGGCGGCCAGCGTGGTCGCGGAAGCCGTGAAATCGGCCAGCAAGCGGCGACTTCGACAAAGCACCGCGGCGATACCCAGCGCCACCCACTGCATGAACAAGGACTTCAACGCCAGTTGCGGCCAGAATTCATCCCAGGCATGGGCATCGGCCAGCGCCAGCACGAAAGCCAGCAACTCGACCACCAGCACGGTCAGAAACACGGTGCGGTTGGCGCAAAAGTTGGGGAGAAAGCCGCGATCCAGTGGATTCATCGCAACTCTTTCGGCAGGGCGAATACCACGTTTTCTTCCCGCCCGGCGCTTTCCAGCACCGCGATCGCGCCCAGTTCCCGCAGTCGGGCGATGACCTGTTGCACCAGCACTTCGGGGGCGGAAGCGCCGGCAGTGACGCCAATCGCGGTTTTACCCACCAGCCAGACCGGGTCAATATCCGCCGGCCCGTCGATCAGATACGCCGGAACGCCTTCCTTTTCGGCCAGCTCCCGCAGTCGGTTGGAATTGGAACTGCTGCGCGAACCGACCACCAGCAGCAACTGGCAGCGGCCCGACAGTTCCTTGACTGCATCCTGGCGATTCTGGGTGGCGTAGCAGATGTCGTCCTTACGCGGTCCCTGAATCGCGGGAAAGCGTTCCCGCAGGGCGGTGACGATCTGCGCGGTATCGTCTACCGCCAGGGTGGTTTGGGTCACATAGGCCAGTTCAGCAGGGTGGCGCACCATCAGCGCCGGCACATCCTCGATGTTCTCAACCAGATACATCCGCCCGTTCTGACTGGCATCGTATTGGCCCATCGTGCCTTCGACTTCGGGGTGACCGGCGTGACCGATCAGAATCACTTCGCGGCCCGCACGACCGTGGCGGCTGACCTCGGTATGGACCTTGGTCACCAGCGGACAGGTGGCGTCAAACACCTTGAGACCACGCTGGGTCGCCTGTTCCTGTACGGCCCGCGACACGCCGTGGGCGCTGAAAATCACGGTCGCGCCATCCGGAATTTCATCCAGTTCTTCGACGAATACCGCGCCGCGCCGGCGCAGATCATCCACCACAAAGCGGTTATGTACGACTTCATGGCGAACGTAGATGGGCGCACCGTACAAGTCCAGCGCCCGTTCAACGATGCCAATCGCCCGGTCCACGCCGGCACAGAAACCGCGGGGATTGGCGAGATGGATGTGGGTACTCAAAAGCATCTCCTGCTAACTATATGAATCCTATTT
>CAIRMO010000096.1 GCA_903879705.1 uncultured Candidatus Competibacteraceae bacterium | reverse complement strand
ATCGGGAACGACCTCTTCCATCCGCTCCATGTTCTTGGTTTCGGCCTGGATCAACCCACGAACATAGTTCTACTTTGTCAGATTACGAGCAACCATTTGATTTATAAAGTTTTATCAATTTTACTCACTTTATGTGAATTTTAGCGAAATCAATAGGTTGTGTTTCAATCTGACAAAGTAGAATTAGGTTCACGGAAAAAACCAACGTGGCGCGTCAAGCTCCTTAGCGGGATCGCAAGTCCCAGAGGGGTATCGCGCTGCCACGTTGATCTACACTTTAGCCGACTCCAGACATACAAGGGGTGGCGCGAAGCGCCGGGGTGGTTCGACCGGGGGCCAGAGGACTCACCGCTCAGCAGTTAGCGCAGGTACCAACGATTAAACGAGATAAAAATACCACCATGACCCACAAGGAATATCACACCAAACCCGCCATCCAACTGCGTCGGGAAGCCGAAGTCTTCCTCCGGGAATCAGCCGCGTCGTTCCTGGAAAACCAAGTGGCCGAGTCGCCCGATGAAATTCGGCGGAAGCTCCACGACTTGCAGGTGCATCAGATTGAACTGGAGATGCAGAACGATGAGCTGCTCCGGGGGCAGATGCAACTGGATGTCGAGCGGGCGCGGTATTTCGATTTGTACGACTTGGCCCCGATCGGTTATTGCACCGTCAGCGAACCCGGTCTGATCCTGGAAGCCAACCGCATGGCCCTCTCCCTGTTGGGCATGACCCGAACCGCGCTGCTCCGACAGCGGATTTCCCGGTTCATCTTCAAGAAAGACCAGAACAACTACTACACGCTTCGTGCGCGATTATTGGCGACCGGCGAATCACAGTCCTGTGAACTGCGGATGGTGGATGGGGAGGGCGTCATCTTTTGGGCGCATCTGAAAGCCACCATCGTCCCGGACGAAGGCGGCATCAACACCTATCGCTTGGTATTTAACGATATTACCGAGCGCAAGCAGTCGGAAGCGCGCCGGAAAGAGGCGCTGAGTCTGCTTCAGAAGATTGCCAGCCGGATCCCCGGGATGATCTACCAGTATCAGTTGCGCCCTGATGGCCGTGCCTGCTTTCCGTTTGCCAGTGAAGCGATCCGTGAGATTTACCGCGTCAGCCCGGAGGAAGTCCGCGAAGATGCGGCCAAAATGTTGGCGATGCTTCACCCGAACGACGTCGGTGGTGTGGTGGCCTCCCTCCAGAAGTCGGCGCAAGACCTGACCCTGTGGCGGCACGAGTACCGGGTGAAGTTTGCCGATGGCACGGTGCGCTGGTTGTTGAGCAACGCAATGCCAGAGCGGGAAAACGACGGTTCGATCCTTTGGCATGGCTTCATTATCGACATCACTGAGCGCAAGCAAATCGAGGACCGGCTCCAGCTTGCCGCCTGCGTCTTCAGCCATGCCCACGAAGGCATCCTGATCGCTGCCGCCGACGGGACGATCATCGAGACCAACGCCGCCTTTACCCTGATCACCGGCTACCGCCGCGACGAAGTGCTGGGCCGCAACCCGCACGTTCTGAGTTCTGGCCGGCATGATCGGGAATTTTACGCGGCCCTGTGGCATGACTTGATCGAGAACGGCCACTGGCACGGCGAAATCTGGAACCGGCGCAAGAACGGTGAGGTGTACGCCGAACTGCTGGGCATCACCGCGATACACGATTCCCAAGGCCTTATTCAGCAGTATGTGGCGTTGTTCTCTGACATCACCGCGATCAAGACGCACGAACAGCACCTCGAACACATCGCCCACTACGACGTGCTGACTACCCTGCCCAACCGGGTGTTGCTGGCCGACCGCTTACAGCAGGCGATGACGCAGGCCCAGCGGCACGAACAACCGGTAGCGGTGGTGCTGCTCGACCTGGACGGTTTCAAAGCAGTCAATGACCGCTACGGCCACGAAGCCGGCGACCATTTATTGGTGACCGTGGCGACTCGTATGAAGCAGTTGCTGCGCGAAGGCGACACCCTCTCCCGCCTGGGCGGCGACGAGTTCGTCGCCGTGCTGCCCGATCTGGCCGATGTCGAAGCCAGCGTACCGATGATCACCCGCCTGCTCACTGCCGTCGCCGAACCGGTCGATTTGGGCCATCTGGTCCTCCAGGTATCGGCCAGCCTGGGCGTCACCTTCTACCCGCAGTCCGTCGAAATAGACGCGGATCAGTTGCTGCGCCAGGCCGACCAGGCCATGTATCAGGCCAAGCAGGCGGGCAAAAATCGCTACCACGTCTTCGATGCCGAACAGGATCGCAGCCTCCGTGCGATTCATGAAAGCCTGGATCGGATCCGCCTCGCCCTGGTCCGACATGAATTCGTGCTGTATTACCAACCCAAGGTCAACATGCGTACCGGAACGGTGATCGGCGCCGAGGCCCTGATCCGCTGGCAACACCCGGAAAAAGGGCTGTTGGCGCCAGCGATGTTCCTGCCGGTGATCGAGAATCATCCGCTGGCAATCGAAATCGGCGAGTGGGTGATCGAGACCGCCTTGATCCAGCAGGAAACCTGGCAAGTGACCGGATTGGACCTCCCGATCAGCGTCAATATCGGCGCTCGCCAGTTGCAGCAGCAGAACTTCGTCCAATCCCTGCAAGCGCGACTGGCAGCACATCCGGGAGTGAAACCGCTCAGCCTCGAACTGGAGGTGCTGGAAACCAGCGCGCTGGAAGACCTGGCCCAGGTTTCCCAGGTTATTGCCGCCTGCCGCAGGATCGGAGTGCAGTTTGCCCTGGATGATTTTGGCACCGGCTATTCCTCACTGACCTACCTGAAACGGCTGGTGGTCACCCTGCTCAAAATCGACCAGAGCTTTGTGCGCGACATGCTCGACGACCCGGATGACCTGGCGATTCTGGAAGGGGTGATCGGTTTAGCCCGCGCCTTCCGCTGCCGGGTCATCGCCGAAGGGGTAGAAACCGTGGCTCACGGGGAGATGCTGCTCCAGTTTGGTTGCGAACTGGCCCAGGGCTACGGCATTGCCCGCCCCATGCCCGCCGCCGACCTCCCCGGCTGGTTGGCGGTCTGGCGTCCCGATCCGCGCTGGCTTCATCGGCGGACGGTGAGGCGTGACGATTTGCCGATCCTGTTTTCCGAGGTCGAACACCGCGCCTGGGTGCTGGCTATCGAGGCGTTTCTCAACGGTACGCGGGATGCCCTGCCGCTGGATCATCATTTGTGCCGGTTTGGCGCGTGGCTGGTGGCCGAGAATTTGGCCGGTCGAGGGCAGCAGCCGCTTTTACTGGTCACCAGTGCGTTACATCAGCAGATGCACACGCTGGCGGCGGAGCTGCTGGAACTTCAGGCCGAAGGCCGGATCCCGGAGGCGCTGGCCAGACTGGATGAACTCCACGCCCTGCGGGTCCGGTTACAGGAATATCTAATCGGGTTGCTTTCGGATCGGCAATTAACCTGATGGGTCAGCGTTCACTTTCTCACCCCGGCCCTCACTGCACTGCCGATCAACCCATTCAGTTTTTACCCAACCGCCAAGAGGAACCCCCATGTTTGATCTCACTACCGCCCGAATTGGCATTATCGGTCTTGGCTATGTCGGCTTACCGCTGGCCGTCGAATTCAGCAAGCACTTTCCGACGGTGGGGCTGGATATTAACGCCGCCCGCATCCAGGAATTACAGGCCGGAACCGACAGCACCCTGGAAGTCACGTCCGACGAGCTGCGCCAGGCCGGGAAATTGCGCTACGCCAGCCGTGCTAAAGACCTGGCCGATTGCACCGTCTATATCGTCACGGTGCCCACCCCGGTCGATGAATACAAGCGCCCGGACTTCGGACCGCTGATCGGCGCCAGCGTTACCGTAGGCACGTTGCTCAAGCCGGGCGATGTGGCGATTTACGAATCGACGGTCTATCCCGGCGCGACTGAAGAAATCTGTGTGCCGATTCTCGAACGGGAATCGGGATTGCGCTTTAACACCGACTTTTTCGCCGGTTACAGCCCGGAGCGGATTAACCCCGGCGATCAGGAACATCGCCTGACGACCATTCGTAAGGTCACCTCCGGTTCTACTCCGTTGGCGGCGATGTTCGTCGATACGCTGTACCAGCAGATCATTAGCGCCGGCACCCATCCTGCCTCCAGTATCCGAGTGGCGGAAGCGGCCAAGGTCATTGAAAACACCCAGCGCGATGTCAACATCGCCCTGATTAACGAATTGGCGTTGCTGTTTAACCGGCTGGGAATTGATACCGAGGAAGTATTGCAGGCCGCCGGCACCAAATGGAATTTCCTGCCATTCCGGCCCGGTTTGGTGGGGGGGCACTGCATTGGCGTCGATCCTTATTACCTGACCCATAAAGCGCAGCAGATCGGCTTTCACCCGGAAATGATTCTGGCCGGGCGGCGAGTCAATGACGGAATGGGGGCGTATGTGGCGCAGCGGGTGGTCAAGCTGATGACGCAACAACGAATGCCGGTAATGGATGCCCGGGTGCTGGTGCTGGGCCTGGCGTTCAAGGAAAACTGCCCGGATTTACGCAATACCCGGGTGGTGGACATCGTGCAGGAATTCCGCGACTACCACGCCCAGGTCGATGTTTACGACCCGTGGGTGGACCCGCGGGAGGCGCAGCACGAATACGGCATTGAACTGGTGGCTGCGCCAAAACCGGGCCATTACGATGCCATGATTCTGGCGGTTGCCCACCGGCAATTTCAGGAGTTGGGCGCGGACGGACTGCGGGCGCTGGGTAAACCGGGGGCGGTGCTGTTCGATGTGAAGTATCTGTTGCCGGCGAGCGATGTGGACGGGCGGCTATGAAAATTCTGGTCACCGGCAGTGCCGGCTTTATCGGCGCGGCGCTCTCCCAACGGCTACTGGAGCGCGGCGATCAGGTCATCGGCTATGACAACCTGAACGATTATTACGATGTGACTCTTAAAATGGCGCGGCTGGCCCGGTTACAGGCTCAGGCCGGGTTTACCGAAGTGCGGGCTAATCTCGAAGATCGGGCGGCGCTGAATGAAACCTTCAGCCAACACCGTCCACAGCGTGTTGTGAATCTGGCGGCACAGGCCGGGGTGCGCTATTCGATTCAGAATCCCCACGCCTACATTGAATCCAACCTGGTCGGCTTTATCAATGTGCTGGAAGCCTGTCGCCATCATGCCGTCGAGCATCTGGTTTACGCCTCGTCCAGTTCGGTCTATGGCGCCAATACCCGCCAGCCGTTTTCGGTGCATGACAACGTCGATCACCCGGTGAGTCTGTATGCCGCCACGAAGAAAGCCAATGAATTGATGGCACACAGCTACAGTCATCTCTACGACTTGCCAACCACCGGTCTGCGGTTCTTCACCGTGTATGGGCCGTGGGGCCGGCCCGATATGGCGCTGTTTTTGTTTACCCGCAACATCCTGGCCGGACAGCCGATTGATGTTTTCAATTACGGTCGGCACCGCCGCGATTTCACCTACATTGATGACATCGTGGAAGGAGTTATTCGTGTGCTGGATCAAGTGGCGATGCCCCATTCGAGCTGGTCGGGCGATGCGCCGGATTCGGCCACCAGCCACGCACCGTACCGGCTATACAATATCGGCAATCACCGGCCAGTCGAGTTGCTGCGTTATATTGAGGTGCTGGAGCAATGCCTAGATCGCGTTGCCATCAAGAATCTGTTGCCGATGCAGCCTGGTGATGTGCCGGATACTTACGCGGATATTGCGGCGCTGGAGCGGGACGTTGGCTATCGGCCAGCAACGCCGGTTGAGGAAGGCATAGCCCGGTTTGTCGCCTGGTATCGGGAATACTACCGAGTCTAAAGGGTCTCCTTCAACGCCATTAGAAACTACGCCTTCGATCTGTTGTGGAGCGACTTGGGCACCCAATTTTTGGCACTCAATCCTTGGCACCCAATCCTTGGCACCCAATCCTTGATCGAGCCGTTGACGGCACTGTTTCTGACTAATGGCATTAATCCCCAGCGATAACCCCCTTATTGAACTGAAGGCTTTTGATTAACCGGCTCAGTTTTGTTCCGTCGCCGGGAACGCAATCGCCAACGCCATAAAAACAATACGGGTCCCGACAAGCCATAGGTGAGAAAGCCAAAGAACAGAATTTTCGGTGGATCCATTGAGGTAAAGACAAAAATCAGCACAATGATCAAAACCGCAATAAAGGGAACTCGACTGTGCAAATCCAGTTGCTTGAAACTAAAATAGAGGATGTTGCTGAACATCAGCGCTCCAGCGCCAATGGTAATTAGCAGCGCCGGCCACAGCATTTGCGGGCCAGTGAAACCCAAGTCGGTGCAAACCCAGACCATACCCGCTACAACGGCTGCGGCAGATGGACTCGGCAGACCCGTGAAATAGCGTTTGTCGGCACTACCGAGTTGCACGTTGAATCGGGCTAGACGCAAAGCAGCCATGACGGTGTAAAAAAACGCCGCCAGCCAGCCGAGCTTGGAATAAAACGGTCCCATACTTACCATTCCGCCCAACGCCCATTCGTACATCAACAGTGCCGGAGCCAGACCAAATGACACCAGATCAGCCATGCTGTCGTATTGCGCGCCAAATTCGCTTTCAGTATGGGTCAGGCGGGCGACCCGACCATCCAGTCCGTCCAGCACCATTGCAATAAATATGGCAATGGCCGCGGGTTCAAAGCGACTGTTCAGGGCGGCAATAATCGCGTAGAAGCCGCAAAATAGCGCGGCCGTCGTGAATAAATTGGGCAACAGATAAACGCCGCGTGAACGGCGGGGTTCGGGAGTCTCTGAATTCATGGGAAAGTTCTAGTCCGCTATCATCTCAATATATTCAGCCAGCGAAGTAGCCACTGGTTTTTGCATTTAGGTCTCCCGGGTTCCGTCATTCCCGCGAATACGGGAATCCAGTCAGCCGCTAAAAAACTGGATGCCCGCTTTCGCGGGTATGACGAACGGGGTGGTTTTTGACCTGAAAAAGATAAAATCTATTGGGAAGCGGCATTATATCAGTTATTTCGAATATTTATTTTTTTTGTCGTGTACAAAGATCAATGCGCTGAGTTTGAAATCAGTGGGATTAACCCGCGTAGAATGGGTAAAAAATCGCGGAAAGAATTACGCGAATTGCCGGGAGTCGCCGCAGCGTTGCAGGAAGCGGAACAGCAATTGGCCGCTTATCGGGACATTCTGGAGCGCCGATGTGGCCGAAGATCACTGCGCCGACGGGACGCATGATTGCGCCGACTGCAAACGCGCCAAAAGCCGCGACGACGGAGATAGCGGGATTATCGGATGGAAAAAAATTAGCGCCGATAATCGTAGCCAGATAGCCGAATAACGCGAAATCGTAATACTCGATGATGTTGCCGATGGCCCCGGTCATCATCAATCTAATCCGGGAAGGGGCTGAGAGGGTCAAGATGGCTCCTTAAATTCTTCTCAATAGACTGGTTTAAGAACCGTTCGGGTAACCGGGTCAAACCCACATCAAGTTACGATTCAGCGCCGATAAATACCTCGCTCAGTCGAATCTCCACTTCCGGCAGTAGCACCGGCGTCAATCGACCTTGCCGCAGCCGCAACCGGGTTTGATAACTCCCGGTTTCCGGCTGCGGATCGCGGTAAACCTCGATATGCCGGCGCTGCGGTCCCACCACCAGCCACACTTCTGGAATGCCATGCCGGGCATAGAGCGGTACCTTGGTTTTGCGGTCGAAAGCCACGGTGCTGTCAGAAACTTCAATCAACAGCAGCACATCCTTGGCTTGGGGATGCTCGCTGAGGTAGTAATCAGGATGCGGACGCAGCAGCAGCAGGTCGGGCTGCGGTTCGGAGCCATCGCCGAGCAGAATCGGGTTTTGGACATGAATAATCGCGGTATCGGCAACGGCCCGCGCGAATAGGCGATCCAGAATTCCTACCGTTCCTGCATGAAAACAGCCAATGGGTGCTATCTCAAATAACTCCCCTTCAATCAATTCCAGCCGCGCATCCGGGGCCAGCAGGCCGGTTTCACTCAGGCGCTGAAAATCGCTCACCGTCCAGCGATGCCGGATCGGGCAAAAACCGGCGGCGGGGGCCGAAGCAGACAACATCGATGCAGACGCAGACATGGGATTTCCCTCTGTCAAGTGCAGTGTTTAATGACCTTTATCCAACGGCTGGTCGTCGCCGATCCGGCTGGGGGTTGGGCCACTCTGCCGTTTATATTTGGCATCCTGCCGTTTGGAATAGGGCCGAAGCGCCGGACTGGTCAGCAGTTCAAAACTGATCGCACAAATCGCCATGCCGGGCCGCAGCGCCAATGGCAATTTGCCACTGTTGTAACACTCCAGCACGATGGCCCCGCTCCAGCCGGGATCAATCCGGTGAGCGGTGACATGCACCATCAGCCCCAGTCGCGCCAGACTGGAGCGGCCATCCAGCCAGCCCACCAAATCGTCCGGCACGGTGATGGTTTCCGCAGTCGCCGCCAGCGCCAGTTCGCCGGGATGAATAAAAAACGAGGCGTCACCGGCAATTCGGATCTCCTTGCTCATGATCCGGTTGATCGCCTGATCGACCTCCTCACGCGGGCCGCTCAGGTCGATGTACGGCGCAGCGTGATCGTTGAACACCCGAAACCGGCCGCCCAAGTGCAAATCGACGCTCACCCCGTTGATTTTGCCCGGCGCAGGCGGCGGTTCAATGCGGATGCGGCCTTGTTCAAGCCAGCGTTCAATGTCGCCGTCAGCCAGACGCATGGTCGGAACTCAGGTGTTTTGAATGACGATGCTGGGGAATTTGTGGCTGTAGTTCTTGGCTTGCAGCGATAACCGGGCGGCAGCACGACAAGCGATCTCCCGGTACAGCCCGGCGATGAGGCTGTCGGGTTCAGCAATAACCGTCGGTTTGCCCTTGTCGGTTTCCTCACGGATGCGGATATCCAGCGGCAGGGAACCGAGAAAGGGAACATGGTGCTGCGCCGCCATCCGTGGCCCGCCGCCCTCACCGAAAATATGCTCCTCATGGCCGCAGTTCGAGCAGATGTGGCTGCTCATGTTCTCAACCACGCCCAGCACCGGCACTTCAACCTTCTCAAACATCTTCAGGCCCCGCCGGGCGTCGAGCAGGGCAATGTCCTGCGGGGTGGTGACGATGATCGCGCCGCTGACCGGTACTTTTTGGGAAAGGGTCAATTGGGTGTCGCCGGTACCTGGCGGCAGGTCGATGATCAGGTAGTCCAAATCCTGCCAGCGGGTATCGCGCAGCAACTGCTCCAGCGCCTGGGTCACCATTGGCCCGCGCCAGACCATCGGCGTTTCCTCGTCGATCAGGTAGCCGATGGACATCGATTGCAGGCCGTGGCTGATCACCGGCAATAGCGATTTACCGTCCGGCGACTCCGGTTGCTGGTTGCTGCCCAACATCCGGGGCTGGCTGGGGCCGTAAATATCGGCGTCCAGCAGCCCGACATTCGCGCCTTCGATACTCAGCGCCAGCGCCAGATTGACCGCGGTGGTCGATTTGCCGACCCCGCCTTTGCCGGAAGCGACAGCGATAATGTTCTTCACACCCGGCAGCGGTTTCAGCCCCTTTTGTACTTCGTGGGCGATGATCTTGCTGCTCAACTGGATGACGATTTCGCCCACCCCCGGCACCGTCGCTAGCCGCTCGCGCAGAGCAGCGGTCAGCCTCTCCCGGTAGCCTGCGGCTGGAAAACCCAACTCGACCTCGATCTCGACCCGGTCGCCTTCGACGCGAAGCTGTTTAAGGCATTTGGCGGCGATCAAGTCCTGTTCGAGATAGGGGTCGATATAACCCTTCAGGGCGGTTTCTACAGCAGCGCGGGTGATCGCGGTCATCATCAATCCTCAATAATCAGCGAGACATTTTGAACGGGCAGCAATGACACATTGCCAGCAAGACGGTTGACATTGCCCGTGCTACGATAAATTTCACAACGCAAGGCGGATCGCTATAAGAATCCGATCTAAGTTGTGGAATCCTCGCGTCGAACCACCCCGGCGCTTCGCGCCACCCCTCCTTATCCAAGGAGGGGATAACACCAGCACGGTACATTGCTTTTTCCCCTCCTTGAGTAAGGAGGGGTGGCCCCTTCAGGGGCCGGGGTGGTTCGCTCTTCAGAGAGGCGAAATTTCACAACTCAAGGCGGATTCCTATAGTAGCCCAAGTGGCGGCGTTCACGGCAGGGCATCACCGGTCGGTCTCTGTGTCCAGCCCGACCTCAACCTGTGGTCCGCACCGTCGCTTTCCGTTCCAGCTTGCCCCAGCCGACCACTGCCCCGCGTAATGAAGTCAGTGTGCTTTTAACCGCCACGTAGTACATCAACTGGCGATAGAAAAAGCGCTGCCAGAATAGCCAGATCAGCAGCCCCCAGCTCTCCTTGCGCTCCAGCGCAAATGCCAGAATGGCCGCCAGATAATCCACCGTCACGAACAATGCGTAGTAGAACAGCACCCGCCACAGCGTATCGGGAGAATACTCGGCAGGGTGTTGCCAATGGTTGAACGCCGCAGTGGCCAGCGAGCCGATCAGCAACAAATCCATGATCGGCGAGATCAGCGGAAACAGCACCTGGAAAATAATCACGTTGGGCAGGGCCACAAAGCCCAGTGCGCCGTAGCGCGGGCGGAACAGCGCATCGCGGTGTTTCCAGGCGGCCTGCATGGTGCCAAACATCCATCGATAGCGCTGACGGATGAACCCGCGCACCGTATCGGGCGCTTCGGTCAGTGCTATCGCTTCATCCTCGTAAACGATGGCGTAGCCCCGCTTGCGGATCGCCAAGGTCAGGTCAGTGTCCTCGGCCAGCGTCGACGCGGTAAAGCCGCCAGCCTGCTCGATCAGTTCGCGCCGCCAAGCCCCCACCGCACCCGGCACCACCGTGATGCAGTTGAGGACATCGAACGCCCGTCGATCCAGGTTCTGGCTGGTGATGTACTCCAGCGCCTGCCAGCGGGTGAGCAGGTTGATCCGGTTGCCGACCTTGGTATTGCCGGCCACCGCGCCCACCTTCGGGTCAGCGAAATGCCGGACCAGCTTGAGAATCGTGTCACGGCTGAACACCGTATCGGCATCCAGCGCCACCACGATCTCCGCCGCGGTCTGCGCGATGCCGAAGTTCAGCGCCGCCGGTTTGCCGCCATTGGGCCGGGTGTAGACCCGCACTTGCGGATGGGCGACGAACGTCTCTTTGACCAGGGCGGCGGTCGCGTCGCTGGAACCGTCATCCACCACGATGATCTCGAAGGATGCCGGGTGATCGCCGGCCAGCAGTGAAGTCATCGTTTGTATGATCACCTTCTCTTCGTTGTGGGCGGGTACAACCACCGCGACCGAAGGTGCATAGGCTGGATCGAAGACCGCCCGCCGACGGCCCCACCGCTGGTACAACGCGAGCGTGCCAATGAACAGCAAGCGGGCGATGCCCAGCACAATCCCGATCAGAAATAGCCAGTGAATCGCGGTGGCCGTCCAGTTGATCAACCCGAACGCCGCGCCATCGAGCCAGGTTTGCCACTGGTTTTCGGGCGGCAACAGCGGCATCACTTCGTCGCGGCTGCGCCCCAGCAGATCGGAAACGGTGACGAATTGAAAGCCCCGGCTCCGCAGCGCTCCCACGATTTTCGGGATCGCCGCGACGGTCTGGCTGCGGTCGCCGCCGGAGTCATGCAGCAGGATCATGTTGCCTTCGCCGCGTTCCGCTTCTGCCACCGTGCGCCGCACAATTTCATCCACCCCGGGCCGTTCCCAGTCGTCGGGATCAATCTGCATCCCCACCACCAGATAACCCTGGGCGGCCGCCAGTTCGATGGGACGCACCTGATCAATGGTTTCCGGCTCGGCATCCACCGCATAGGGCGGGCGGAACAGCAGCGAATGGCGGCCCACCGCACTGGCCAGCAAATGCTGGGTCGCCGACAGTTCCAGTTGAAACTGGGCCGGCGAAATGGTCGAGATATTGGGGTGGGTAAAGGTGTGATTGCCGAGTTCGTGGCCTTCAGCGACGATGCGGCGCAGTACCTCCGGGTGCATCTGCCCGTTCATGCCGATGATGAAGAAGGTCGCCGGCACTCCCGCGGTATGCAAGGCATCGAGAATTTGCGGGGTGTATTGCGGATCGGGGCCATCATCGAAAGTCAGGGCCACCTTGTGGTCCGCGCCGCCGTGCCGGGTGATCACATAGGGCAGGGGAAACACGGTGTAATGTTCCCCGGTAATCAACCCGCGCTTCGGATCAAACTGGATTTCGCGGCTTCCCGGTTGCGGGTGGGCGGTAATTTCCAGCACCTCGCCCTTGCCTTCATAATCCAGCCCATAGCCGAAGCGCATATCGCCCAGTGAGGCCGCATGGGCGGCATCCAGCGGGACGTCCTTGCCAAACACCTGCCAGAGCGCCGGGTCTTCGCTGCCCAGTCGCCACAGGGCAAAACCGTGCGGCTGCACCGCCCGGGCGGTCGCAAGCTGGTTGAATGCAGTCACTGCATCCAGCATCCAGACATGATGGACATGGTCGTTGTCATCCGCGTAAGCGAAGGTCGGATTCAGCGAAGCCGGGTCCAGACGGATGTTGCCTTCCGATTCCTTGGCGGTCAGCACCGCTTCCTCGAAGGTCCGTTCCTCGGCAGGATGGCCCTTTTCCCAGTCGTAGGCGTAATTGCCAATGGCGACGATCATCTTGCCGGCGGGGACATCGCGTTGACGCTGGCGCAACACCTTGGCAAACCACGGCAAACTGGCGATAGGCCCCGGGGCGCCGGTGGCCCAGTGTTCATCGTAGGCCATTAGAATCAGGTGATCAGCGCTGGCCGCCAGCTTGCGGTAGTCGAAAGCCGGGTCGCTGGCCGGGACATTGACCGAGACCAGCAACTGCTTCGGGTGCATCACCGCGTACAACTCGGCGATGAAGCGCTGAAAATCGGGCTGGGCCTTGGCCGCAATCTCTTCAAAATCAATGCTGATCCCGGCAAAATGGTGGTGTTCCACATAGGCCGTCAATTGGGCGATGGTGTGCGCTCGCGCTGCCGGATTGGCCAGCATTCGGGTCAGCTTGGCACCCTCCCACTCCTGGCCGTTCCAGTTGTTGACCAGCGGAATAATCGAGAGATCGGGACGATGGACCCGCAGGTAGTCGGTGGCATAGGTCTGGCGGGCCGGATCGTTTTCGCGCAGCGCGCCGTCTTCGGCGGCAAGATGCAGCCATTCGGCGATCACCATGTCCAGGCTGTCCAGGTTCTGCTTGAGCGAACTCAGGCTGGAATCGTCCCAGTTCACGAAGAATCCGACGGTTAGCGGATGCTGGTTCGGGATATGCGCGGCCTGCGGGGGCTGGGCCAGCAATTGCTGCAAATCGCGCTCATGTTCCTGTTTTAATTTGAGTTCAGTCTCGCGCAGCGCCCGGTCGCGGCGGGTCAGCGGCCGCTCGGGAGTCAAGGTGGGGACGGCGGGAATGGCATGTGCGCCATCCGGCAACAGGCTGGAACCGGGTAGATGGAGGGCCGGCAAGATCGGACTGGCCAGGACGCTCAACACCAGCGCCCCCAGCAATAGGGACAGGGCCAGACCAAAGAAGGTTATGCCCAGCCGCAGCCGGGGCCAGCGTTTGTGCGCGGGATCAAAAAAAACCGGGTTGAGCGGGGCGTTGCTGACCGTCAAGGCCAGCGGTTCACCGCCATGATCATCGAGTTTAGCGGGGGATGCGGACATGGGAATGGAAGCGATTCGCGGCGGGTTTATCAAGAGAGAGGGTTTTTATGCGGCGCGGACGAGCGCAGTCATCGGCAATCCTGAATATTGAGCGAGACACTGAGAACGGGCGGCGTCCAGTTTCAGGGCGGCAAGGACGCATTGTCGGCAGGAAGGCTGATAGTACTTGAGCAGCCGACAATGAACCACGCCCAACGCCCGCGCCGACTCGCCCTGTTGGTGTGCCAAAGACAGCGCCTGCTCGCAAAAATTCTGGCTCCGGATTTCCTCGGCCAAGGCATCCTGGGCGGCGACGGGCGCTCGTGCAGGCATCCTAAACCGGTTGCAGAGGTAGCACACGGGCATCCTGCCCGTGCTACGTCGTCAGTTTTTAACCACGCTTTAACCGGCATTTGCGCCTCCGTTCAGGTGGGTTGATCACCGCCTGGCGGATGACAGTCGCGCCGCAATCCTGCTAATTTAAGCCTCTTTCCGACCGAACGACGCCCCGCCATGACCGATCCCGCCCGCCGCATCCTTGTCACCAGCGCCCTGCCCTACGCCAACGGCCCGATCCACATCGGCCATCTGGTCGAATACATCCAGACCGACATCTGGGTGCGATTCCAGAAGTTGCGTGGTCACGAGTGCTATTACCTTTGTGCCGATGACGCCCACGGCACCCCGATCATGCTCCGCGCCGAACAGGATGGTCTCAGCCCGGAACAGTTGATCGATCAAGTCTGGCAGCAGCATCGCGCCGATTTTGCCCATTTTCTGATTGAGTTCGATAACTATTATTCGACCCATTCCCCGGAAAACCGCCATTACGCGGAATTGATTTATAACCGCCTGAATGCCGCCGGTCATATCAGTCGCCGGGTGATTACTCAGGCCTATGATCCGGAAAAGCAGATGTTTCTGCCGGATCGGTTTATCAAGGGCGACTGTCCGCGCTGCAATGCCGCCGATCAATACGGCGACAGTTGCGAGCATTGCGGCGCGACATATTCGCCGACCGATTTGAAGAATCCCCGTTCAGTCATCTCTGGTGCAACCCCGGTTCTCAAGGAATCGCTGCACCTGTTTTTCAAGCTGGCTGATTTCGAGGCGATGCTGAAAGAGTGGATTGTGAGTGGGCCGGTTCAGTTGCAAATGGCGAACAAGCTCAATGAATGGTTCGAGGCGGGTTTGCAGGAATGGGATATTTCCCGCGATGCGCCGTATTGGGGATTTGAAATTCCCGACGCGCCCGGCAAGTATTTTTATGTCTGGCTGGATGCGCCGATTGGTTATATGGCCAGTTTTCAGAATTATTGTGACCGCACCGGGCTGAAGTTTGCTGATTTCTGGAGTCCTGACAGCACCGCCGAGGTGTATCACTTCATCGGCAAGGACATTGCCTATTTCCACATCCTGTTCTGGCCGGCAGAACTCACCGGGGCCGGGTTTCGTAAACCGACGGCGGTGCATTGCCACGGCTTTCTGACCGTGGACGGCCAGAAGATGTCGAAATCACGCGGCACGTTCATTAAAGCCCGCACCTATCTCCAGCACTTGCACCCGGAATATCTGCGCTATTATTTCGCCACCAAGCTCAATGACGGGATCGATGATCTCGATTTGAATTTCGATGATTTTCTGCACCGGGTCAATAGTGATCTGGTCGGAAAACTCGTGAATATCGCCAGTCGAAGTGCCGGTTTTATTACCCGCCGGTTTAATGGCAAATTGGCGGAACAGTTAGCGGAACCCGCGCTATATATCGATTTTATCGTTGCCGGTGATTCGATTACTCAGGCTTATGAAGGCCGGGAATTCGGACGGGCAATGCGCGAAATCATGGCGCTGGCGGATCGTGCTAATCAGTATATTGATGAGAAAAAGCCGTGGACGCTGGCGAAACAACCGGGTGCGGAAGCCGAAGTGCAGGCTGTGTGCAGCATGGGGCTGAATCTGTTCCGGTTGCTGATTCTGTACCTGAAACCGGTCTTGCCGGGATTGGCTGAACAGGTCGAACAATTCCTGCAAATTCCACCGCTGCGCTGGGATGCTGGGCCGAATCCGTTGCTCGGCCACGCCATTGCCGAATTCAAGCCACTGATGCAGCGCGTCGAAATGGCGCAGATTACCGCGATGATTGAAGACTCCCGGGAAAGTTTTCCCGCCGCCGATGAAACCCCGGTCAAAGCGCCCGGCCCGTTGGCAATGGATCCGATTAGCCCGATCATTAGCATTGACGACTTCACCAAACTTGATTTCCGGGTAGCGCGAATCGTCAAGGCAGAAACCGTGACGGGCGCGGACAAGCTGGTGCGGCTGGAACTGGATTTGGGCGGGGAAACCCGGCAGGTATTCGCCGGGATTAAATCGGCTTATGCGCCAGAAGATTTACCAGGCCGGTTGACAGTGGTGGTCGCTAATCTCGCCCCGCGTAAAATGCGTTTTGGTGTCTCTGAAGGGATGATATTAGCGGCGGGCGGCAATGGCGGGATTTATCTGCTCAGTCCAGATAGCGGCGCGGAACCGGGAATGCGCGTGAAATGAAAGGTGTCAAATTCATCCCGGGGTTCTTCGCGCTGGCGATCCGGTTGCGATCCAGGTCGCTGTGGCGCTGATCAAGGCATTGACTGTGCCACAGTGGCCCGTATTGAGTCCGGCTGCTAAGGCTCAAACTATAAAACAGGGATGCGCTATCGTTATCCAAGAGGGACTGCAAAACAGGCAATACCAAGGCATCGGGTTGAGTCGTCGGGTGATTGATTTCGCTCTCAAGGAAGCGGGCCAATCCCCATGACCGGCCCCCTTTCTAATCCCGTCTGTCCGCGCTGGATTGCCGATCTTCACCGCCCGCCCGGCATTCGCCCGCAATTCATTCTACGATAGCTGAGCGGGCGCTACGCCCCGAGCGTTGAGTCTTCCCCGCCTCTCAATTTATTCGCGGTGAAATGGGAATTGCCGACGCGCAACGGTAACGGCTATCACCGCCATTCAGGTTTTTCCCACGGGCCGCTTGCGCACCGGCGCAGTCAACACGGCCGCTTTCTCGGTCAACCGCACCGTCCCTAGCTCGCCAATCCCGGCCTTGCGCCCGGCTTCGGTAAGGTGAACCCGCCGGAAGGCAATCACCTTGCCGTCCTTGCTGAACGCATCATCGCGTAACTCGACCAGTCCAGCCCCGGCCATCGCTTCCAGCAACCGCTCGCCGCTGCGCCGATCCGCGAGTCCCTCGGCCAATCGTTCGCACAATTGGCGGGGGGTTTGCCCTTCCCGCTGACGCAATCCGTCCAATACTTGCAAGATCCATTGGCTTTCGGCGCGGGTCAAGCGGCGCGTGTAGCGGGCGATAGTGGCCTGTGGCGCGCACACATCGCAAATCCCACAGGGCTGATCATCATCGCGGTCGCCAAAATGCCGCACCAACCGCACCATCCGGCACCCGGTCGCCCGGTCGGCGAATTCGAGCATCTGCCGGGGTTCGCGCAGCTTATGCTCGCTCTGTTGCTGATAGGGCTGTCGCCAACCGTCTTCGCCCCGGCTGAGATTGTTCTCAAAGTCCCGCTGAGCGCCGCCATGCACCAGCAGCTTATCCACTGCCGCGTCAAACTCATCCGGATCCATCGCCAGCCAGTCGCGCAACACCGCTTTGGGTTGCGGATCGACGTTCAACGCCGCGAAAATCCGCGCCAATCGCTCAGGGTCAGGATAGTCGCGCTGATGAAAAAACTCGTGCATGCATAAATCGGCGTAGGAATACAACAGAATGACGCGGGCGGGCTGACCGTCACGCCCGGCCCGGCCAATTTCCTGGTAATAGCCCGCGACGCTGCCCGGCAAGGCGGTATGAATCACGGTGCGAATGTCAGGCTTGTCGATGCCCATCCCAAACGCAATCGTGGCGACGATCACCTGCAACCGGCTGGCGTTGAACCCGCCCTGCACCCGTTCACGATTCAGCGGATCCATGCCGGCGTGATAGGCGGCGGTCGGATAAGCGGTCGCTAATTCCAGCGCCAGCGCCTCGGTCTCCTTGCGGGTCGGGGCGTAGACAATAGCGGGACGCCGGCCCGGATCGGCCAGAATCCGCTGCACCGCTTCATGCCGATCCGGTCCCCGTTTGGTCTCCACCGTTTCTACTGCCAGATTGGGTCGGCGGAACCCGTGAATGTAGCGGTTGACCTGGCCCATGCCGATTTGCCCGACAATGTCATCCTGCACCTGCACCGTCGCGGTCGCGGTCAGGGCGATTACCGGCGCGGGTCGCAACAGCGGCAAATGTCGGCCCAGCATCCGGTAATCGGGGCGGAAATCGTGGCCCCATTGCGAGATGCAATGCGCCTCGTCCACCGCAATCAGCACCGGTTTGCGCTTGGCCAGCATTTCGGGAAAACCCGGCACGCTCAACCGCTCCGGGGCGATGAACAGATAATCCAGATTTCCCTGCAAATACTCGACGCAGACCTGGCGCGAGGCGGCCCGATCCCGCCCGGAATGAATCCGCTCGGCCCGCAGACCGAGTTCGCAGAGCTTGGCGACCTGATCTTCCATCAGCGCGATCAGCGGCGAAACGACCAGGGTGGTTCCCGCACGAGCCAGGCCGGGCAACTGAAAACAGAGCGATTTACCGGCACCGGTCGGCATCACCAGCAACACGTCGCGGCCCTCGGTCACGGTGCGACAAACCTGCTCCTGATGAGGCCGGAACGTCGGCAACCGGAATTCGTTTTGCAACAGCTCCAGGAGACGATCGCCGGCAACCGGTTCCCGGCGGGACGCGGCAGCTATTTCCGGGGCAATGACGCTAACCACCGGCGGCGGAACCGGCGCACTAAACGCCAGCGCCACCGCCTGCTGCACGAAGGTTGCAATATCGGCCATGAATCCGGCCAAATCACCCTCCCCGCGCTGAATCCGCTTGAGCCGCGCCTCCCATTCGCCGGTCAGTTGCGGACTCTTGATTTGGGTCTGCACCGCCTGAATCAACCGAATACCGCGCTCGGTCGCGTTCAGCGCCTTGCCGTCGCGGGTCATGTACTGGCGCTTGAGCAGGGTTTCGATGGTGTCGGCGCGGGTGGCCGGCGTACCCAGGCCACTGTCCTTCATGGCCGCCGACAGTTCCTTGTCCTCCAGATGCCGCCCGGCGGTTTCCATCGCCGTCAGCAGCGTTGCCTCGGTCAACCGCGGCGGGGGCCGGGTCTGCTTGGCCATGGCGCGGGCTTCCAGCACCCGCTGCGCCTGACCAATAGTCAAGCCCGGCGGCAAACTTTGCTCGGCGTCATCGCCGGCAGAACCCTCAGCCGCAGCCGTTTTAGTCTTGCGCTTGCTGGGTGCTTTGGCGGGACTCCCCCCTTTGGCAACGGGAGATTGGGGAGAATTTTGCTCCGCGCCGATTTCCAGAACCTTCCAGCCGATCTGCTCCACCGCCGTGCCGCTGCTGTGGTAACGGTCAACCAGGGTGGTTCCCTCCGCTTCCCGACCCGTGATTGCGGTGATTAAAGTGGTCACTGCCCAGATATGATCGTCGTGCCAAGCCATCAGCACGCGCCGACAAATCAGGTCGTAAAGCTTCTTTTCATCACCGGCCAACCCGGCACGGGCCATGACCGGCGTTGGAATAATGGCGTGATGATCGGTGACCTTGGCATCGTCTACGAACCGGCTGGGCAATGGCCGCTGACCCGTGGTTGGCGCCAGTCGATCCCGGTAGGGTTCCTCAATCGCCGCGACCACTGCCCCCAGCGTTGCCGCTACCGATGCTGACAAATGGCGGCTGTCGGTGCGCGGATAGCTGATGAGCTTGTGCTGCTCATACAGCTTTTGGGCGAGATCGAGCGTGGTGTGAGCGCTGAAGCCATATAGCCGGTTAGCATGGCGCTGTAATTCGGTGAGGTCATATAGCAACGGCGGCGGGGCGCGGCGGGTTTCGGCGACGCGGGATTCAATCGCGGCCTGACCGGATGGGGCGCGGGCCACGATCCGGGCGGCTTCTTCCCCATCGGCAGGCAGGCGCTTGGCCTTGGGTTCCGGGCGCTCGCCGCGAAACCAGACGCCCTGATAACGCAGTAGCTCCTTCCCTGCTGCTTTCTCCCCTTGCCCGCGTGCGGGAGAGGGGTTGGGGGAAAGGGGAGTAAAGCTCGCAACGACTTCCCGATAATCCTCGGTCACAAAGGCGCGGATCGCCAGATCACGCTCCACCACCATCGCCAAGGTCGGCGTTTGCACCCGTCCGACCGACAACACCTCATCGCCAAAATGGCCACAGGCCAAGGTATAAGCCCGCGACAGATTCATCCCCACCAGCCAGTCCGCTTGACTGCGACCCCGCGCCGCCGCCGCTAATGGATCGAACTCGGAGCCGTCGCGCAATTTCTGGAAACCCAAGCGGATCGCGTCCGGGGTCAGCGAAGAAATCCACAGCCGGCTAAAGGGTTTACGACACCCGGCGGCTTCGTAGAGATAGCGGAAAATCAATTCACCTTCGCGCCCGGCATCAGTCGCGCAAACCACCCGGTCAATGCTATCGTCATTAAGAATGCGGCGCACCGCTTCAAACTGGTCGCGGGTGCTGTCGCTCACCCGCAGCGGCCAGCATTCCGGCACCATCGGCAGCAACTCGCGCCGCCAGCGTTTCCAGGCCGGATCAATTTCATGGGGTTCAGCCAACCGCACCAGATGTCCAATCGCCCAAGTCACCACATAACCGTTGCCGTGCAAAAAACCATCGCCACGCTGGCGGGCGCCCAGCGTTTTAGCGATGTCGCGGGCGACGGCGGGTTTTTCGGCGATAACCGCAATGCTCATCTGCTTATTGCCTCGGTCGTAAGCGTTCGGTCCCCTCTCCTGATTTTACGGGGGAGGGGGAGAAGGTTAGAGTACAGCGGTAAAACACTGACGACAGCGAGCGATTTATCTGATCGCCTTCCTTTCACACGGAGAACATCGAGGCTTATTCTCTTGAACGATAGCCGTGCTACCGAACAACCCGATGCCGAGCAAAACCAGGTGCTTCTGTTTACCGACGGTGCCTGTTCGGGTAACCCCGGCCCCGGCGGCTGGGGGGCGCTGCTGCGCTGTGGAACCCATGAAAAGGAATTGTCCGGCGGCGAACCGGCGACGACCAACAACCGGATGGAAATGTTGGCAGCTATCCATGGATTGGAAGCATTAGAGCGACCCGCACAGGTGCAGATTTACACCGACAGCCAGTATGTGATGAAGGGAATGACTGAATGGCTGGCGGGGTGGAAACGGCGCGGCTGGAAAACCGCCGACCGGCAACCGGTTAAGAACGTGGATTTATGGCAACGGCTGGAAGCGGCGCTGGCCCCACACCAGGTCAAATGGCAATGGGTGCGTGGCCACAGCGGCCATCGCGACAATGAGCGGGTGGATCGACTGGCGCGGGCGGCGATTAACCGTCGCCGCTCCTGATGACCGCCTGAATCTTCACCGCTCCCGCCCATAGGCATCGTCGTAACGCACGATGTCATCCTCGCCCAGATAACTGCCCGACTGCACCTCAACGATTTCCAGCGGAATCTTGCCGGGATTTTCCAGCCGGTGGCGAACCCCGACCGGGATGTAGGTCGACTGGTTTTCGGTCAGCAGGAAGGTTTCTTCCCCACGAGTGACCCGGGCGACGCCACGAACTACCACCCAGTGTTCGGCGCGGTGGTGGTGCATCTGCGAGGACAGGCTCGCGCCGGGAGTCACGGTAATGCGCTTGACCTGAAAGCGGGCAGCGCGATCCACCAGGTCATAACTCCCCCAGGGCCGGTAGACCTGGCGATGATTGCGGCCTTCCGGGCGCTGACTGGCCTTGAGCCGATCCACGACCGCCTTGACATCCTGTACCCGCTCCTTGCTGGCGACCAGCACCGCGTCAGCGGTCTCGACCACGACCAGATTCTCCACGCCCACTGTCGCCACCAACCGGCTGGTGGCGTCCACATAGGTATCGTGCGTATCGACCGCGATCACATCGCCACGGCTGATGTTGCCGTCGCGATCGTGTGCGCCGATCTCCCACAGCGCTGCCCAGGAACCCACGTCGTTCCAGCCCACTGCCAGCGGCATGACCACCGCCTGAGCCGTTTTCTCCATCACCGCGTAGTCGATGGAGTCACCCGGACCGGCAGCGAACGCCTCATGGTTTAGCCACAGGAAACCCCGCTCGGTCGGTCCTGCCGCCGCCAGCGCCTGCTGACAGGCCGCCAGCATCGCCGGGGCCAGCCGCTCCAGTTCGGCCAGAAACGCCGAGGCGCGGAACAGGAATATGCCGCTGTTCCAATAATAATGGCCGGTGTCCAGATAGCGCTGGGCAGTCGCTAGATCGGGCTTTTCGACAAAGCGCTCCACCACGCTGACCCCGGAGCCGGAATCATCCAGCGGTGCGCCGGCCTTGATGTAGCCATAACCGGTCTCCGGTGCGGTTGGCACAATGCCGAAGGTCACCAGCCGCCCCTGTTCGGCAGAGGGCGCGGCTTGCGCTACCGCAGCGCAAAAGCCGGCGGCATCGGCAATGACGTGATCCGCCGGCAGGATTAGCAGCACCGGATCGGCCCCGTCACGCTGGGCGTACAACGCCGCGACCGCTACTGCCGGTCCGGTGTTGCGACCCACCGGCTCCAGCATCACCGCCGCCGGTTGTATACCCACCGCCCGTAACTGCTCGGCGACCATGAACCGGTGTTCCTGATTGCACACCACCAGCAGCGGCGCCACATCGATCAACCCGGCGACTCGCAAGGCGGTGTTTTGCAACAGGGTGTCCTGATCCGCCAGCGGCAGAAACTGCTTGGGATGGGTCTCGCGCGACAGCGGCCACAACCGGCTGCCGCTGCCACCAGACAGGATGACCGGCACGATCATGCGTTTTCTCCCCGGCCAATCGCGTAGTAGGTGAAGCCCGATTGCCGCATAAATTCGGGATCGTAAAGATTGCGACCATCGAAGATCAACGGCTGTTTCAGCGCCAGGCGGATCGCATCGAAATCGGGGCTGCGGAACAGGCTCCATTCGGTAATGATCACCAGCGCATCGGCATGATGCAGCGCATCCAGCGGCCGCGCACACAACTGCAAATCCGGCCGCTCGCCGTAAATCCGCCGGGCTTCATTCATCGCCGCGGGATCAAAGGCCTGTACGGTGCAGCCGGCTTGCCACAACGCCTCCAGCAGATTACGGCTGGGCGCTTCGCGCATGTCGTCGGTGCCGGGCTTGAACGCCAGCCCCCACAAGGCAAAGGTTCGTCCGGGCAGCTCATGGCCGAAATGGCGCTGAATCTTGGCGAACAGCACGGTTTTCTGCCGCTCGTTGACCGCTTCCACCGCTTGCAGCAACGCCGCGTCGTAACCCACCGCCCGGGCGGTGTATTCCAGGGCTTTCACGTCCTTGGGAAAACAGCTTCCCCCGTAACCCGCGCCTGGATAAATAAAGTGATAGCCGTTGCGCGGATCCGCGCCGATCCCGATCCGGACCTTTTCAATATCCGCGCCCAATCGTTCGGCCAAATTGGCGATTTCATTCATAAAACTGATTTTGACCGCCAGCATGGCGTTGGCGGCGTACTTGGTCAGTTCCGCCGAGCGCACGTCCATTTCGATCAACCGGTCACGGTTGCGATTGAACGGCGCATACAAATTACGCAGCAGCAGGATGGCCCGGTCATCATTGCAGCCGACCACGATCCGATCCGGGCGCATAAAGTCCGCAACCGCCACCCCTTCCTTGAGAAATTCCGGGTTGGAGACCACCGAAAACGGAATCGTCTGGCCACGTTCGGCGAGAGTGGCCGCGATGGTTTCCCGCACCATATCGGCGGTGCCGACCGGTACGGTCGATTTATTGACCACCACCCGGTAAGCATCGAGATGTTGGCCAATGGCGCGGGCGACGGCGCGGACATGTTGCAGATCGGCGGAGCCATCCTCGTCCGGCGGAGTGCCGACCGCGATGAACTGGAACAGCCCGTGCGCTACGCCTTCGGCGACGTCCGTGGTGAATTGCAGCCGGCCACTGGCGCTGTTGCGTCGCACCACCTCATCCAGACCCGGCTCATAAATCGGAATCTGGCCGCGCCGCAGCATGACCACCTTGGCTTCGTCCACATCCACGCACAGCACATCATTGCCCACTTCCGCGAAACAGGCCCCGGTCACCAGTCCGACATAGCCGGAACCAAAAATGGTAATTTTCATCGTCCCATCAGCCGTTCAGCACCAGTTGCCGGGTATGGCGGGCGATCACCAGTTCCTCATTGGTCGGCACCACCCACACCGCGGTCCGGCTGCCGGCTTGATCAATGCGTTGCTGATCAGCCGCATTAGCCGCGCTATCCATTTCAATCCCCAGCCAGCCGGAAAGGCCGCACACCTGCTCACGCACCGCCGCCGCGTGTTCACCGATGCCGCCGGTAAATACCAGGGCATCCAACCCATCCAGCGCCGCGGCCAGCGAACCGAGTTCGCGGGCGATCCGGTAGCAGAAATAGTCCACCGCCAGTTTCGCATTCGGGTCAGGACTGGCCAGCAATTCGCGCATGTCGTTGCTAAACCCCGACAAGCCGAGCAGGCCGGACTGTTTGTAGAGCAGATTGGTCAGGTCTTTGACACCCATGCCATGCCGTTCAATCAGATACAGGATCACGCCGGGGTCGAGCGATCCGGTGCGAGTCCCCATCGGCAGCCCTTCGACGGCGGTGAACCCCATGGTGCTGGCCATGCTCCGACCGTCGCGGATCGCGCACATGCTGGCCCCGTTGCCGAGATGCGCGACCACGACCCGCCCGGTAGCCGGCGTTCCCATCAGATCAGCCAGCGCAGCAGCGACGTATTCATAGGACAGGCCGTGGAAGCCGTAACGGCGCACTCCTTCCGCCCGATAGGCTTTCGGCAGGGCGAACAGCTTCGCCAGTTCTGGCTGACCGTGGTGAAAGGCGGTGTCGAAGCAGCCCACCTGCGGCAGATCAGGCCGCACCGCGCTCACGGCGCGGATGCCGGCCAGATTGTGCGGCTGGTGCAGCGGAGCCAGCGGGATGAAGGTTTCCAGTCGGGCCATAATCGCCGGGGTCAGCAGTTGCGGATCGCTGAACTCCTCGCCGCCATGCACGACCCGGTGGCCCGCCGCGATCACTTCGGGTAAGCCGGGGGTCTGGGCCAGCCAGCCCAGCAGATCGCGCAACGCCACCTGATGATCGTAAATCGCCGTGCGGGCGGGCTCGACTGGTGGCGACGCTGCGACATCGGCGGCCCGGCGGTGATGCTCTGGCCCCAACTTCCGGTAGAGTCCGCTCTGTGGCGTTGGATGGACATCCGCCAGTACCTGGTCGGCGCGATCAAAGGCTTTGAAATGCGGATCGTCCTCGCCGATGTTTTCCTGCAAACCACGACAAACCAGCGTCAGTTCACCG
The DNA here is from genome assembly GCA_903879705.1 of uncultured Candidatus Competibacteraceae bacterium. Classification (GTDB taxonomy): domain Bacteria; phylum Pseudomonadota; class Gammaproteobacteria; order Competibacterales; family Competibacteraceae; genus RXIV01. The sequence goes on along the minus strand of CAIRMO010000096.1, from coordinate 15,291 downwards.
CCATTGTCGGGCAGCGCGAATACTGAAAACTTGATGCTGGACGATCCGGCATTAATGACTAATAGTCCTTTGGACATGGTTGTTCTCCCGAAAGAAGTTTGTCGAAAATGACTACACTCAGGACTCTTTTCAAAATCAAGGGGTTCTGTACATGAAAAAGAGTGGCCAATTATTGACGTACAGAATCTATTTTGAAGACATTGATAGCACCCAAGAGCATATTAGCCTGAGTAGTCAGTAATTCGGCAGCGACGGTGATTCTTTCAACGAATGCGGCGTTTTCCTGGGTGACACGATCCAGTTGCATCGCCGCTTCATTGACCTGGCTGATTCCTATGGCCTGTTCCGTTGCAGCGTGGGTGATTTCACTCATGATCGTTGATACGCGCCCGATTGCAGCGACGACCTCCTCCATCGCCTTACTCGCGTCTTGGGAAAGCTTGGCGCCTGTTTGCACCTTGGTTAACGAGTCGTAGATCAGGCTCTTGATTTCCTTGGCGGCCATTGTGGTTTTCTGCGCCAGGTTCCGTACTTCCCCGGCAACGACAGCAAATCCCCGGCCCTGCTCTCCTGCACGGGCGGCCTCGACAGCGGCATTCAAAGCCAGGATATTAGTTTGAAAAGCAATAGCATCGATCACGCTGATAATGTCGGCGATTTTAGTCGAACTTGCGTGAATATCCGCCATATTCGTCACCGTCTGACCGACGACAGCGCCGCTCTGCACGGCAATCGTCGAAGCTGACTGCGACAACTGGTTTGCCTGGCGGGCTAAATCCGCGGTTTGTTGCACCGTCGCATGGATTTGCTCCATGCTGGCTGCTGTTTCTTCGAGGCTAGACGCCTGGGATTCGGTTCGTACCGAAAGATCGTTGATGCTGTTGGCGATTTCGTCGATCTCGACATACATGTCATCGACTTGGATGTGCACATCCGAAACAACGCCCATCAGATTAACATTCGTTTGGTTAAGACCTCGGATGATCTGCCCAATCTCATCATTGCGTAACGTATTAATACGGTTACCGAGATCACCGCTGGCAATCCGTCTAGCAAAGTCCAGGATATTTCCTAATGGTTGGGTAATTGAACTTGACAACCAAGCCGCCAGCACACTTCCAACACCCAGACTGGTCCCTGCCAATACCAGAAACTGCGACCAATCAAAACTGGCCTTCTGCAGACCCGTTTCCAGCCAGAGCAAACCGACGGTTTCAATTCCGATAACCATCAACGTGATCACCAGCATTGTTATCCAGATCCGAGTACTGATACTGACATGGCTCCAGAAAAGCAGTCTACCCAGCCAATCGGTACGGGTTACCAACCCATTGCAAACCCTATAACGACTTCGACCTTCCCGCATCTGCTGGTAAAGCGTACTGGCCGCAGCAATTTCCTCACGACTTGGTTTGACGCGAACGGACATATAACCCATCGTCTGGTTGTTTTCGATAAGGGGGGTTACATTCGCTTTAACCCAGTAATAATCTCCGTTCTTGCGACGATTTTTAACCAACGCTGTCCAGGATTTTCCTGATTGAATCGTTTGCCATAAATCAGCAAAAGCTTCGGGCGGCATATCAGGATGCCGAACAATACTATGCGGTGCGTTAACCAGTTCTTTTTCGGTGAACCCGCTGATACGAATAAACGAGGGATTTACATAGGTGATCCGACTTTTCAGATCGGTGGTAGAAACCAGTGTGTCAGCATTTTTCAGTATATGCTCTATATTAGTAACGGGTAAATTACTACGCATGATCAGAACTCCTGATGATCAATCAGGACTTTCGCTTGTAGTGGCGTGGAACGGGCATCTTGCCCGTTTCAACACGGGCTGGAAGCCTGTGCTACGTCCGGTTTTTCGATCGAAGCGAAAGTCCTATTTCGTGGATACGATTACCGATGAAGACCGGCTGCCGCATTACAAGATTTTCGCCAGCCGGTTTGAGGTGGAGGGTTAGGTGGCGTTGCCGATGATGGTGGGATTCATGCGGCTTTCTTCATCCCGACCAAGTTTTCAAAATCACTCAAGCCAATATCTTTCGGCGCAATACCGACCAAATCAGCTTCATTTTTCATCGCCGACAAGATTTCAAAATAGGCCATCGCTCGCCCCTGCTCATAAGGCGATGAAGACTTAATCTCATTTGCCTTTTCAATAAGCGATGCTACTGATTCAATCAGTACATAGCGGTAATCTGCTTGTTCAGCCATTTTGGCGCTCCTTTAGAATCCCCTGGAAAACAGCAATCTTAGCGCGGAAATCCGCGATTTCTTTAGGCCAATACCTAGAAACCAGATCGTTTAAATGAATGGACTTGATGTCCGGCTCAACATACTTCTCTGGATTCTTGATTTTATCTTCATGCTCAATAATCCGTTGCTCCAAGGCGCGGATTGATTTTTCAATTTCTTTTTCCCGCGCATCCTTAAATCGCTCGTAGGTTCCATAATGGCGACCACCCGTCTTCGCTATCTCATACGCATTGGACACTGCCGCGCCTGCCTGGGTTGCTGTTGCTGGTGAAAGTATATCCCCCACCCGCTTCCACTTGTACAATGAATGAAAGTCCCCGGTTTTGCCGGGGACTTTGTTGCTTTCAATGTCAGAATGAGGCGATAAAACTTTAAGAATCAAAAATCAATGAATTATGTCCACGTGTGCGGAAGGTCTCCTTTAATCTTCAGCCTGTGTTTTTTCCTGCAAATAGCGTTGAAACTCGCTACCCAGTTCAGGATGGCGCAGACCGTATTCGACCGTGGCGATCAGATAGCCCAGCTTGCTGCCGCAATCGTGACGTCGTCCGAAAAACTCATAGGCCAGCACCTGTTCCTCGCTGAGCAGCGCGGCGATGCCGTCGGTAAGCTGGATTTCATCGCCGGCCCCTCGCGGGATGTGTTCCAGCAGGTCGAAAATCCGCGAGGTCAGGATATAGCGGCCCACTACCGCCAGATTGGACGGAGCATGTTCCGGTTTGGGCTTTTCGACGATGCTCTCGACATTGCTCAGGCGATTGGCAAAGGGCAAGGGATGAACAATGCCGTACTTGTGGGTCTCTTCTTTCGGCACCCGCTCCACGCCCAGAATCGAACACTGGTATTTATTGAAGCAGCGGGTCATTTGGGTGAGGGTGCTGCCTTCACTGGCATCTTCCTCGATCAAATCGTCGGCCAGAATCACCGCGAACGGTTCGTTGCCCACCACCGGCCGGGCGCATAGCACCGCATGGCCCAGCCCCAGCGCCTCAGCCTGGCGGACATAGACGCATTCCACTCCCTTGGGCACGATGTTACGCACCACCTGGAGCAGATCGGTCTTGCCACGCGCTTCCAGTTCCACTTCCAGCTCATACGCTTTGTCGAAATGATCAGCGATGGCATTTTTGGTGCGGCCAATGATGAAAATCAGGGTATTGACCCCCGCCGCCACCGCTTCTTCGACACCATATTGAATCAACGGCTTATCAACAATCGGCAGCATTTCCTTGGGACTGGCCTTGGTGGCCGGCAGGAACCGCGTACCGAGGCCCGCGACCGGGAAAACCGCCTTGCGCACTTGCCGTTTCACCTTATGTTCACCTCGCTGGTTATGGTGGTGTAATCAGGCTGGGAATGGCCCGGCATTGTCCGGCAACCCACCGGACCGGACAAGCGCTAATCCGGCAGCGCACCGGAACCCGCCCTTCGCAGTAACGCTTCCAGCTCCGCCGCCAGCAATGGCCGACCCCACAGGAAACCTTGCAAGCGATCACAGCCTTCGGCCAGCAGAAATGCCCGTTGCGCTTCGGTTTCCACTCCCTCCGCAACCGTGATCAAATCCAGGCTTTTGGCCAGCCCGACAATCGCTGTAGTAATCGCCGCATCATCGCGATCTTCAGGCACGCCTTGAATGAAAGCCCGGTCAATCTTGAGCGTGTCCAGCGGGAAGCGTTTCAGATAACTGAGACTGGAGTAGCCGGCGCCAAAGTTATCGACCGCCAGTCTGACGCCCATAGCCTTCAATTCCCGCAGCGCGGCGCTGGCCTGTTCCGGGTCTTCCATCAACACGCTTTCGGTCAATTCCAGTTCCAGACAACGGGGGTCCAGCCTGCTGGTTCGCAACGATTCAGTGACCGTGGCGACCACCGCCCGCCGCCGGAACTGCACCGCGGATAGATTCACCGCCATCGGTTGAATCACCAGGCCCCGTTCCCGCCACGCCTGATTTTGCCGACAGGCTTCGCGCAACGCCCAAGCGCCCAGCGGCAGGATCAGACCGCATTCCTCCGCGACCGGAATGAACTGGGCCGGCGATACCACTTCATCGCCGCTGCGCCAGCGCGCCAGCGCCTCGTAGCCGATCAGCCGGTGGTCAGCGATCCGGAATTGCGGCTGGTAATGCAGCTCAAATTCGCCGCGTTCCAGCGCTCGCCGCAACCGGCTTTCCAGCGATAACCGGGCATGGGCGCGGACATTCATTTCCGGGGTGAAAAACCGGTAACTATTGCAGCCCTCATCCTTGGCGCTGCTCAGGGCAACGGCGGCGTTACGCAATAACGTCTCCACATCGCGGCCATCTTCCGGGTACACGCTGATCCCGATGCTCAAGGTCATCACCCATTCATCGGACTGATCGCCGGATCGGTACGGTTCAATCGCCGTCCGCACCAGTTTTTCCGCGACCGCCGCGGCCTGATGGCTGTGGATGAGATCCGGGGCCAGCACGACAAATTCATCGCCGCCATGCCGGCTCAGGGTATCGCTGGCCCGCACCGCCTGACGTAACCGGCGCACGGCTTCCTGCAAGATCTGATTGCCGTATTGATAACCCAGTGAATCGTTGACGATCATGAGCCGGTCAAGGTTGATCAACAGCACCGCCAGCCGGCGTCCGCTCCGCGCTGCGCCCGCTACCGTCTGTCGCAAGCGATCCTGCAACAGGCTGCGGTTGGGCAGACCGGTCAGAACGTCGTACTGGGACCGACGCAACAGCCGTTCCTCGGCAGCTTTGCGTTCATCGGCGGCGTGGTCAACGGCATACTGGGCCTGATTCAGCGCCTCGGCGGTTTTTTTCAACGCGGTAGTTTGCTCGCCGAGATCGCGCTGATAGCCGATGACCAGATCACGGATCCAGCGCGCATATCGAAGCGAAAGGGCCACTGTCGCCGCTACCGCCAGCAGCGCCATCCAGGCGGTGATCCAGATCCGCTCGCGCACTTCCTCCCACAAGGCGACCTGCTGTTGATTCAGTACGGTTTCCAGAGTTTCGCCGGGGTTCAATTCATGATGACTGCGGAGAAATTCCTCTTCCAGCGCCTGTAAGCCACTCTCGAACCAGTGGATGTCCTGCAGGATGAAGTAGGTGCCCAAGCTCAGCGTCAGCGCCAGAATTAGCGCCAGCGAACCGATCAGTTGCAGGCGGAACAGCCGGGTTTGTGGATTCACGCTGTGGGTCTCTGCGATAACGGCCATCAACAGTCAATCATTCGCCCAGCAAAAACGTCCGCGTCCCGATGCTTTGGCTCGATACATCGCTTCATCGGCGGCAATCATTAATTGATCCAGCGAATACTCGCCATGACCAATAGCAATCCCGATGGATGTTCCTAATCGGCACGACTCGCCATCGAGGATAAAAGGTGCCTGAAAAGCGCCCAAACATTTGTTGGCGACCAACTCCGCTACCGCTCTAGCCTGATCATTCAAATCGGATAATAGAATGACGAACTCGTCCCCGCCTACTCGCGCCAAGGTGTCTTCACGCCGCAGCGCTTTACTCAGGCGAGCCGCCACTTCGCACAAGGCCGCATCACCCGCTCCGTGTCCTAATCGGTCATTGATCGGTTTGAAGCCATCCAGATCAAGAAACAACAGCGCAATGTGCCGTTGGGTACGCTGGGCGTGTGCGTGTGCTTGCTGCATTCGATCCGCCAACAACTGACGGTTTGGCAATCCCGTCAGCAGATCATGGTGTGCGCTGTGTTGCAGCGCGGCACGGCTTTTGAGTAATTTTGACAGGAGGCGATTGAAAGCCCTTGTTAGATGCCCGACCTCATCGTCGCGTAATATGGGTAAAGGTTCGAGAACAATTTCACCCAGTGTCATTCGGTCGGCGAGTTGCGCTGCATTCATGAGCGGGCGCAATTGGTAGCGCAGTCCAATTATTACGATGAGAGTAAAAACAGGCGCTATAAAGAATGTAGTCTTCACAAAGAGATACTGCATAGGGGTAATCGACGCAAGGACTTCGCTGATGGGCAGGCGAGCGACGATAAACCAGCCGCTACTCGGCACCGAAGCGATCGCGGCCAATTCTTCGAGACCAGCCCTATTGACACTGATACCTGCCCCACGAAAGCCCTTCATCGCCTGATCGTGCTGAGGATGCACGCCTTCCTTCGGCGTTGGCTGGAACGTGATATACCGCTCTTCTGATGAGCCAATGGACAATTGGTCGCGTGGCAAAACCAGTACGATCTCTCCCGTATTGCCGACGCGGATGGTGTACAAGGCTTCCAGAAAATTTGGGGAATTGAGTGCGGATATACCCACCAGAATGGCTTGCACAACCCCGGCGCTGTCGCGCAAGGGCATGGACATCGGCAATAGCGGCATTTTGGAAATTTGCCCAAAGATGGGACGGCCAATGGCGAATTCACCGTTCATGGCCTGTTGAAAATAATCGCGATCCGCAAAAGACTGGTCGAGCCAATCAGGCAATGCAGGATAGTCCACCAGCGCACGACCCGAGGTATCCAGCACTAACAGGCCCGATGAGAACAGCAGATTAAGGTCGTTGCGCTCACCTAACCAAGTCTGCAATTCCTTCTGGTTATGCAGCAAAGGCAGCGGGAATTTCATTGCAACCCGTTCCAGAAATTCACGGCGCTCTAAAATGTTGTGATCAACATTCTTCGCAGCATAATTCGCTATCGTTACCAGTTGAGTCGAGATCAGCTCGGTGAAATTTTGGCGCAAGGAATAAGTCAGCACGAAACCCCGAATGATCGAAGAGAAAAGTATGATCATTACACCCGTTATAACCAGGCGGGTGACGATGCTGTTCAGGCTGGCGCGAAAATTCATCGGCTTTTCCGCCGCTCTAGCCGTTGCCAGGCGGCGAGGATGCACGCCACCGACCAGGCCTGGGCGGGAGCGCCACGGGGCTGGTGCGGCGGGGCACCGTCGAAAATCTCGCTGACGGTGCCCAGTCCGGCGTCGGTCAGGTGGTCGCGGATTGGCTCCAGCCAGGCTTGCGCCGCTGCCGCATCGCCGGATACCCGGTAGTCGGCCAGCGCGTAATGGCCGAGCAGCCAGGCCCAGACCGGCCCCTGGTGGTAGCCGCTGTCGCGCGCTTGGACATCGCCGAGGTAGTAGGGCCGGAACCCGGCGCAGCACGGTGCCAGCGAACGCAAGCCACAGGAGGTCAGCAACTCCCGCCCGCAGACGCGCACCACGGCCTGCTGGGCTGCGAGATCGAGCGGGCTGTGTTGTAGGCTAACGGCGAAAATCTGGTTGGGGCGAATCTGAGCATCGTGACCATCAGGCCCGTCCAGCACGTCATACAACCCCTCGCCATCGGGGCGGATGAAACGGCGGAAGCCGTGGCGAACCTGATCGGCCAAATCCTCGTAAAACGCCGGTGATTGACCCAGTCGCCGGGCAATATCGGCCACGCTGCACAGCGCGTTGTACCAGAGCGCGTTGATTTCCACCGGCTTGCCCAGCCGTGGCGTCACCACCCAGTCCTCGATCTTGGCGTCCATCCAGGTCAGTTGCGTTCCCGGTTCGCCGGCCCGCAACAGCGTGTCGCTAGCGTCCATGCCAATGCCATAGCGGGTTCCAGCGATGTGCCAGGCGATGATTTCCTGCACGATCGGCAAGGCTTCCGCCAGGGTTTCGGCGTCGGCACCGGCCTCCAGCACCGCTCGCCAGGCTTCGACATACCAGAGCGCAGCGTCAACGGTGTTATAGCCGGGCGGTTCGCCGGCGGCGGGAAGCTGATTGGGCAACATGCCCTGATCGAGGAAGCGGGCGTAAGTCAGCAGGATCCGGCGGGCCAGATCGGGGCGGCCGGTGGCCAGGGTCAAACCGGGCAGGGCGATCATCGTGTCGCGGCCCCAGTCACCGAACCAGGGATATCCGGCCAGCACGGACCGGCCATCCGGCCAATCCGGCAAGGGTCGGGCCACGATGAAGCTGTCCGCCGCCAGAACCAGTTGTCGCACCCAGTCGGGAGCCAAGCGCCATTCGGGATGCTGGGACTCGGCCTGGGCCAGCAGCGCCCGATCGCGATTCAGGAACCGCTGCATGGCCGCGCTTAGATCGAGATCAGCGGCTTCATCCAGACTGGCGACCACCCCGGTCCAGACACCGGGCCGTAACTCCAGCAACGCTTCGCCCAGGCAAAAATGGTGGTCTCGGTGCGCCAGGCCGCGTTCATGCTCGACCAGCAGATCGAAGTTCTCAAACCAGCTTACCCCGTCCCGGATCACGCCGCCGCAGGTCCACAGCCGCAGAATAAAATCGTCGGTTTCGACCAGCCGCAAGGTCGGATGGAGCGCTTCCAGCACCGGTTGAAAATCGTGCATCCGGGTCCGGGCGTGATGTCCACGGTTGTTCACCAGCAGGTGAACCCGGAGTTGCAACGGCCGGGCGTTGCCGGGCGCCGTCAGCCGCCAGGCGACATAGCTGGTGTTAGCGCCCGGCTCCAGCCAGATGCGCTGTTCCAGAACGATGTCGCCAACGGCAAACCGCCAGACCGGCATCCGCCCTTCCAGGCGGAATGACTCGAGATGAACATAGCCGTTGGGGCTGACCACGTCGCCGGCCCAGCGGTTGCTGAACAGGGCGATGTCGCGGTCGCCATCGACCAGGATCGGGTCGGCCTTGGCGAAAATTAGCCGACGATCCCGGGGTGCGTGCATCGGCGCGATCAACAGGCCGTGATAGCCACGGGTCAGGCATCCCGCCACGGTGCCGGCGGCATAGCCGCCCAGACCATTGGTTACCCACCATTCACGCCGTTCGGCCTGAACCAGATCACCGCAGATCGCCCGGCCACAATGGATGAAATCAGGTAACTTGCCATTCATGGAGAGGCCTGTCGGTTGGCTGAAAGTGCCCCAGTTTGAAGCAATTTCCGGTTATGGAATAGCGAAACCGGGGGATTATCCGGCTATTTCAGCCGGAGCCGATCGCCGATGTGAAGGCCGCGCCGGGCCGCTTCGCCGGCGTTGATTTCCAGAATGTAGCGCACGGTCGCGGCGGTACTGGGATAGATCGGGCAATCCGGCGTTTTGCAGGGCGGTGCAGCGGCCACCACCTGGAGCAACCGGCCATCGGCGTCGAAGTACAGCAGATCCAAGGCAATGTAAGTGTTCTTCATCCAGAACAGTGCCGAACCCGGCGACTGGATGAACAGCATCCCCTGGTCGGGGGGCAATTCCCGGCGGAACATCAATCCCTGCTGGCGTTCTGCCGCAGTCTGCGCCATTTCCACCTGAAAGGTCGCTGGCCCGACCGTAACCTGACCGAGATCGAAAGCCACTGCGGGGTTGAGCGCTAACGCGGTCAACCCGATTGATAATGACAATACGACCGATTTTTGCGCTGATAGCATTTTGCTGATCTCGTTGGGTGCGGCATTCCAAGGTAAATTTTCCTGTGCTCATGGTGGGCTGCGGGGTCAGCCAGACCGTCGATTCTCCTACAACCCATTGATATAAAAAGTTTGATCATCGCGCTCCCACTTGACTTAGGGATCGAATCACAGGAAAATTTGGAGGAGGCATTTTATTGAGAATCAGGAGAATCGCCCATGCCCGTTCAAACCGTCCTCACTCACCAGCGGGTTCCGGTTAAAATCTGGACCGATGACGTTGACGAGCGCTCGAAGGCGCAACTGGCTAACCTCGCCAGCCTGCCCTTTATCCACCACCATGTCGCCGCGATGCCGGATGTCCATCTGGGTATTGGCGCGACCATCGGCTCGGTGATCGCCACTCACCAAGCCATTATTCCCGCCGCCGTGGGCGTAGACATCGGCTGCGGCATGGTTGCCGCCCGGTTATCCATCACGGCCAACGACCTCGACGAGAAAGCCTTGCAAAAGGTCTTCGATCAAATCACCCGCGATGTTCCGGTTGGCCGGGGCCAGCATCCTGATAACCGGGTCTTGGTCAACGCTGCCCAGCCGTTTGAACCGGGACTGAAGGCGCTCACTGACCGTCACCCTCAATTACTGAAGGCGTTCGGCAAGTTCTCCAAATGGATGAATCAGATGGGCACCCTGGGCGGCGGCAACCATTTCATCGAGGTCTGCCTGGATGAAACCGATCAGGTCTGGGTGATGCTGCATTCCGGCAGCCGGGGGATTGGCAACGCCATGGCCGATTACTTCATCCATCTGGCCCGCCAGGACATGGAGCGCTGGATGATCCAGTTGCCCGACCGCGACTTGGCATACTTTCCGGAAGGGACCGAACACTTCGCCGACTACGTCGAGGCGGTGCAGTGGGCGCAGGACTATGCGATGCAGAACCGGCAGTCGATGCTGGATCTGGTGCTGGCCGCCTTGGCCCGGCGTCTGCCGCCCTTTATCGTGACCACCGAGGTCGTGAACTGCCACCACAACTATGTCGCCAAGGAGAATCACTATGGCGCGAACGTCTGGGTCACCCGCAAAGGCGCAATCCGCGCCCGCGAAGGCGATTGGGGCATTGTCCCCGGCAGCATGGGGACGTGCAGCTACATCGTGCGTGGCAAGGGTAATCCCGAAAGCTTCTGCTCCAGCGCCCACGGAGCTGGCCGCCGGATGAGCCGCACCGCCGCCGTGAAAGAGTTCACCGAGGCCGATTTGGCGCAGCAGACCGCCGGCGTCATTTGCCGGAAAGATCATGGCGTCCTGGACGAGATTCCCGGCGCTTACAAGGACATCGATGTGGTCATGGCCAATCAGTGCGACTTGACCGACATCGTGCATACCCTCAAGCAAGTGGTATGCGTAAAGGGTTAGCCACCGCCCATTCCACCGCCGCCGCATTTGCCTGCAAATGGGTCAGATTCAGCGTTCCGATGACCACGCTGCTGACCCCCGGTTCGGCATAAATCAGTTGCAACGCTGCCTGCACCGGATCGGACTTGGCCACATCCAGATGGCCGCTGAGCAGACCTTTTTTGATCAATACGCCCTTGCCGGCGGCATAGGCCGCACGGATCACCGGCAATTCCTCGCGTTGCCGCAGGTTATAGGTCGCCATCACCAGATCGCAGCACTCGACCGCCTGTAATCCGCCAGCAACGGTTTTAGTGGATATGCCGACCGTTCTGATCAGTCCGGCGCGTTGCAAATCCCGCAAGGTTGGTAATACCGCTTCCTGCTCCAGAATCGCCTGATCATCACCGCTGGAATGAACCAGCACCGCATCCAGCGTTTCAATGCCCAGCCGACGCAAACTGCGCTCGACGCTGGCGCGAGTCGCAGCCGCGGAAAAGTCGAAGCGGGAATCGCCATCGTGGAATTCCTCACCGACCTTGGTCACGATGATCCAGTCCCGCCGGGATTGCCGTAAGAGCCGGCCCAGCCGTTCCTCACTCTCGCCATACGCAGGCGCGGTATCGAGCAGATTGACGCCCAAATCCCAAGCCAGGTCGAGCAGCGCCAAAGCCTCCCGGTCAGTCGGTAACGTAAACGGCTGCGGATACTTGAGGCCCTGATTGCGGCCAAATTTCACGGTTCCCAGTCCCAGCGGACTGACCCGGAGACCGGTCGCGCCCAGTGGCCTCAGCTCCATGCCAACTCCTCCCGATCCCAAGGTGAAATAGCGATCTCCGGGCGCGGCCAGTCGGCCAGTTCGCACGAAGCCAGCGGCTGCGGCTGCACCGCGAGAGTTCGCACCTGTTGCTCAAGCTGCTCGGCCAGCAGGGGTGCCAAGGCCAGCTTGGTCGGCCAGGCGGCGATAATGCGGCCCTCGCGCCGCAGGCTGAAACAGGCAGGACGAACGCCGCCCGGTTGCCGGGCTTCGGCCCGTTGCACGGTGAAGGTAGCGAATTGCACCGCAGTCCAGTCCACCCACGGCAGCAACACGGTCAATTCCTGCCGGGCCACCTGAATCTGTTGACCACGATTCCGCTTGACTCCCGTTTCAGCCAGTCCGCCGCCCAGATACCAGATCAACCGCCCTTCGGCATCGGTATGGCTGGTGACAGTCACTCGCGGCGTATCGCTTACGCCGAGACAATGGGCATACAACGGGCCGGGCAGATTTACGCCCCGCGCCATCACCATGTGCAAAGGCCGCAGTTGCTGCGCCGCCCACGGCAATGCCGTGTTGCCGGTTCCGGCGGTGAACACAATGCAGGCGGGTAAAAGGGTCAGCGGCAGTCGGTCGGGATGGTGCAGAGTGAGGGTTCCATTCACAGCGGAACTTATTGGTTCCGGGCTGAACAGTAGGGCGTCTTGGTAGCTGTGGGCGAACGCCGTCAGCACGGAAGCGACATCGACAATCGGCTCGTCCAGCCGGTAGGCCACGCCGCGAAACTGTGGATGTTGCAACGTCGCTGGCAGATCATCGGCGACTTTTTCGACTTTTTCCATGCGGCTTTGCATCAGCTTGCTGGCGAAAAAGGCGGTAAGCCGCGAACTCGGAGCGCTCGTAGCCCATAAATACTGATGATCAGCCAGCAATCGTGCTTCGCGCAGATCGACCTCGCCCGCGCCGCTCAGGCAGTGCCACCACCGCGCTGGCATTCCGGCAATGGCTTGGGCCGAGTCGCTGAGACTGCCGTGCAGACTGTATTTGGCCCCGCCGTGAATGATGCCCTGGGCGCAGATGGTCTGGCCGGAACCGAGCCGGTCGGCTTCAATCAGCACCACGCCGTAACCCCGCTCCCGTAACCGGGCCAGTAACCATAGCCCGGCGATGCCGCCGCCGATAATGGCGACATCGACGTTAATGGCGGGAATAGCCGGATTCACGGCCGTTTGAGAATGCGGGCGATGGTGCTGGTGGTGGAGCAACCTTCGATGTAATCCATCACCACCACCTGACCGCCGCTGTCCCAGACGCTGCGGTTGCCAGGAACATGGGCTGGATCGTTATCACCGCCCTTGACCAGGTAATCCGGTTGGACGGCACGAATCAGCGCTTCCGGGGTGTCCTCATGGAACGGGACCACCCAGTCCACCGCCGCCAGTCCGGCCAGTACTCGCATTCGCTGCCACAACGAGTTGACGGGCCGATCCGCGCCCTTAATCTTGCGCACCGAGTCGTCGTCATTGACCGCCACGATCAGCCGGTTGCCCAGCCGCTTGGCCTGTTCGAGATAGGTGACGTGGCCGGCGTGCAGAATGTCGAAACAGCCGTTGGTCATCACGATGGTTTCGCCGTGCGCCTTGGCGTCGCCAACCACCCGCAGCAAATCCTCGCCGGTTAACACGCCACGCGGTGGCTCATCGTGTTCATACAGCGCCCGCCGCAGTTCCGACGCGGTGACGCTGGCGGCGCCCAGTTTACCAACCACAATTCCGGCCGCCAGATTCGCCAGCAGGGTTGCCGCCGGCAAGTCCAGCCCGGCAGCCAGTCCAGCCGCCAACGTGGCGATTACGGTATCGCCGGCCCCGGTTACGTCGTAGACCTCACGCGCACGCGCCGCCAGATGCAATGGTTCCATCCCGCTCCGCAACAGGGTCATGCCCCGTTCACCCCGGGTAATCAGCAACGCCTCCAGCCCCAAATCCCGGCGCAGCGCCTCAGCTTTGCCGACCAGTTCGGCCTCATCGCGGCAGGCTCCAACCACGGCCTCAAATTCAGCCAGATTGGGGGTGATCAGTGTCGCCCCGTGATAACGGCGAAAATCACGGCCCTTGGGATCCACCAACACCGGCTTGCCAGCAGCGCGGGCCAGCCGGATCAGAATATCGGCCTGACGTAATGCGCCCTTGCGGTAATCGGACAGCACCACCACATCGGTTTCAGCCAGCCCGGCGGCAAACCGCTCACGCAGTGCCACCGGATCGAGACCGGGAAAGCCGTCCTCAAAATCCAGCCGCAGCAATTGCTGGTTGCGACTCAGCACCCGCAGTTTGGTAATGGTGGCCTGGCCGGGCAGCCGAATCAGATCGCAGGCTATGCCCAGCCGGTGCAATTTGGTTTCGAGGGTGGTCGCCGCTTCGTCGGCCCCGGCAACGCCCAGCACCCGGACCTGACCGCCGAGCGTGGCGATGTTCACCGCGACGTTGGCCGCGCCGCCGGGCCGTTCCTCGACTTCCTCGACCTTGACCACGGGGACCGGCGCTTCCGGCGAAATGCGGGCGCAGGGGCCGTACCAGTAGCGATCCAGCATCACATCGCCAGCAATTAATACCCGGGCGGATTCAAAATGGGGGATTTGCGGTTTCATGGATAGAACGCAGAGCGGTTTTTCAGAAGGAGTCCGATGATCGCATGGCGTCAAACCGCCAACGATTCAGGGCTTGCGCCAAGTATCAACCTAGTGATTGATGCGCTGAAAAATAAAACTAAAATCACCGATTAAGCCTTTGTTTTATTTGGAGCTGGCGAAGGGAATCGAACCCCCGACCCACTGCTTACAAGGCAGTTGCTCTACCGACTGAGCTACGCCAGCCAAACCGGTGCCGATGATAATCAATTTTCTGGATCTTTCCAAAAAATTGCGATTGACAGCCCCGTTTTTCGCTACCAGAATACGCGACTCGATTTTGGAGGGGTTCCCGAGCGGTCAAAGGGGGCAGACTGTAAATCTGCTGGCACAGCCTTCGAAGGTTCGAATCCTTCCCCCTCCACCAAATCACAGACTTTTGGTTAGGCAAGGCGGGTGTAGTTCAAAGGTAGAACCTCAGCCTTCCAAGCTGATGGTGTGGGTTCGATTCCCATCACCCGCTCCACAACAAGATGATCGAATAAGAAAATTTGCCCATATAGCTCAGTCGGTAGAGCGCATCCTTGGTAAGGATGAGGTCATCAGTTCGAATCTGATTATGGGCTCCATCACTAACGCATTGACGACCCAGCATTGACGACTCATGGGCGGTGTAGTCTGAATCTCTAGCCTGAGCTTTATAGGGGAGTTCCAGGATGTCCAAAGAAAAATTTGAGCGCAATAAGCCCCATGTGAATGTGGGAACGATTGGTCACGTCGATCACGGCAAGACCACACTGACAGCGGCGATCACCAAGGTGATGGCGGCCAAGTTTGGCGGCGAATTCAAGGCTTACGACCAGATTGACTCGGCGCCGGAAGAAAAGGCGCGCGGCATCACCATCGCCACCGCCCACGTCGAGT
>CAIRMO010000095.1 GCA_903879705.1 uncultured Candidatus Competibacteraceae bacterium | reverse complement strand
GGCAATGCAATGGCGGCCAAAATACCGATAATCGCGACCACAATCATCAGCTCAATCAAGGTAAAGCCTTTCTGCAACTTCTTCATGGGGTAGCTCCGTAGTGCTGATTGAAAAACCCGGTTAGGGGTTGGGAGATTGGAGGATGCGTGTTCTATCCCTTCGCGGTTCGCTATTGCAGCGGGTGTGCCAAGGCGAGAACTTCCCGCGCATTGATTCATTAACCGGTTATAGAATAAAGAGAAAATAGTGGATGAGTCGAAAATTGACCGTCAAGCCTGGTCCGTGAGGGAAGTGTTGCCGGTGAGAGGTGACCCGACGCGGCGGGGAGTGACCTTTTTTGGTTGGGGTCGAGGAATCGCTCCTCAATTTAGCGTTTCAACATGGTTGTGGATACAATCACCGTATGATTACTTGGGACGAATCGAAGCGCCGCACCAACCTGCACAAACACGGGATTGATTTAGCAACGCTCGCTGACGTCTTCGATTTTCCAATGGTCACCGATGAAGACGACCGCGAAGCTTACGGAGAGCAACGCCTGGTCAGCCTGGGTTTTCACCGAGGCCGGATCGTGGTTATGGTTTGGACTGAGCGCGACTCCGGGGCGCATTTAATCTCATGCCGCTATGCCGACAAAACCCAAATTCTCCAATACCGACGCGAAGTTTCCGGTCACTGACGCAGATTGGGAAGCCCTACTGACGGCAGCGCCAGATTCAGTAGACGATCCTGATACACGCCTTATCGACTGGTCGAACGCCACCCTGACTCCTGGCGGCGGCGTAGAAGCTACCCTGAACGCCCTGCGACAGGCGCGTGGCCCACAACGGGCCGCGACCAAACAACCAGTCAATTTGCGACTGTCCCCTGAAGTGGTCACTTGGTTCCGCGCCACCGGCAAAGGTTGGCAAACTCGCCTGGATGCCGCGCTTAAGGAATGGATCGCCCAGCAACCTGGCGAATTTCACCAATCTCGATGAGTACCTTAACGATTCGGCTACCGAATGATACCCATGACCGGCTTAAACAACTCGCTGCCATGCGGGACATGAGCCTTAGTAAACTGATGGAAGAACTGAGTATTCAAACATTGTCCGGCTTTGATGCTGAAACCCGGTTTCGCGCCTTGGCGGCTCAAGCTGATCCGCAACGAGCGCTGGCCATTCTGGATCGGCTTGACGGACAAAGCGAGACCCGGCCTTGAAGGATAGATTGATGAATATTCGGATAGAAGACTTGGACTTGATGGATTTCTCGGAGGTGGTTGACCCGACGGCAGACCGACTGCCCCTGATCCACCCTGGCGAGATTCTGCACGAGGACTTTCTAAAGCCGCTGGGTCTGAGCCAGTACGCGCTGGCCAAGACCATTGACGTTCCGCCGCGCCGAATCAATGAAATCATCAAAGGGCAACGGGGCATTACCGTGGATACCGCGTTGCGGCTGGCCACCTTCTTTGGCACTGATCCGCAATCGTGGCTGAATCTGCAAAACCATTACGACACCGAGCGGGTGCGGGACACCCTAACCGATATCCTCTCCCGCATTCCGCGCTGTGAGCGGTGGGCTGCGTGACGTTTGGTCAGACCGTTGAGTTTGTCGTCTGCGTCAATGACGCCGATTTTGGCGATTTCAGTGCC
The DNA here is from genome assembly GCA_903879705.1 of uncultured Candidatus Competibacteraceae bacterium. Lineage (GTDB taxonomy): Bacteria > Pseudomonadota > Gammaproteobacteria > Competibacterales > Competibacteraceae > RXIV01. The sequence goes on along the minus strand of CAIRMO010000095.1, from coordinate 27,847 downwards.
GCCGATCTCATCACGGGCAAGTGCTACGAAGTGCTGATCCGAGAAGAAGACTGGCTAAGAATCATCGACGAAAGTGGTGAAGATTGCCTCTATCCGGTACATGCTTAATCAAATAACTCGCCGTGAGAACCCAGTCGAGCCAACCGCAAAGTTTCTTCGTCTAGCTTTCGGTAGATCAGTAGCAAATCGGGCTTAATGTGGTATTCGCGATAACCGGTCCAATCGCCGGTAAGCGCGTGGTCGCGATAATTCTCTGGCAACAACTGATCAGCCAGTAATCCTGCGATGATCGCGGACAGAAGCGAATCTATATCCCTGCTGTAGCGCGGTGTTGCCTTGACCCGCCGATAATCACGCTTAAAGGCTGATGAGCGTTCAATCGTCCACATTCAAGTCCGCCATCAACGTATCCGCGCTATCGAAACGCTGACCCTTACCGGCTTCAAGCTCGGTCATCGCCTCGTGCGTCATCGCGTTCGGTACTTTCATCCCGAAGGGCAAACAGCGCTCATCCGCTATCCGCTGCATGAATAAACGGATAGCATCAGAAATCGACAAACCCATAGCTTCTAGTGCCTCGGCAGCGCGTTCCTTGGTATCCGGATCAATGCGCGCACGAACATAAGCTCCGATGGTACGCATGAAAATGGCTCCTTCAAAAGGCGTCAATGTAGGCCGGATTAGGACTACACATCAAAGCTTGGCCTCACGTCGCCAGTTCAGTAGCGCACGCAACTTGCCGGCGAGTTCCGCCTTGTGATAGGGCTTGATCAACACCTCGACCCCATCAACCAACTGGCCACCACCAACCAGGGTATGTTCGGTATAGCCAGAAGTGAACAGGATCGGCAGACCGGGAAGGCGACGCTGGACTTCGGCGGCCAGCCTCACGCCATCCATCCCGCCTGGCAATACGATGTCGGTGAACAACAGGGCAATTTCCGGCATTGTTTCCAGCACCTGCAGCGCTGCTTCAGCATCGCCCGCCTGCCGGCTGTCATAACCCAGGTTCCGCAACGCGCTGACCGCGAACAGGCGCACATCGGGGTCATCCTCCACCACCAGCACCGCCTCGCCTTGACCAGGCGGGGTTGCCTCAACGACCGGCGCTTCCGGCAACGCCTGTACCGGGCGCAGCAACGGCGGCAGGTATAACCGAACTGTGGTGCCCTGACCCGGTTCGCTATAAATCGCGATATGCCCGCCGGACTGTTTGACCAAGCCATACACCATGCTCAACCCCAACCCACCGCCCTTGCTGGCTTCCTTGGTGGTGAAGAACGGCTCGAAGGCGTGTTCCAGCATATCGGGCGTCATTCCGATCCCGGAATCGCTGACCGTCAGCATCACATAGGGACCGGGCCGCACGTCCGGGTGGGCGACAAGTTGATCGCGGTCCAGGATGACGTTAGCCGTTTCCAGTGTGAGTTTACCGCCGTGCGCCATGGCGTCGCGGGCGTTGATCACCAGATTGAGCAAAGCCGTCTCGAACTGCCCCGGATCGATCAGGGTCTGGTGCAGATCCGCCGCCAACGCTGTATCCACCTGAATGGCGGCACCCAGGGTGCGGCGCATTAAATCCAGCATGCTCTGCGCCAGTTTGTTCAGGTCCGTCGGTTGCGCCAGCAAGGGCTGGCGGCGAGCGAAGACCAGTAACCGCCGGCTGAGATTAGCGCCTCGATCCACTGCCTTGAGCGCCTGCTGGGCCAGTTCCAGCAAGCGGGGCTGGGTGGTCAACTGTTCGTGCAGCAGCTCCAGATTGCCCATGATAATCGCCAGCAAATTATTGAAATCATGCGCGATACCGCCAGTGAGTTGTCCAATGGCCTGCATTTTTTGCGCTTGGCGGAGCTGGGTTTCGGTCTGTTTGCGCTGGGTAATATCGCGGGCTACCACGATAGCGGCGGCCTTGGCGTCAAACTCGACATTGAGCGGCGCGGTTCGTGACTCGAACCAGCGCCGCCCCGATGTCGTATGCAATTCATATTCAGCAACCTGAATTTGCTGGGTAGTCAGCGCCCGGCGGATGATCTCCAGAAAATAGTCCGCCATTTCGTGTGAATGCACATCGTGTAAGCGTTTCCCCCGCAGCGGACCGATGGCGACGGTATCGGTTCTGGCGGCCAGAATTTCCCGGTAAAAGCCATCTTCATCGACCACGAACACCAGATCGGGAATGGCTTTGGTCATGGCCAGCAACCGCGCCTCGCTTTCCCGCAGGGCTTTTTCAGTTTGGTTATGACCGGCGATTTCCAGATTCAGGGTGTCGTTGAGCGCTGCCAGTGCCACGGTGCGTTCCGTGACCCGTCGCTCCAGCAGAGCATTGGCTTCGCGTAACTCGTCCTGCGCCTGCTGCAAAAAAGCCCGCATGGTGTTGAACGCATGGGTGAGATCGCCGAGTTCGTCATTGCTGACCGGCAGATCATTGTGCAAACGACCATCCACCAGGCGCTGCGTTGCCCGGGCCAGCGTGATCAGGGGACGGGCCAAGGCGTCGGCGCACCGCTTGGACAGGGCATAGGCAACGACCAGCATGATCGTGATCATCACGGCCAGGTTCCAGACCGTAATCGAACTGGCGGCTTGGGCCGCTTCGGCTTCCTGGTCAAGACGTGCCTTAGCCAAGGTGACCAGCGTCGATGTCAAGGCAATGACCTGATGGGCCAGTGGATCGGTTTCCTGGGCGAGGGTGGCTATAGCGATATTCCAGTTCGGGGAACGGCGGTTCTGGATCACGGCTTGGGCCAGATGGGCGAAGACGTGTAATTCCACCCGTAGCAGACTCAGCAACCGGTACTGCTCGACAGTCGGCAACGGACTGCTGCTGAGTTGCGCAACCATGATCATGGTGCGTTCCAGTTGCTGGTGGAATTGATCTTCGTAGCTCAGGCCATTGCCGCCCAGGATTTCCCGCAATAGCAGGTGAGTTGCGGAAAAGGCGCTTTGCAGTGCCGCCAGCCGTGCCAGCAGCGTTTTGCGCTCAGTGCCGCCGTCCTGCCCGGCTTCTTCCTGGAGCAGGCCGACGATCACCGAATTCAGTTCATCGGCGCTCGGCCCGGCTTCAAGCAGATAAACCACCCGCGCCGGTTCGTTGCCCGGAGTGCGCGCCACATCCTGCACCTGCCACTGTGATTCCCGCAGATCGGTCAGCAGCGCTTTGAGTTGGCGCAAGCCTTGCGGATTGCAGGCCTGTTTTAACAGATCAGGACATTGTTGATCGATCAGCTTTAGCGCCGGCTGAATATCCTCGCGCCAGGCAGATCGCCAGTCGTCCAGAAATTTCCGGTCGCCAAGGCTGACCCAGCCGCGCAAGCTGGCCTGTGAGCGCTGGATGCCGGCGAGCATTTGCGATGAAGCCTGCATCAGCGGCGCTCCCTCGCGGGTCAGCAGGATAATCCGGGCACGCAGCTCGAAGGTGGCGATCAACGCAATGCACAGCATGGCCAGTCCTACCGCTGCAACCGACAGATGGGACAGCAACAACTGCCGGCTGAGCGGGCGCTGGCGCTGGCGCTGCCGCCGGCGCCGTTCAACGGGCTGGGCGGGCGGCTTCATGACCGGCGTCCTCGGACCGGCGGACCGGGGTATGGCGTTCAAGTTGCTCCAGTTGCGCCTGCAGGATGCCGGCCCGCTGATAGCTGTGCGCCGGGAGTTTTAGCCCTGGATAAATGGGCCGGGGCGGGGGGGTGACGACGCCTGGCTGTTGGTAGAGAAAATCGAGCTGGGAAACAATCAGCGAGGCTACGGTAAAGACGTCGCCCGGGGTGAGGCGATCCGGGTCAGCCCGGGGACTGTCAATGGCCAGCACCGGAAGATCAAGGGTGTGAAAAATCCGGGTGATGCGCTCCAGGCAGTCCATCAGGCGTCGGTAAACGTCTATTGGCTGGCGATTGGGTTCAAAGGGCGGCTCCGTGGGAATCCCGTCCAGATCGGGATAGCGACTCAGCAGACGGCTGGCGTAAGCGGTCGCCAGCGTAATCTCCATGTACACGTCCCGGGGGGCGAAATGTCGTTCCAGCAGCGCGTCGAGCCGGCGGTTGAGCGTGAGCAGGAGAGTGAACAACGCCGGACTGTTTTCGGTTTGGGGCAGCGCTTCCTGCGCCAGGGTGACCGGGGCGATTTGCAAGTCCCGCATCACCCGCCGGATCGCTTCATGCGCATCGCGCAGCGGCGGCAATACAGCGTCCAAATCAATTCCGGCGGCTGGCGGTTGTGGTGGACTGCTGTGGGTGCGGCTGACTTCAAACAGTAACCGGTCGGCTTTTTGCCACAGGGTCATCGCCTGAAAGTACAGATCGCGGGGCCGTTCGCTGCGAATGCCGATGTCAATCTCACGGACTTCGGGCATCCCCATGAAGTGTTGCAGCACATCCAGATCCTGTGCGAAGCTGGTTACCAGGGTCATGGCGTCGGCAGATTCGGCAGGCGCAACGGGCGGTGGAGCCTCCTGGGCGACAGCAACGCTCAGCAGCAGACCCAGTAGAAGCAAGACTGGAACTTTTAACCGGGGCAGCATGGGCATGCGATGGCCTGGTTACGCGGTTTGCGTCAGGATGGCGCGCAGATCGGTCAGCCGTACCGGTTTGGTCAGCGTGATCACGGTGTGCAACCCGTTGAATTCGGCAAGGGTCTTGGCTTCCTGAGCATAATCCGGACTGTAGCCGGTGGTGATAATCAGGCCAGCGGCATAATTCTGTTGCAGGAGCCAGAGCAATAGTTCATTCCCATCCATGTCCGGCATGACCATATCGAGCATGATCAAGGTCGGCTGAAACTCCGCATAGCTTTTCTGGAAGGACCGGCTGTTGGTAGTCACCACGACCTCATAATCAAGGTCTTGGGCAACGCGCCGGGCAAATTCACCGAAGTCGGGTTCATCATCGACAATCAGCAGGCGTTTGGGGTGGGTCATTTTTCAAATCCGCCAAAGTCCAGCGAGGTTAGGGTTGGCGGTTGCTGGCCGCACGATCAGCAGCAAGGTTTTATGGTGCAACGCATCATATTGTGCGACGCGCCATCAACAAATTCAATCGCTGCGGGGCCAAACCGGTCGCGCTGAATCGCTGAATCGCTGAGTACGAAGGGCGTGAGATTTCGGGGTCAAGGGTTTCAGGGTCGCCTTGGAGCGTGTTCCCGTCGCGGTAGCCAAGCGTCGCCACGTTTCCAACTACGGGAAAACTCGCCCGCTTTCCAGGCAAGCATACAGAGGACTGGGAAGTGCGCATTCGGGCGGCCAGTTCCGCTTGCGTCAACACTACCCTGCGGGCTTCCAGGTGGGATCGAGGATTTCGCCGGCAGTCCAGGGACACTCAGGCGGAAAGATCTGAATTTCAAGGCCGGTTTCTTGGGTGGCTTCGAGCCGGGCATCAAACCAGGCATCTGCCCACCAGTCCATGTCATTTAAAGCAGACTTGAGGCTGGGTGTTTTTTGCAGGCGGCGGATGATCCGTATAGTGGCCCCGGAAAATAAGACACCGGCTTGAGTGATGTTTCTGTTCTGATCACCGGCCCTTTGCCGGATCGATATGGGAGAACAGAGGTCATTAAGTCAAGTCGAATCGCCCCGCCACCTCGATGCAAAAGAGACCCGCCATCAAGCACTGCACCCGCCCCTTAAACCTGCAATGCCCGCACCCAGACCAGCGCTTCAAAATGCTGGATGTTGACCTCGCTGACCTCAATCCCGCAACCGGCAGCAGCGGCCTCAATGCGATCCGGGTCAAAAGATTCGCAGGCCAGCGCCAGTTCGAGAAACGGCGCATAGGGGCCTTCGTGACGCAACAGCGCCGCATTGATAGCATCCGGCAAATTCAGTGGCTTGAGCGCCGCCGGCAGCTGCATTTGCAACACCAGATCCAGCATGGAAAACAGTCCGGTCACAAACAGGCTATCGCGTTCAGCGGCGAGAAATGTCCGCTCACCCGCCAGCTCCATCAGCCGCCCGCGCGCCAGGGCGGTTTCCTGTAATGCCGCCGCGTGGGGCGAAAGCTCGGCGGAGCCGAACAGCAGCAGGGTCAACCAGCGGTACATTTTCTGCCGGCCCATCAGCGTCAGTGCGTGTTCTATCGAGTTGACAGTCTGGCGCAGGCCGGAAGCAGCCGAGTTGATATAGCGCAACAGGCGGTAAGACAGCACCGCGTCCTGCTTGATCAGTTGCGCCAATTCGGCGGTTCCCGCCTCGCGCCGCAGTTGATTGAGCAGATCGCAGACATGCAGGGTCTGTGGCCCGGTCTGGTTGCCCGTCCAGTCTTCGTGGCTGGTGACGAAGGGTCCCTGAAACAAGGCGAAACCCAGTCGTCGGCACAGCTCAAAGTCGTCAAAACTTTCCAGGTCGCGGGCAATCAGGGTGACATTGGGTTGCTGGATCAAGCGCCCGGCGATCTCCTGCAATTCGGCTGGGCTGTGCTGCCCGGTCTTGACAATAAAGTAATTGACGTGCGACGCCAGCAGCGCAAAATGCCCCCCCTCAAAGCACTCCTCCAGCGCAAAGGCGAAACCCCGCTGTTTCAGTTCGCTGACCCGGCGAATGAGAAGATCCGGATCGGGGGCGTTATCGCCATCATCTATGGGCAGCACGGTCAGCACTACGTTCTGGCCGGGTAATTGATCGATGAGCGGGTTGGTCAGAAAGGAATCCAGTACCGTGATAAAAGCCAGCCGGTAGCCAAGCAGTTTGTGAATGGAAAACCGGATCAGGTTGCGAATTACCACCTCAGTGCCGACATGCTGGATGCGCCGACTTTGGGCATAGAACCGGTCGTGCATTCTCTTACGCAACATGAATTCGTAGCCGGCCACCCGCTGCTTATCGTTGAGCGCTGCTTCACGGCAAATCACTGAACGGTCGGCGGCACCATCAGGACGGTCGCCCGATTGTACGGGAGGCAGGGGTTCGATGGCAGCGCTGGCATCCTTTACGGGTGCCAGTTCGTCGAGTACCTGAAAATTGCGTTGTTCGGCAGCGGCGCGATGGTGGGTCTGGCGTCTGAACAGAAAAGCAAACAGTCGGCTGAGCATGGTGGAAGCACGGAGCATATCGCGATGGGTGAGGAAGAACGCCGGCGGCGGCAGCGCTGACTCTCCTGAAAGTTGAACCCGGTTTGAGCAGCCCAAGAGGCGTCGCCACCCGGATTATAGTCGCGCCAAGAGCCTGCTCTCTAGTTATTTCACCATTAGACTGATCGAACACCGACTCTGTAGGTGAATGCCTGATGAAACGCCTCGACCCACTGCACACGCTCTTGAGCGGCTTTAACCTGATCGAAGCCAGCGCCGGAACCGGCAAGACCTATGCCATTACTGCGCTGTATGTGCGGCTGGTGGTGGAATTGGGCATCGCCGTCAACCGGATTCTGGTAGTCACCTACACCAACGCCGCTACCAAGGAATTACGCGACCGGATTCGTGGGCGGCTGCTGCAAGTCCGTGCCGCTTTCCTGCGGGGGCGCGCCGCTGAGGACGACGAGCTGGCGGTCCGCCTGCTGGACTGGACGCCGGAGCGGGAGATCGCCATTCGCCGCCTGACCAATGCGGTGCGCGGGTTCGACGAGGCGGCTATTTTCACCATTCACGGTTTCTGCAAGCGGGTGCTGGGCGACAACGCCTTTGAAAGCGGCCTGTCCTTCGAGACCGAATTACTGGCCGATACCGGCGACCTGCTCCAGGAAATCATCGATGACTTCTGGCGGCGGGAGCTGTATCCGGCGGAACCCATCGTCGCGCAATACTTTCTCGATGCCGGCTATAGCCCCGAAGTCCTGCGCCGCCAGATCGAACGTCATCTGAACAAACCCTATCTGCGGGTGGTTGCGCCGGCTGGGGTCAGCGATGGCGCGGCGTTGACAGAAACCTTTGCCGCCGCCTTTCACCAGGCCCGCGCCCTGTGGCTCCAGGATCGCGCTGCGATTGAAGATTTGCTGCTGACTTCGCCGGCGCTCAACCGCAACCGCTATCGGCTTACGTCTATCCCCGGCTGGATCGGGTCGATGGACGAGTATTTGGCAACGGAGATTCCCAAACTGGCCCAGTTCGCCACTTTCGACCGTTTTACCACTACCAAACTGATGGCCGCGACCAGCAAAGGCAAAAACGCGCCGGAACATCCCTTTTTTGCGATCTGCGAGACGCTGCACATTACCGGCGCGGCGCTGGCGGATGCCTACCGGCATCAACTGCCGGTCAAGCTGCTGGAGTATTGCAACGCGGAACTGGCGATCCGCAAGCGCCAGCAACAAGTGCAGTCCTATGACGATCTGCTGCTGAACCTGCACCAGGCGTTGCACGGTTCCCGGCAAGGCCCGGCGTTGATCGAGACCCTGCGGCAACGCTACGCCGCTGCCCTGATTGACGAGTTTCAGGATACCGACCCGGTGCAGTACGCCATTTTCCGGCGGATTTACGCCGATACCTCTCATCCGGTGTTTCTGGTCGGCGATCCCAAACAGGCGATTTACAGCTTTCGCGGCGCGGATATCTTTGCCTACCTGATCGCCCGCCGCGATACCCCGGAAACCCATCGTCATACCCTCGACGTGAACTGGCGGTCTGATCCCCGGCTGTTAACTGCGCTGAATGCAATATTCGGCGCGGTCAAGGATCAGCCGTTTCTGGTCGATGACATCCCGTTTCTCCACGCCATTCCGGCCCAGCGGAAGCCGCATGAACTGCTGACGATTCAGGGTCGGAGCGAGCCGCCATTGCAACTGTGGGTGCTGGCGACCGCCGGCAGCGAATTTTTCAATAAGGGCGAAGCCAGCGAACAGGCGGCGCGGGCCACGGCGGGGGAGATTGCCCGGCTGCTGAATCTGGGGGCGCAGCACCAGGCCCGGATCGGCGAGCGGGCGCTGGCCGGTGGCGACATTGCGGTATTAGTGCGCAGCCATTGGCAGGGACGACTGATTCGCCAGCACTTGCTGGAATTAAATGTGCCGAGCGTCCAGCACGCCGACGATAGCGTGTTTCACACCAATGAAGCCCGGCAACTGGAATGGTTATTGGCGGCGCTGATCGAGCCGGGCAATGAAGGGCGGGTGCGGACCGCGCTGGCGTCCGACCTGTTCGGCCTGAATGGCGAGGAACTGCACCGGTTGCGCGAGGATGAACGGGCCTGGGCGCACTGGCTGGAAAAATTGCAGGATTACCGCGAGTTATGGCGGGATCACCGTTTTATCCGCTGTTTCCGCGCCTGGTTAATCGGCGAGGAGGTTCCTGCCCGGTTGCTGGCGTTCCGCGACGGTGAACGGCGCTTGACCAATCTGCTGCATCTGGCCGAACTGCTGCATTTGGCGAGCAGCGCTCATCCTGGTATGACCGCTTTGCTTAAATGGCTCGGCGACCAGCGCGCCAGTCCGACGAATAAGGACGAGGAACAGCAGTTGCGGCTGGAAAGCGATGAGAATCTGGTGCAAATCGTGACGGTCCACAAAAGCAAGGGGCTGGAATACCCCGTGGTGTTCTGCCCGTTTCTGTGGGATGGCCGTTTGCGCACCAATGAACAGGGCGATGCGCTGCTGTACCACGATCCCGAAAACCCCGGCCAGACCATTCTCACTATCGGCGCAGCAGAAGATGATCCGGCCCGCGACTATGCCCGCCGCGAGGAAATGGCGGAAAGTTTGCGGCTGTTTTACGTCGCCCTGACCCGCGCCAAACAGCGTTGCACCCTGGTTTGGGGCAAAATCAAGCAGGCCGACACCGCGCCGCCGGCCTGGCTGCTGCACCGCCCGACCGTCAAGGATCCCGGCAAGGACTGGTTGCAGGCCACCCGGGAGCGGTTCAGCAAAATGACGGGGACGGCTTTGCGCGAAGAGTTGCAAACCGTGCTGGCCCCCGCCGGCGGGACGGTCGCTATGGCGTCATTGCCGCAGGGTGAAGGTCCCCGTTACCAGCCGCCGGCGACCATCGATCCGGAATTGGCGGCGCGGACTTTTACCGGATCGCTGTTTGAATTCTGGCGGGTGGGCAGTTTTACCGCGCTGGCCGCTGCCGGTCAGCCGGTGGAATTGGCGGAATTGCCCGATTACGACCGGATCGCGGTGGTTCCGCTGGTGGAAACCGCCCCGGTTGCCGTTCCCGCCGGGCGCGACTTTTACACGTTCCCGCGTGGGGCGCGGGCTGGAACCTGTCTGCACGCCATTTTCGAGCGGCTGGATTTTAGCCGGGGCGAGCGGGAACCGCTGGAGCAACTGGTGCGGCGGACTCTGACCGGTCATGGCCTGGATGCCGATGCCTGGACGGCGACGGTGGCGGACGGGGTAGAACGGGCGTTGGCAACGCCGCTGAATGCACACGGACTGCACCTGGCGACGGTGACTTTGGAACAGCGAATCAATGAGCTGGAGTTCTATTATCCGCTGGCGCATCTGCGGGTCGAGGCGTTGCGCGGAACGCTGGAGCGGCATGGCTACGCCGCCGGTCCGCTTCGGGGGATGATCGACCGGCTGGATTTCAGTCCGCTGCGCGGTTACATGAAAGGCTTTATCGACCTGGTGTTTGAAGCCGAGGGGCGATTTTATTTGGTGGATTACAAATCGAACTGGCTGGGCGCAGAACCGGCGGCTTATCGGCAGGAGGCGTTGACGGCGATCATGGCCCGCGAGTCCTATGTGCTGCAATACCTGATTTATACCGTGGCGCTGCACCGCTATTTGCGGTTGCGGGTGGCCAATTACGATTATGCCCGGCATTTCGGCGGGGTTTACTACCTGTTTCTGCGCGGCATGGACCCGGTGCTGGGTACAGACTGCGGGGTGTTCCATGATCAGCCCGCGCCGGCGCTGGTCGTGGCGCTGGATGAGTTGATGGCGACCGGGAGGGCCGCATGAGCGAAGCACGGGTTTCAACGCCAACCGTAGCCGACCCGTTACGGATTCTTCACGCCCAGGGTTTCTTGACCGATCTGGACCTGCATTTCGCCCGGTTTATGGAGCGGCTGGCCGGCGGCCATTCACCCGAACTGGCACTGGCGGCGGCGCTGGCCAGTCATGCCACCGGCCAGGGCGATATTTGCGTCAACCTGCGGCAATGGGCACGGCGCTGGGCGGCGCTGGCCGGCAAAACCCCCGCTTTTACTCCGCCGTTGACCGGCGACTGGCTGAATGCCCTGCACGCCAGTTCAGTGGTGGGCTGGCCTCGGGAGCGCCAGCCGCTGATTCTCGACCGGCGGGGCCGGCTGTATCTGTACCGCTATTGGGAATATGAGCAACGGCTGGCCGACGATTTGCAACGCCGGGCGCGTGCCACACCTGAACTGGTCGACGAAACCAAACTGTGTGCTGATCTCAACACGCTGTTTCCACGACATCCCGACTTGATCGGGCTGGACTGGCAGAAAATCGCGGCGGCGACGGCGGCGCTCAAGCGGGTTTGCGTGATTTCCGGCGGTCCGGGTACCGGCAAAACCAGCACGGTGTTACGGATTCTGGCACTGCTGACCGGGCAGATCCGCGAGCGGCCATTGCGGATTGCGCTGGCCGCACCCACCGGCAAGGCGGCGGCCCGGATGCAGGAGTCGATTCGCGCTACCAAAGCAACGCTGAATTTGACCCCGGCGCAGGCGGCGCAAATTCCCGAAGAGGCGTCCACCTTGCACCGCTTGCTCGGTGGCCGGCCCGATTCGGTGTATTTCCGCCATGACCGCGACAATCCGCTACCGCTGGATGTGCTGGTGGTGGATGAGGTGTCGATGGTTGGGCTGGCGCTGCTGGCCAAGACCGTGGCCGCGCTGCCGCTGTTGGCGCGGCTGATTCTGCTGGGCGACAAGGATCAACTGGCTTCAGTCGAGGCGGGGGCAGTGCTGGGCGAGGTCTGTTTTGGGGCCGGGCGGTTTGCGCCGGAATTCCGCGACCGGCTGGCGGCGCTGACCGGCGAGGCGTTGCTGCCCGGCCGGGAAACGCCATCACCGCTGACCGACGCTATTGTGCTGTTGCGGCACAGCTACCGGTTCGGCGCGGTCAGCGGCATTGGCGCGTTGGCGCGGGCGGTCAATGCCGGCAAACCAGCGGTGGCGCTGGCGCTGCTGGAGAACTCGCACTATCAGGACATCGGCTGGCAGACCCTGACCGATCCGGAGCAGTTGCCGGAACAATTGGCGGGGCCGGTCGCCGCCGGATTTGCACCTTATCTGGAGGCGGTGCAGGAAAATGCCGATCCGCCCACCGTGTTTGCGGCGTTTAACCGGTTTCGGGTTCTCAGCGCGGTGCGCAAGGGACCGTTCGGGGTGGAGGCGCTGAATCAGTTGTGCGAGGAGGCGCTGCGCGAACGACGGCTGATCGATAACCGCCAGACCTGGTATCCGGGCCGACCGGCGATGATCATCCGCAATGACTACAACCTGCGGCTGTTCAACGGCGACATCGGTATTACCTTGCCCGACCCGGAGGACCTGGACCGGGTCAAGGTGTTTTTCCTGGGCAATGATGGTGCGTTGCGGAGTTTTGCGCCGGCCCGGCTGCCGGAGCATGAGACCGTGTACGCCATGACGGTGCATAAAAGCCAGGGTTCGGAATTTGACCGGATTCTGGTGGTGACGCCCAATGAACCGTCGCCGGTATTAAGCCGCGAGTTGTTGTACACGGCGCTGACACGGGCCAAGCAGGAGGCGGTGTTCTATGGAACGCCGGAGGTGTTTGCCGCAGCGGTGGAACGGCGGTTGCGGCGCTCATCAGGGTTGCGGGATCGGTTGTGGGTGGAAGCGCGGGCCGGCGCTCGGCGTCAAGGCGGGGCGGCAAAGGAATCAGCCGCTATTCCCAAGGTCGAATCGGGGTCAGCCGCATCGTGAGTGGTGGAATCACCGCTTCGAACCACCCCGGCGCTTCGCGCCACCCGCCATCGAACCACCCCGGCGCTTCGCGCCACCCCTCCTTGTCCAAGGAGGGGAAATTCTATCAACCACTCAACCACTCAATTAAACGCTGCCGATGGGTCAGGGCGGGGCGTCAAACTCCAGCGGTCGGGTCACGCGGGCCAGTCGGTCGAGTACCCCGTTGACGAAACGATGGCCCTGTTCCGCGCCGAACATCTTGGCCAGTTCCACCGCTTCGTTGATGACGATCCGGCAGGCCAGTTCGGGATGTTCGATTAATTCGTAGCCGCTAAGACGCAGAATCGCCCGCTCTACCGGATCGACTTGTTCGGGCGGTCGGTCCAGAAACGGGGCCAGCGCAGCATCGATGACGGTTACCCGGGCCGGAACTTCATGCGCCAGTTCCCGAAAGTAGTCGGGATCGGCCTGGCCCAGATCGTGATCGGCCAGAAACTGGCTGGTAATCAGCCCCGGTTCGCGACCGCTCAGTTGCCATTCGTAAATCGCTTGCGTGGCGCATCGGCGCGCCCAACTACGCGGGCCGGGCTTTTTGCCGCGGGGTGGGCTGGCCACGGCTCAGGCTGCCAGCCGACGCAACAGGCTGACCATTTCCAGCACCGACATCGCCGCTTCAGCGCCCCTGTTGCCGGCCTTGGTTCCCGCCCGTTCCACCGCCTGGTCAATGCTGTCCACCGTCAACACCCCGAAGCCAATGGGTAGATCATATTCCAGGGCCACGCTGGCCAGACCCTTGACGCATTCGCCGGCGACGTACTCGAAATGCGGGGTGCCACCGCGAATCACTGCACCCAGGGCCACGATCCCGTCGTAGCGTTCGCTGGCGGCCAGACGTTGCGCAGCCAGCGGCAGTTCAAAGGAACCCGGGGTCCAGATCAGATCAATGCTGGCTTCGGGGACGCCGTGTCGGCACAGGGCATCGACCGCGCCATTGATCAGGCTTTGCACGATGAAGCTGTTGAATCGCGCCGCGACCAAGGCGAAACGGACGTCGGACAGGGGGGTAAAGTCCCCTTCAATGGTGTTGATGGAGCGCATGGCGGGATTCCGTCGAAAAGTTAAAGGTTAAAGGTTTGGGCTAAAACGGATGGTCAGCCGGCATCAAGCTGGCTGACCACCTGGTTAATCTGATAGCGCAATTGAGTCGCCCTGACCGGCTTGATAATGAAAGCGTCTACGCCAAGCTCATAGGCGCAATTAATAATAGTAGCTTCGGTGTGGCCAGTCAGAAAGATGAACTTCGGACAAAGGTCACCCTGGTTTTTACGCAAGACTTGCAGGAATGACAAGCCATCCATGGGTTTCATTTCGATATCGCAAAGAATCAGATCAGGTGGAATTTTATCCACTTCCTGCAAGGCGCTGGCGCCATTGTCCGCTTCGCCAATATAGCGAAAACCAATTTGTTGGAGCATTTTCAGAATAATCCGCCGCACTACAGTGTCATCTTCAACGACCAGCACTCGGTATTTCTGATAGTTTATCAGCACTTTTTCAGGGGGCGCTGCAACCGGATCCGGCAAAGCAGTAGTATCGGCCCATTCCGAAAGATGAATGCTGGAATATATATCGTATAGCAAACTGAAGGCTAACCAGGGATCTTCAGGAATCGCTATACCACTTTCCGACTCACCATATTTTTTGATTAACAGGGAAGCCATCTGTGGGTTCATGCTCGCTAAATTAACTCCCCTCGCTGACCATTCTTTAAATTGACGATCATGGATTTGAGTATAACTTAACAGGTTTGGATTTTTATGTCGCAAATCCCGCATGATCTTTTCGTACAAGGTGTTCAGTGCTGTGCTAGGTCCTTCCAGTACCTGAAAAAACTTTTTATCCAATACGAGCAGTAATCCAGTAATTCCTAACTTGGCATTATTCTTTTCGCTTTCAGCCAGAATCTCCCGGAGATCAGCTAATCCAAGGTATTCAAATTTATCGCTGGTGTAGATTAACCGATAGAGTTTCATTACAGTTTCATCCTGAATAGCCACGGAAGACACGGAAAATTAAAGATCAGGCACTTCAACCTTCAACCTCTTGCAACTCAAGTCAGATATTCAACAATTTCCAGATTAAAACCGGACAGGCCGCTCAACCGTTTGCGCGCGCCCAGCACCTGCATTTTATGGACACCGATGTCGAGAAGAATCTGAGCGCCAATACCGTAAGTGCGCAGTTCAGTACTCTGGTCAGCGATTGGCGCTGGTTCTGCCGGGCTGAACTGATAGCCGCGCATTCGCCGGATCAGTTCCATCGGTTCTTCAGGCCGACTCAGAAATACCAGCACCCCACTAGCTTGACTGGCGACCCGTTGCAGGGCGGCGCGCATCGGCCAGCCGCTGTCCGGGAGTTGCAACGCCAGCAGATCGCTGAGCAGGTGCTGGACGTGAACCCGCACCATGACCGGTTCATTGGGATGAATCTCACCCTTGACCAGTGCGAAATGCACCTGTCGCCCGACCACATCCTGATAGGTCAATACCCGGAACGGGCCAAATTCGGTATTCATCCGGGCATCGGCGACCCGCTCGACCGTTTTTTCGTTCTGCATCCGGTAGTGGATCAAATCGGCAATGGTGCCGATTTTCACCTCATGCAGCGCGGCGAACCGCTCCAGATCAGGGCGCCGCGCCATTCCGCCATCCTCATTCAGAATCTCGACGATCACCGCCGCCGGCTCCAGTCCCGCCAGCCGCGTCAGATCGCAACCGGCCTCGGTGTGCCCAGCGCGGTTCAGCACCCCGCCAGGCTGGGCCATCAGCGGAAAAATGTGGCCGGGTTGCACCAGGTCTTCGGGCCGGGCATCGGGACAAACGGCGGTGCGGACGGTGTGGGCGCGGTCATAGGCGGAAATGCCGGTGGTCACGCCCTGGGCGGCTTCGATGGAGACGGTGAAATTGGTGGAGAACTGAGCGGCGTTGTCCTGCACCATCAACGGCAGACGCAATTGCTGGCAGCGTTCGCGGGTCAGGGTCAGGCAAATCAGGCCGCGCCCGTAGCGGGCCATGAAGTTAATATCTTCCGGGCGGGTCAACGTGGCGGCCATCAGCAGATCGCCTTCGTTTTCACGGTCTTCGTCATCCATGATAATGACCATCCTGCCCTGCCGCAGATCGGCGAAGATTTCTTCAATCGTGTTCAGCGTCATGATTAATTCCAGAATCCGTGTTCGCGCAGCAACGCCTCAGTCAACGCGCCGCTGCCGGGTTGTGCGGCCTGCTCGCCTAACAGCAACCGCTCCAGATAGCGGGCGATCAAGTCTACTTCCAGATTAACCCGCCGCCCGACTTTGACATCGGCCAGAGTCGTTTCAGCCAGGGTGTGCGGGACGATATTGAGGTCAAAGGCCGCGCCATCAACCCGGTTCACGGTCAGGCTCACGCCGTCCACGCCAATCGAGCCTTTTTCGGCGATGTAGCGGGCCAGTGCATCCGGGGCCTGAATCCGCAAGTGCCACGAACCTCTGTCCGGTTGCCAAACCGTGACGATTCCAACGCCGTCGATGTGGCCGCTGACCAGATGACCACCCAGCCGGGTCGTCGGAGTCAGCGCCTTTTCCAGGTTGACCTTGAAGCCGGGCGCGGCCTCGCCGAGGATAGTGCGTTCCAAGGTCTCGCGGGAAACGTCGGCCCAGAATCCATCGCCGGGCAATTCCACCGCAGTCAGGCAGACGCCGCTAACGGCTATGCTGTCGCCCAGTTGCACATCGCTTAAATCCAGTTTGCCGGTAGCCATTCGCAGACGAACATCGCCACTATGCGGTTGAACTGCCGTGATGGTTCCGACGGCGCTAACAATGCCGGTAAACATGGCGGGATTCTCAAGAGGGTGGGGTACAAATTGGGATTACTGGGAACAATCTGCCGAGTTGCGACAGTGTGAATTTTCACGCTTCCAGATTGACCATCCGGATCAGAATGCCCATGATTTTTTTCACATTGTCAATGTAATACTCAAGCCGATCAATATAAACGGTGTCGCCTTCATATTTAAGAAACTTCCAGTTATTTCCGGTGGTAACGGCCCCGTAGATTCGACTGACCGGATTTCCTTCCCGGTCGTTAAAGATCTTTGCTGCAATCATTTCGGCAATACATTGGCCCAGACCGACCGTGACTTGTTCATTTTTAGCTTCGACAATCGCTACTACTGGAGCGCTCAAGTAGAACTGCTCCGATGATTGACTCAAGAGATAGTCACAAACTCCGTTTAAATCCCGGTCATTATCGACATCAAAGTTAATTCCGGAGAATAAGCTAATCTGATCATTGAGCTGGCGCTTTAATTCCAGCAGGACGTTGGCAATAATGAGTTCTGATCGGGCTTTTTCGGTGCTAATCGCAAGCGCAAGCGGTACGTTATAATTAAGCGTTGTGCGGAGATAGTCGCTAATTTCTACTGCTTCAATGGCCGCGAACAGGTCTTGACTTTCAATAATATCCAGATTGAATTCCTGCTTGACCCGTTTGAGGGTGAACTTGCTGTAAGACACTGTTATTTTCCTTATGTACCCACAAAATCAGCAATGACCGGTTTGTTTGAGTCGATCATTGCGATAAAAATGCCTTGTTTTTATCCCTAATTAAAAACAAGAGGTTTCGTAGGGTAAAAAATAAACCGCAAATCCTTTCCCACCACCCGCGTTTCAACGATCTCCAGTTCTCGCCGGTCCTGCATTCGCGCCAGTGCCGGCAACTGGAACAAACCCTGCGCCTGATCGCCGAGCAGCAGTGGCGCCATATAAATCACCAGTTCATCCACCAGCTCCGCCTGCAACAATGCACCCGCCAAAGTCGGGCCGCATTCCACCTGAACCTCGTTGCATTCGCGGCGGACCAGTTCCGCCATAACTTCGGCCAAATTCAAGCCCTGCCCAACTTTTGAAACAATCACGATGTCCGCGCCCGCTGTCCGCAATGGCGCTTGCCGATCCGGAGCGGCAATGGTGGTGAAAATCAGGACTGAACCGGGTAGTTGCAAAGTTTTAGCAGTCGGCGCTGTTCGTAAACCCGTGTCGAGAATGACCCGGAGCGGCTGGCGAGAAACGTCCGACAGCCGCACATTGAGGCTGGGATCATCGGCCAGCACCGTGCCAATCCCGGTCAGAATCGCCGAACTCCGCGCCCGCAATCGTTGCACATCCTGCCGGGCCGCTTCGCCGGTCAGCCATCGACTCTCGCCCGAAGCCAGCGCGGTGCGTCCGTCCAGACTCATCGCCAGCTTGATCCGCACCAAAGGCCGACCTGCGGTCATGCGCTGGATGAAACCGGGATTGAGCGCCCGCGCTTCCGCTTCCAGCAATCCGCATTCCACCGCCACCCCGACCTCGCGCAAGACCGCCAAGCCTTGGCCGGACATGTGCGGATTGGGATCGCGCATCGCCGCTACCACCCGAGCTACCCCGGCGTGCAACAACGCATCGGTGCAGGGCGGAGTGCGTCCGTGGTGGCAGCACGGCTCCAGCGTGACATAAGCCGTTGCGCCTCGTGCCCGGTCGCCAGCGGCATCCAGCGCGATCACTTCGGCGTGCGCTTCGCCGGCCCGCTCATGCCAACCCTCGCCGACAATTTCGTTACCGCGAACCAGCACACAGCCGACCCGGGGGTTGGGATCGGCGCTGTACAAACCGCGCCGGGCCAGCGTCAGTGCGCGGGCCATGTGGCAGTAGTCGGCGGCGGACATCGGCGACAACAATCAGCCGTACACCGGGAACCGGGCGCACAGTTCAGCGACTTGGCCGCGCACCCGGTCGATCACCGCTTCGTTGCCCAGATCATCGAGGATGTCGCAGATCCAGCCGGTGACTTCCCGGCATTCCGGCTCCTTGAAGCCACGAGTGGTGATCGCCGGCGAACCGATGCGGATGCCGCTGGTGACGAACGGCGACTGCGGATCGTTCGGCACTGCGTTCTTGTTGACCGTGATATGGGCGCGGCCCAATGCGGCGTCGGCAGCCTTGCCGGTCAGTGCTTTGGCGATCAGGCTCACCAGAAACAGATGATTGTCGGTGCCGCCGGAAACGATGGCGTAGCCGCGCTCCATGAATATTCCAGCCATCACCCGCGCATTGACGATCACCTGCTTCTGGTAATCGACAAACTCCGGTTGCAGCGCCTCCAGCAACGCAACCGCCTTGGCGGCGATGACATGCATCAGCGGCCCGCCCTGAGTGCCGGGGAAAACTAATGAATTGAACTTCTTTTCGAGAGCGGGATGGGCGCGGGCCAGGATCAGGCCGCCGCGTGGGCCGCGCAAGGTCTTGTGGGTCGTGGTGGTGACCACGTCAGCGACCGGAATCGGGTTGGGATAAAGGCCCGCCGCGACCAGCCCGGCCACATGAGCCATGTCCACGAACAGATAGGCACCGACCTGATCAGCGATGACGCGAAACCGCTGCCAATCGACCACCCGCGAATATGCCGAGAAGCCGGCAACGATCATCTTGGGCCGGCATTCCAGCGCCAGCCGCTCCACCTGCGCGTAGTCGATTTCACCGGTGGTTTCATCGATCCCGTATTGCACGGCCTGATAAAGCCGGCCCGAAAAATTGACCTTGGCGCCGTGGGTCAGGTGGCCGCCGTGCGCCAGGCTCATGCCGAGGATGGTTTCGCCCGGTTCGACCAGCGCCATGTACACCGCGGCGTTGGCTTGCGAACCGGAATGCGGCTGGACATTGGCATAGTCGGCCTTGAACAGTTGCTTGGCCCGATCAATCGCCAGTTGTTCGGCGATGTCCACGAACTCGCAGCCGCCGTAATAACGCTTGCCGGGATAGCCTTCGGCGTATTTATTGGTTAGCACCGATCCCTGAGCTTCCAGCACCCGGGGACTGGCGTAATTTTCCGAAGCGATCAGCTCGATGTGAGCTTCCTGACGCTGTTGTTCACCGTGCAGGGCGGCCCACAACGCGTTGTCAAATCCGGCAATTCGCATTTCTCGACTGAACATTCGCAACCTCGGCAAGAGCAGACGCCCACGCCACGGTCAAGGCAAATGGGCAGGTCATAGAAAACGGGCAATACTACCGCTATGCGCGGTAAAGCCAAAATAGCCAGCAGGACGCCATCGTCAACGATCAATTTTCAGCACCGCCCCCGCCTCTAAATTTTCCTGTGATACGAACCATGGGGCGGATAAGCGCAATTAGCATTTTTAGCAGGATCAAAGGGTTGTATGAAGGCAACGATCCAGCCCTACACTCAATGCCCTTAAATTAAAGCGGTTTCCTGGAATGAAATTTCCCCCTATTTTCAAAGGAGAGATAATCTCGGTTCGAGATAACCTTTACCTGAAAACGTCTAAGCGGTACGCACTGCGTACTGCTTAACTTTCCATCACTCCCGCAGATGTGGGAATCCAGTAACGCGCTGAAAAACCTGGATACCCGCTTTCGCGGGTATGACGCATTGAAAGGCATGACGCATTGAAAGGCATGACGAATTCAAAGATGCGACGCATTGAGAGCTTTGGCGAAAGTCCTGAACAAGAACCAATCAGAGTGCAGTCGCCTGTAATTGTTGTCCGGCGGCGGCGACAGGCAGCATCGTGCCCTGCTGTTCCTGCGGTTTGCCGACCAGCAGCCGCAACCCGGCGTGAAAATACTGGCTGGCATGGATCAACTCATGCAGGGATTGCAACAACTCACCGAGTTCCTGATAAGCGTCCGGGGTTGGCATGATCTGAATGCTGCGCTCCAGATAGTTGCGGGCTTTGGCGGGTTGTTGACAACGCTTGGCCAACCGGCCCAAGGTCAGCAAGAGATAAGGATCGTCGCCATGCTTGGCCAGCCAGCCTTCAGCGGTCGCCAGTTGCGCGGCGGCGTTCCCCCGCTCCACCATCCCGTAGCCTACCGCCAGCTTTGGACTCCAGCGCCGGTTAATCGCTTCGCGCAGCAACGCCTCGGCATCATCAAAGGCATTGAAGTCGCACAACGCGGTGGCGTAAGCAATCACAAACGCCTCATCATCCTCACGCATGACCGCAGGCGCTTGCTTCCACAACCCCCGCACCTTGTCCAGCGACCCGCCGGCGGCAACAATTTCCAGCAGCGCCAGGTAGGTTTGCCGGTGTAATTCCGCCAGCGGCTCCGAACCTAGCGCTTTCTGTTTCTGAACTTCCGGCAACAGCTTCTGCAACGGTTCCCAAGCCTGCAACTGCTGATAAGTCTTCGCCAGCCACAGTAATACGCTGGGATGGCGTGGATGCAGAGTGTGCAGCGATTCCAGAATGGGCCGCGCCAATTCAGCCTGCCGGTCGTCCAGCAGAAATTCCACCCGTGTTAATTGCACGGTCATCGGATCCGCGTCCGGGGAATCTTCGGCTTTGCGCAGATTCAGATCGCGCCGCCATTTCAGGTCACTGAGATGATGAGTCGCCCGCGCCGCGTGCAGGTAATGCAAGGCGGGGTTCTGACTGTATTCCGCACCGTTGAGGAAAGTTTTTTCCGCCGCCGCCCATTGACCGGACGCCAGTTGCCGGCCACCCAGGCTGAACAAACGCTGCGCCTTCCGGTGCAAGCGCCGCTGGTTGGCGTGTACAGTCTGCGCCGGGGTTTTCCATAACCGGATCGCCAGTCGCACCAAGGCGTAAAACCCGCAGAAGGCCACCCCGATCACCATGACGAAAAACGCGAGGCTGGTTTCAATCGTCCACTGGCCAATGCTGACCATCGCATAGCCGGGGTCCTGGCGGAGCGTCAGCGCCGTCCAGACCGAGACGAACAGTGTAAAGAGGATGCCGATTAACAGCCTCATGGTTGCGCTCCTTCAGTAGCTGCCGGCTTTGGATCCGCCGCTGGAGTTTTCAGCACGGCGCGAATCGGTTGCCGGCGGGTGAGTGCGTCGTTGAAGGCTTTATTAAGCCCGGCCAGATCCGGGAGGTAGGGATTGAACTGCACCGTCTGCAAGGCTTGCAACTGGCTCAGGAACGCCGTCACGCGGGCGTCCTGGGCATCAAAATAGGCTTCAGTCCACTGGCGAGCCAGGCCATAGGAATCCTGATAGGACTGGGCATCGCCGCGTAACAGCGCCATGCGCATACTTTCCAATTCAAGACGCAGGTTCTGTCGCAGGAAATATTCCTCTTCAATCGCAATCAACGGCGGCGCTTCGCTGCGCACCCGGCGAATGACCACAATGTCCTTGAACTGATTCCAGACCGCTTCGATGCTGCGATCCCACCAGGCGCGATCTACGTCGGCGCTGACCGCGACGGTCACGGCGGGCCTGACCCGATTTTTGACGTCCGGCGTCCCGGAGTCGATCTTCAGTGGCAAACCGCCGACCTCCTCTTCCATATCCGCCAGTTTGTGGGCCAGACCCGCAATGTCGGGCAACTGGACGCCGCGCAGGCTGGCAATGGCCTCAGCCAGCATGGTTTCTCCTTGGTCCAGGCTACGTTCGTTGACCGCTTTCAGCCGCTGCTGGGCGACATCCAGCGCTAACCGGGCCACGGGAACATTGCGCTCCAACTTCAACTTGGCGTCAGCCAACCGCAACAGATAGTCCACTTCAGCCAGCGGGAAGGCGTTGATATCACCGCCCTGTGCAACGACGGTCTTGACCGTTTCCAGATTGTCCGCGACCCCGCTGTGGCTGAGCTTCAGGTTCTTGATCTGGGTATCCAGCGCAGCGAGCCGGTTCTGCTGATCCTGCCACTGTTGGTCGGTTCCCGCCTTGTGTTGCTGAAGGGCGGTTTGGTGGGTGGTCTGGGCCTCTCGCACCAACTTGATTTCGCTCTTGATGACTTCGTTTTCGCCCTGGTGCAGCTCCATCGCATTCTTGAGCGGTTGCAGATCGCCGGTTAGACCGATGAGTTGGCTTTTCAGGTTCTGATTCTCGCTGCGGACCTGATCAACGCCAGCCTTGAACGCCTGCAACTCTTTAACCTGGGCTTCCAGCGCCTTGAAGGCGGGATCGCGCTGGTCAATGGCCTGCTTAATGGCGACTTTCAACCGGTCCGTCTGGGCGACCCGATCCTGTTGCCATAGATACCAGAGATAACCGCTACCGCCGCCAGCGCCCAGTCCCACCAGCAACGCCAGCCAAGCCACGCCACGGCCACTTTTAGGCGCGGCGGGAGTAGTCGTAGCGGGCGCGGGCGGCGCGGGCTTGGCGAGCAGTGCAGGCGTCGGATGGGCGTCGGATTTGGCGAGCAGTGCGGGCGTCGGATGGGCGTCGGGTTTAGCATTACCGTTATCGGATGTTTTGTCTGTCATGGCGAGTTACCAAGGGGTGAAAGATTCGCCGCCAGTTCCAGCAGGGCGGCGGCAATGGCGGCGTTGCTCGCTGCCTGGGCGAGCCGGAGGGAATGACAACCGAGTTGCGCGGCGATGGGCAGGATACCGGCGCTGACCGCGATGATCGGAGTTTTACGCAGGTCATCTTGCCCGGCAATGCCTAGCATATCAAACAGATTCAACAAGGTTTCACTGCTGGCGACCACCACCGCGTCGATTTCGCCGTGTTGCCAGCGCTCCAGCAGCGCTCTCACGTCCATCGTGGGCCGCTCCCGGCGGTAAACCTCGGCATAAGCGACGGTTGCGCCGCGAGCGGTTAGGGTTTCGGCCAGCAGTCCCCTGCCGCCCTCACCGCGCACAATGACCACGGTTTGGCCGGCGACGTTCTGTAAGCGGGGCAAGGCCAGCAAGGCCTCACTGTTGAAGCGGGTTTCCGGTTGTAGACAATGGGCGACGCCGTGACCGGCGAGGGCCTGGGCGGTGGCTTTGCCGATGGCGGCGATTTCCAGCCGGGGCGGAAAGCCGCCGCGTTCCCGAATCCACGGCAGTGCCCGGTCAACCGCATTGGCGCTGGTGAAAATCGCCCAATCGCAGTCGGCCAGCCGGTCGAAAATCGCCAGCGCCGGGGTCCAGTCCTGCGGTTCGCGGATCAGCAGCGCCGGACAGCGAATCGCCACCCCGCCATAATGTTCGATGATCCGGCATAGAGAATCGGCCTGATGCGCCGGGCGAGTCACTAGGACGCCCAAACCGTGCAAACAACTCTCTTCGCCCGCTGGCGGGAGAGGGGTTGGGGGTGAGGGTAGCGGATACTGCATTTCAACCACCCGCCAGCAACCGGCGCAGAATCGGCTCGGCCCCGCGCTCCAACAACTGTTCGGCCAAGGTTACGCCGAGGGTTTCCGCTGCCGTTGCCGGACCTCGCACCTCGCCGGCGATGATCACGCTGCCGTCCGGTTCGCCGACCAGCCCGCGCAGCCAGAGTTGATCATCCGCTTCCAACAGGGCATGAGCGGCAATCGGGGCCTGGCAACCGCCCTGTAACCGGGCATTCACGGCCCGCTCGGCCATGACGCAGGTCTGGGTAACGGGATCATTGAGTGCGGCGAGGAGTTCCCGGGTCCGGGTATCATCCAACCGGCATTCGACGCCAATCGCGCCCTGACCTATCGCGGGCAAGCTGAATTCCGGCTCCAGCGCCAGCGTGATTCGCTCTTGCAAACCCAGCCGGTTTAGCCCGGCGGCGGCCAGAATAATGGCGTCGAACTCGCCGGAATCCAGTGTTGTCAGCCGGCGGTTGACGTTACCGCGCAGACTGAGAATCTGCCACTGTGGGTAGCGGGCGGCCAACTGACATTGCCGGCGCAGGCTGGAGGTGCCGACCCTGGCCTTTATGCGCAAGGCGTCGGGGTGTGAATAAAGGCGGGAAACGAAGGCATCGCGGGGATCATCGCGGGCCAGAATCGCCGCCAGCCCCAGCCCGACGGGAAACTCGACGGGCACATCTTTCATGGAATGCACAGCGAGATCGGCGCGGCCTTCCAGTAAACCCAGCTCCAGTTCCTTGACGAACAAGCCTTTCCCGCCGACCTTGGCCAGCGGGCTGTCGAGAATTTTATCGCCCTGGGTGAGCATGCTGATCAATTCCACTCGCAGATCGGGCTGGGCCTGTTGCAAGCGGCGGGCGACATGTTCAGCCTGCCAGCGGGCCAGCGGACTGTTGCGGGTAGCGATGCGCAGCGGTTCAGAGAGCATGGTTTTGATGAGCATTTTGATAAACTGGGGCGTCCTTTTAACCTTTTAAGAATATCCGATGAGCGACACGCAAACCAATAAAACCTGGGGTGGACGGTTTACCGAAACCACCGACGCTTTTGTCGCCGCGTTTACCGCTTCGGTGAATTTCGACCGGCGGATGTACCGGCAGGACATTGATGGTTCTATCGCCCATGCCCGGATGCTGGCGCGGGTTGGAGTCCTGGCTGATCACGACTGCGAGGCCATTATCCAGGGTCTGGAAGTGATTCGCGGCGAAATTGAACGCGGCGAGTTCGTCTGGTCGGTGGAGCTGGAAGATGTCCACATGAACATCGAGGCGCGGCTGACCGAGCGGATCGGTGCTGCCGGCAAGCGCCTGCACACGGGCCGCTCCCGCAACGATCAGGTTGCGACCGATCTCCGGCTGTATTTGCGCGACGCCATTGACGCCATTCTGGCCGAGATCCGGCGCTTGCTGGGCGGGCTGACCGAACTGGCGGCGCAGGAAGCGGGAACGATCATGCCCGGCTTTACCCATTTGCAGGTGGCCCAGCCGGTCACTTTCGGCCATCACCTGCTGGCCTGGTTCGAGATGCTCAAGCGCGACTATGAACGGCTGGTCGATGGCCGCAAGCGGGTCAACCTCATGCCGCTGGGGGCAGCGGCGCTGGCGGGAACCAGTTACCCGCTGGATCGCCATTACACCGCGCAACTGCTGGGATTTGATGCGCCGTCTGCCAATTCACTGGACGCAGTCAGCGACCGGGATTTCGCCATTGAATTCACCGCCGCCGCCGCGATTCTGATGACCCATTTTTCGCGGATAGCCGAGGAGCTGGTGCTGTGGTCATCGGCGCAATTTGCTTTTATTGATCTGCCTGACCGGTTCTGCACCGGTTCCTCGATCATGCCGCAGAAGAAAAATCCCGACGTGCCAGAGCTGGTGCGCGGAAAAACCGGGCGGGTCAACGGTCATCTGGTCGCTCTGCTAACCCTGATGAAAAGCCAGCCGCTGGCCTATAACAAGGATAATCAGGAAGATAAGGAACCGCTGTTTGATACCGTGGATACGGTGCTGGGGTGCCTGCGGGCGTTTGGCGACCTGATTCCGGCCATTCGTCCCCGGCGGGATAACTTGTTGCAGGCCGCCCGGCGCGGCTTTGCTACGGCGACCGATCTGGCCGATTATCTGGTGCGCAAGAACATTCCGTTCCGCGACGCCCATGAAATCGTCGGCAAGGCGGTACGGCTGGGGGTTGAAACCGGGCGGGATTTGGCGGACATGACGCTGGCGGAATTGCAGCAGTTTTCACCGTTGATTCAGAACGACGTGTTTACAGTGTTGTCGCTGGAAGGTTCGGTTGCTGCCCGCGATATACTGGGAGGCACCGCGCCGGGCCGGGTGCGGGAGGCGGCGGTTGCGGCGCAAACCTGGCTGGCGAATTTGCGCTGAGGCGTGGTCTATCGCTTTGCCAAAGTCGCTCTGGCCCGGCGGTTGCTGCGATTTACGCCGATTGCGCCATCGTCTACACTTTGATGTAGAGTTATACCGTTTACCGATAGGTTTCATCATTATTCGTCATACCCGCGAAAGCGGGTATGACGGTCATAAATAGAAAACCTACCGAGAATTTGTATTATTATCACCTACCGTTTTAAGTCGAGGAGAATTGCATTGAAAAAATCAGGTATTAGATTAGCGGTTATCCCGGCAATGCTGTGGTCGGCATTATCGGTTGCGGACGGAAGTTCGAATACTAAATGTGTTGAGTACGGTTACGCGGGGAGTGAAACGATTCTCAAATGCACCCCTTCGCCATCTGCTCAAAGGACGAATAGCAGTGAAGAATACTGGACGGATGAACGGATAAAAAAGGCCAAACCCTATCCTGTTTCCAAGGCCAAAGGCGTTGACTCGCTTCGCGCCCTGTCCAGGCTTGATGAATCCGTCCGCGAATCAGGATTTGACCAAGGCAGTTTCCCCACTGAACTTCCAGCGCCACAACCCGATAGCGGTGATACTCCAAAATCGTCGGTGGATTCCAGTTCTCGCCTCCAGACGGGTTTAACCCAGAAAATGGCGGCGGTTTCAATGGCGACCCAGCAGGTAGGCCTTCCCGTACACTCGACTTTTTCAGTGCCGCGGGTACTCTATGCGCCACCCACCCCACTTTACCCCTACATCGCCATTGGAAAAGTGTTTTTTACCAGCCAGGTCGATGGCAAAGACTATCAGTGTTCCGGTTCATCAATTGGCGGCAGGGCGGTATTAACAGCCGGCCACTGTGTGGTTGACCAAGGTAAAGCACATACCAATTGGGTTTTTATGCCGATCTATTACAATGGGGAAAGACCATACGGCACATGGACACAGCAGAATGCGTTTATCTTTAAATCCTGGGCAGAACAGGAAAATCTTGGAAGGGATGTCGCTTTCTCAATTGTGGCAGACCAGCAAGGTTCCATGCTGTCAGCGAAGGTAGGCGCGCTCGGTTTTGCCTGGAACTACCCCCGTCAACGGCTGTGGGCGATGTTTGGTTATCCGGCGGCACCTCCTTATGCCGGGTTTGAAATGATCGAAACGCTGGCTCCAACGGCTTTTATTCAGGATGAAGTCGATGGTCAAAAAGCCGATCCTCCTACTACGGGCGCTGGCAGTCTCCAAACCGCTGGAAGCAGTGGCGGTCCATGGATCACTGATTTTTCTCCAGGACTTGTGGTTTCAAATTTTGCCAACGGCGTCAATTCTTACGGGTATGTCGGCTTGGATGCCATGTTTTCACCCTATTTTGATGATTCGGTGAAAGCCATGAAAGACGCGGCGGTTGCCCAGTAATAACCGGCTGCACACCGCAGTTGGGATGAAAGGCGCGCTCCTGCGCCTTTTTTAGAGACTGTCTAAAAACTAAGATATTGAATTTCAATAGCTTTTCTGTAAAATAAAGGGGTAAAAGCGGGTTGTAATAAAAAATTATTTTAAGCGCAAAAATTCTATTCGAGGTGATGTATGCCATGGCCAAAAGAAG
>CAIRMO010000094.1 GCA_903879705.1 uncultured Candidatus Competibacteraceae bacterium | reverse complement strand
GCTGAACCATGATGGTTTCCTCTGTCAGGGGTTGAAGGCAGGGTCAATTCTATCAGCCCGGCTAGAAAAAATCTAAACTTGTACCGCGGTCAGGTATAGATTCATTCCTGGTAGTTTTCAACGGCTGAACGGGTTAGCGGCGCGACGTACAACCTCGCTATATTAGGAATCCGACCTGAGTTGTGGAATTGCCGCTTCGAACCACCCCGGCGCTTCGCGCCCCCCCCTCCTTATCCAAGGAGGGGATAAAATCAGCACGGTACATCGCTTTTTCCCCTCCTTGAGTAAGGAGGGGTGGCCCCGTCAGGGGCCGGGGTGGTTCGCTCCTCAGCGAGGGGAAATTCCACAACGCCAACCGGATGGCTATACCACTACAATCCGGCGGATCGTCCAGGTCAATGGAGCTGAGTTGGCATTATAATCATCTCCAATCAACGAATCATCCACGATGGTGGTTCGAACCGTCCCGCAAACAGGCAACTTAACGCATTGACTTTATTCCGACTGAGCGTTCTGTATGGTCTCCTGGCACCAACCACGGTTCGATCCTGCGCTACCCTGACGATGGAGGTGCATCTGATGAAGGAAATCTATTTTGCCCGGCAATCGATCTACGATCGCAAGCTACAGATCGCCGGTTATGAACTGTTTTACCGGCACGCCGAGGGAGACAGCACCGCGCAGTTTCTGGACGCCGAAGCCGCAACCTCTCAGGTCGTCCTCAATACGGTGACCGAGGTAGGACTGGAGCGTGTGGTTGGCATACACAAAGCCTTTATCAACATCGCCCGGGATTTTGTGCTGGACGGTCATCTGACCCACTTTACGTTGCCGCAACTGGTATTTGAGATCGCCGGCGATATCGCGGTTGATGAACCGTTGATTCAGGCGCTGCGCGACCTGCATCAGCACGGCTACCATTTTGTCCTCGATGACTATGAGGACAATGAAGCCTATCGGGCGCTGCTCGACATTGCCGATTACGTCAAGATCGACCTGCTGACCACCCCGGAAGACGAAGTGCGGCGTTTGGTCCCCCTGTTGCGTCAACATCAGATCGCCTTGATGGCTGAACGGATCGAGACTCAGTCGATCCAGGATTTTTGCCAATCTCTCGAATTTGACTATTTTCAGGGCCACCACTTTTCCCAGCCCAAGTTGCTCAAATTCAACAGTGTATCGACCAACCAACTGGCAGTGCTGCAGTTGCTTAGCAAGCTTTATCATCCCAAGGTCGAAATCAGGAACATCGAAACGCTGATCAGCCAGGACGTCGCTTTGACCTACAAGCTGCTGCGCTACATCAACTCCGCATACTTCAGCTTGCCCCGGCGCGTCGAATCGATTCAGCGTGCGATCATGCTGCTGGGAATCAAGAATATCCGCTCTTGGGCTACGTTGATTTCACTGGCTAGTCTTGACGATCATCGCAGCGATTTGATTACAGTTGCCCTGGAGCGGGCCAAGATGTGTGAACTGCTGGCTGAAGCAACCGGCTTCAAGCAGAGGGAAACCGGATTCACCGTTGGCCTGTTATCGGTACTCGATGCGATGACCCAGGCACCGATGGAGGTGCTTCTGGCGGCATTGCCGCTGGACGAGGAAATCAACCAGGCGCTGTTGACGCATAAGGGGCCGCTGGGCCGTATTCTGGCCTGCACCCTGGCCTACGAACGCTGTGACTGGGAATCGCTGGACACCTTGGGCCTGGATTCCAACCAGATCAATGACGCTTATCTGACGGCACTGGCTGAAGCCTATCGGGCCAGTTACGAATTGCTGAAGGGCTGAACGCGGCCAGCGTGGGCAGTCAGGCATCGATCCCGGTTTTGACTCGCTGGCGACGCCCGGCGCGTCGGCCCCACTGCCAGACATAGGCCGCACCACTCCAGACGGTACTCAATGCCGTCAACTGAATCAGTCCGGTGAGCAGCCAGATCGGCAATGGCCTTATTCCATAGTGGAAGATCACTGCCAGCACCAGCATCAGTTGCAACAAGGTATTGAATTTGCTAATCAACAGGGGCGTGGCGATCACTCGCTCAATCAGCAGATGGTAGCTGACCGCGCCGCCGATGATGATCACATCCCGCGCCACCACCAGCGCCACCAGCCAGCCTGGCAATGCGTTCAGCCAGCCCAGCGCCAGCATTGCGCCCAGCAGCAGCAGTTTGTCGGCAATCGGGTCGAGCAGACCGCCTAACTCGCTGGTCCAGCCAAAGTATTTAGCCAGAAAACCATCCAGCGCATCGGAAACGCCAGCCATCATGAACAGCGCCAGGGCGGGGCCATAGTGTTTTTCCAGCAGCAGCCACAGGAAAGGCGCGACCAGCAGGATTCGCAGGCCAGTAATGAGATTGGGGATATGACGAGCGTGCAAGGGCATGGACATGGGCATGGGCATTGTGCAGCGAACGGCTGTTCTCGATGGGCAAACTGGATTTTTGCATGGACATGGCGACACCTTCAAAAATGAAAAACCCCCTGGACCGGCGCTTGTCCGTTGCCCCGATGCTCGATTTAACGGATCGGCATTATCGGCGTTTTTTACGGCTGCTGACCCGGCAAACTCTGCTGTATACAGAGATGATAACAACCGGCGCGGTGCTGCGTGGCAATCGGCAACGACTGCTGGCTTACGACCCGGCGGAGCGGCCTTTGGCGTTACAACTCGGTGGCAGCGACCCGGATCATCTGGCCCAGTGCGCCCAGATCGCCGCCGAGTGGGGTTACGACGAGGTGAATCTGAACATCGGTTGCCCCAGCGACCGGGTACAATCTGGCCGGTTCGGTGCCTGTCTGATGGCGGAACCGGGTTTAGTGGCCGAGTGCGTGGCGGCGATGCAGGCAGTGACCACTCTGCCGGTCACAGTGAAAACCCGGATCGGGATTGATGATCGCGATTCCTATGCAGAACTGGCCTATTTTGTCGGAACGGTCGCTGCGGGCGGTTGCGAAATTTTCATTATTCATGCGCGCAAGGCCTGGCTAAACGGTCTCAGTCCCAGGGAAAATCGGGAAATTCCGCCGTTGCGCTATGACATGGTTTATCGCCTGAAGCAGGATTTTCCGGCGCTGACCATCGTTATTAATGGCGGGCTGACCCGCCTTGATCAGATTGCGGAACAGTTACTCCAGGTCGATGGCGCAATGATCGGGCGAGCGGCTTATGAAAACCCCTATCTACTCGCGGAAGCTGATCAGCGATTGTTCGGAACAACCGCGCCACAGCCAACTCGACATCAAGCGATCCGGGCCTTTTTGCCTTATGTGGAAACCCAGTTGCAACAAGGAACGCCCCTGCATGGCATGACCCGGCACCTCTTGAACCTGTTTCGGGGCGTGCCCGGAGCGCGGGCCTGGCGGCGGCATCTCAGCGAACCCGCCGGTCGGCCCGGGACGGGAATCGAGACGCTGGAAACGGCGTTGCAGCGGGTAACCGAGTCCTAACTCCAAACCGCCCTTGCGACCGACACCGGCCAGCATCGCCCCTACACCTTGTTCCATCATCGCCATGACCACACTGCTCTACACCCATCCGGCCTGTCTGGAACACGATACCGGCTTCGGTCACCCGGAATGCCCGGCCCGGCTCACCACGATCCTGAATGCCCTGCGCTGTTCGCCGTTTGCCGCCCTGGAATGGCGCGACGCCCCGCCAGCCGAAATGGCCCAACTGACCCGGATTCATCCTCAGGCGCATGTTGAATGGCTGCTGGCCCGGGTTCCCCGGCAGGGGCATTCCGCGATCGACGGCGATACCATCCTGTCGCCGGGATCGGGCGAGGCGGCCTTACGGGCGGCGGGCGCGGCCTGTGCGGCAGTCGATGCCGTACTGAACGGCGAGGCCAGCAACGCCTTTTGCGCCATTCGCCCGCCCGGCCACCATGCCGAACCCAGGCAAGCAATGGGCTTTTGCCTGTTTGGCAATGCCGCGATTGGCGCTGCCCACGCCCGCGCCGCGCACGGCCTGGAACGGGTCGCCATCATCGATTTCGACGTCCATCACGGTAATGGCACCCAAGCGGCGGTTGAGCAGGATGCCGGCTATCTCTACATCTCCACCCATCAGGCTCATATCTACCCCGGCACCGGTCGCCGCGATGAACGCGGGGTCGGCAATATCCTCAATTTGCCCCTGATGGCCAACAGCGGCTCGGCGGATTTACGCCACGTCTGGCAACAAGCCATCAAACCGGCGCTGTGCGCGTTTCAGCCGCAATTGATCGTGATTTCAGCGGGCTTCGACGCCCATTACCTCGACCCGCTGGCGGAACTGAATTTCGACGAGGACGATTACGCCTGGTTGACCGGGCAGATTCTGGCGGTGGCGACGGATTGTTGCGGAGGACGAGTCGTTTCACTGCTGGAAGGCGGCTATAACCTGCCGGCGCTGGCCACCAGCGTGGCGGCGCATGTGAAGGCGCTCATGGAAGCACCCAAGGCGGCGCAGCGATCCCTGGTCAAAAACATCCTGGAACGGCAGAAGGCGACAAGGAACGTCGCTGGCTCCTGAAATGCTTTTTTGTGCCCCCTTCCAAAACAGCGGTTGCCGGAAAGACGACCGCTGCATCCCTTAAAAATAATTCTCGTCAGGGCAACAGCACACTGGAACCGGTGGTCCGGCGCGCTTCCAGATCGCAGTGCGCCTGAGCCGCTTCGGCCAGCGGATAGGTTTGACGAATCTCGATGTTCACCGCGCCACGGGTGACCACCTCGAACAGGTCAGCGGCGCTGGCGACCAAATCAGCTCTTTGCGCGGTATAGGTCATCAGGGTCGGCCGGGTCAAAAACAGCGACCCCTTGGCGGCCAGCAGACCCGGATCGAACGGCGGAACCGGCCCGGACGCATTACCGAAACTAACCATCATCCCCAGCGGGCGCAGACAATCCAGCGAACCCATGAACGTGGCTTGCCCAACCGAGTCGTAAACCACCGCTACGCCACGCCCATCAGTGAATTCGCGGACCCGCTCCACAAAGTTTTCACGGGTGTAGACGATGACGTACTGGCAACCGTGGGCGCGAGCCAGTTCGGCCTTGTCATCGCTGCCCACCGTACCAATGACGGTAGCGCCGAGATGTCGCGCCCATTGGCTGGCGATCAGTCCGACCCCGCCGGCGGCGGCGTGTAACAGGATGGTGTCGCCGGGCTGCACCGGGTAGGTGCGCCGCAACAGGTACTGCGCGGTCAACCCTTGCAGCATTATCGCCGCAGCAGTGCGGTCATCAATTGCATCGGGCAGCGCCACCACACGATCGGCGGCAATCAGCCGGGCTTCGGCGTAAGCCCCCGCCGGTAGGCTGGCATAACCCACCCGGTCGCCGATCCTGAACCCGGTCACACCCTCGCCAACCGCCTCCACCCGGCCTGCGCCTTCCATACCCAGAATCCAGGGTAACGCCGGCAGCGGGTACAGGCCGGTGCGGTGATAAACGTCGATATAGTTGAGACCGACCGCGCCGTGTCGAATCCGGATCTGGCCCGGTCCAGGCTCGCCAACCTCGATTTCTTCCCAACATAACGCGCCGGGGCCACCATAGTGATGAATACGAATTGCCTTGGACATGGGATTCTCCTTGCCGGTGAGTGAGCGATGATCAGGGATGAAATTGAACCCGACTTTTGCTGATTATTTTAGTCCACTTCAGCGCCAGCCCGGCGATGGGTCAATATCGTGGTGCGCCTAACATTTCAGACATAACTCAACTAAAATCGATTTTCACCTTGCGGACCCCGGACGAGCGTTAAACGATCTCGCGGCTATGGATGAAATCATCAAAGAGTTCCTGACCGAAAGCCTGGAGGGCCTCGATCAGCTTGACACCAAATTCGTGGCCCTCGAACAGAACCCTAATGATCGGGACACACTCGCCAGCATTTTCCGCACCGTCCACACCATCAAGGGTACCTGCGGTTTTCTCGGCTTCGGCCACCTTGAAAAACTGACCCACGCCGGCGAAAATTTACTGTCGCTGCTGCGTGACGGCAGGCTCCGCTTTACCCAGGACATGGCCAGCGCCCTGTTGGCCATGCTGGATGCCGTTCGCACCATGCTCGTTGAGGTCGAGCGCACTGAAGGCGATGGCGAAGAAGGTTATACCGGTCTGATCGAGACGCTGCACTACCTCAAGGAAAGCGGCGGCGTCAGTCCGACGCCGCCCGCACCTGCTCCACCCGCGGAGTCCGAACCTGCCGCGCCGCCCACACCGGCTTCACTACCTGAGTCCAAACCTGCTGCACCGCCCGCTGCCATCAGTCTGCCCCCCGGCCCTGCACCGGAACCGTTCTTGACGATATTGGCGACGCTGTCCGAACCGGCTCCCAAATCAACCCCCCCGCCAAAACCAGCACCTGCTCCACCCGAACGCCCTGCCGCCCCGCCGGCTCCACCTTCGGCGGGTTCGTCAACGATTGCCGACAGCTCGATCCGGGTCGATGTGCCACTGCTGGACAAGCTGATGAATCTGGTCGGAGAACTGGTGCTGGCCCGCAACCAGATTCTTGAATACACCCTCCTCCAGGAAAACCCGCAGTTACAGGCCGCCTCGCAACGGCTGAATCTGATCACCAGCGAGCTTCAGGAAGGCATCATGCGCACCCGCATGCAGCCCATCAACAACATCTGGGCCAAATTCCCCCGGGTGGTGCGCGACCTGGCGGTCAGTTGCGGTAAACAGGTGCGGGTGGACATGGAAGGCAAGGAGACTGAACTCGACAAGAGCCTGATCGAGGCTATGAAAGACCCGCTCACTCACCTGGTGCGCAACGCCGTCGATCATGGCGTCGAACTGCCCGCCGTCCGCCGCAGCGCCGGCAAGCCGGAAGAAGGTTGCCTGCTGATGCGGGCCTACCACGAAGGCGGCCAGGTGCATATTGAAATCTCTGACGACGGCGCGGGCATCAACCCGGTCAAGTTGCGGAACAAAGCGCTGGAAAAGGGCCTGATCACCCTCGAGCGCGCTGCGGCCATGAGCGACCAGGACTTGCGCCGGCTGATCTTTCTGGCCGGGTTCTCCACCGCCGAGAAAATTACCAACATCTCCGGGCGGGGCGTAGGCATGGACGTAGTCAAAACCAACATCGAAAAGATCGGCGGCGTTATTGACCTGGAAAGCGAGCTGGGCAGAGGCTCGATCTTCAAGATTCGCATCCCGCTGACCCTGGCTATCGTCCCGGCGCTGATCATCACCAGCGGCGGAGAGCGCTTCGCCATTCCCCAAGTCAACCTGCTGGAACTGATCCGGATTAACGAAGAACAGCGTGGCGCGGCGATTGAATACGTCCACAGCAACCCGGTCTACCGGCTGCGCGGCAAACTGCTGCCCATCGTCCATCTCAACCGGGAACTGGAACTAACCCCGGGTCGCTCCAACGCGGTCAATATCGTCGTTCTGCAAGCCGGCCAGCATCAGTTCGGACTGGTGGTCGATCAGATTAACGACACCCAGGAAATCGTGGTCAAACCGCTCGACAAGGTGTTGCAGGACGTGCCCGTGTTCGCTGGAGCCACCATTATGGGTGATGGCCGGGTGGCGCTGATTCTCGATGTACTCGGGATCGCCCAGCAAGCCCGGATTCTCAACAGTAGCCACGACCACAACGTCGGGGCGCAGCAGCTCGAGACGCGGGATCAGGACGGCGAACGCCAGACCCTGTTGCTGGTGCGCTCGCCGGGCAATGGCCGGTTGGCGATTCCGCTGGCCCCGGTGTCGCGGCTGGAAGAATTCCCGGCCGATCAGGTGGAAAGCGCGGGTGAAGTCGATGTCATCCAGTATCGCGGCCAAATCCTGCCGCTGATTCGCCTCCAGGACATTCTTGGCGAGCGCCGTACCCTGGATCGTCTGGCCCACGCCGAACCCGATGTTCCCGCCTCCAACCTGCTGGAAGTGATCGTGTTTGGCGACGGTGCCCGCCGGGTCGGTCTGGCGGTCGATGAAATCATCGATATCGTCCAGGGTATCTTTGAAATCAAGGGTCGATCCACCCGCCATAGCGTAGCCGGCACCCTGGTTATCCAGGGCCGGGTGACCGAGTTATTCGATGTCCAGGGCTTTCTCTCCCAGGTCGAGCCGCTGCTGGCGATGGCTGAAGAGGCCTGAGCCATGGCCGACCTGCGACAGTTCTGTACCTTCTTTCTGGATGACCGGTTTTTTGGCGTGGACGTCGAAAAAGTCCAGGAAGTGATCCGCTACCAGGTCATTACCCCGGTGCCACTGGCCCCACCGGTGGTGCGCGGTCTAATCAACCTGCGCGGCCAGATTGTCACCGCCATCGATCTGCGCCGCCTGCTGCAAGTCGAGGAGCGCCAGGATGGCCGCTTGCCGATTAACATCGTCTTTCAAACCTGGCAAGGCATTTTCAGCCTGCTGGTGGATCGGATCGGCGATGTACTGGAAGTGGATCAATCGATCTTTGAACGCCCGCCGGACACCTTGGAAGGCATTGCGCGGGAACTGATTCAAGGCACCTACAAACTGCAAGGCCGCCTGTTGCTGTTGCTGAATGTCGAAAAACTGTTCAGCCTGGCCATCCTGAACCGCCAACGCCGGGCGGCCAGTCATTGAAACCAAGCACCGGCCTCGGCTGAGAACGCTTCGCGGAGAAACACGCCCATGAGTTTCCTGAAAAATCTGAGCCTGTGCAGCAAACTGATGCTGATCATCGGCTGGTCCGTCGCCAGCATGGTGTTGCTGACCAGCCTGTCGCTGTACCCCCGCTGGCAGCAGCTGCTCGAAGAGCCAAAAATGCTGGCGCTCAACCTGGTGGAAACGGCCAGCGGCGTGGTCGAGCGTTACCAGAAGCAGGAACAGGCCGGTTCGCTGACCCGCGAACAGGCCCAGAAGCTGGCGATTGAAACGCTGCGTAATATGCGCTATCAGGATATCTACTTTGCAGTGCTGGACCGCGACCAGCGGCTGCTACTGTATGCCGCACGCCCGGAACTGGAGGGCCAACCGCCTCACAGTGGGCGTGAGACGGGCAATCTGGCCGCCATTCTGGCCGATATGTCCAGAGTTGCCCGGCAGGATGGCAGCGGTTTCGTCAGCTACGACTGGCCGCGGCCAGGGGCAAATAAACCGGTGCCTAAAATAGCCTATGCCCGGGAATTCACCCCTTGGGACTGGATCATCACTACCGGCGTCTATATCGACGAACTGCGCGACAACTTCTTCAACGCCGCCATCCGCGAAGGGCTGACCGCCATCGCGTTGCTGATTCCGCTGCTGGTGCTGTCGTTCTGGCTGGCGCGGGGAACCATCGCCAGCGTCAAGAGTGTTCTCGGCTTGGCGCACGGCTTGGCCGGCGGCGATCTGTCCCGCCAGGCCACCGTGTTTTCCCGGGATGAACTGGGCGACATGGCTCAGTCCCTCAACCACGCAGTGGAAGGCATCCGCGCCGCGTTTCAGACCGAAAAGGTCGACTGGAAAGAAGTGGCGGAACAGCGCAAACAGGTGGGTTGGGTCATGTCCATGGTGCAAAGCGCACCCTCCAATATCATGGCCGCCGACCGCAATCTGCGGCTGCGCTACCTCAATCCGGCGATGGAACACACGCTGCGCGGGTTGGAGCAACATCTGCCGGTCGCCATGAATGAATTGATTGGCCAGCCCGTTGATCTGTTCTTCCGCCAACAACCTGAGTTGCGGCGGGTGGTCGCCGACCCGGCCCACCTTCCGCACAAAGCAATTATCACCTTGGGTAATGACTTCTGCGAGTTGCACTTCAGCGCAGTACATGATCGCGGTGGCGCTTACATGGGGCCGATGATCACATGGGAAATCGTCACCGAAGTACTCCGCAACGAACGGACCATCAAGGATGCCCTCGACCGCGAAAAAGAACAGACCCAGATCTTGCAGACCAAAGTTGACCGGATGCTCAAAGTGGTCAGCGCGGCGGCGGAAGGCGACCTGACTCAGGAATTAGCGGGGACTGACGGTGCCAACGCTAGCGCTGGCGCCATTGACCGAATGGCCCAGGGACTGGATCAATTGCTCGCCACCTTGCGCGACAGCATGGCCCGCATTGGACAGACCGCTACAACCCTGGCCGGGGCCGCCGAAGAATTGACCATGGTCAGTCATCAAATGGGCGGCAATGCGGAATCGGCCTCCACCAAAGCCATCATAGCCGCGTCCGCCGCTGATCAGGTCAGCGCCAATGTCGAGGCGGTCGCGACCGCGACCGAGGAAATGGGCGCCAGCATCCGCGAAATCGCACAAAACGCCGCTGAAGCCGCTCGAGTCGTGACCTCGGCGGTCACCATGGCCCAGAACGCCAATACCATCGTCCGCAAACTGGGCGAGAGCAGCGCCGGCATTGGCAACATTATCAAGGTGATCACCTCGATCGCCGAGCAGACCCATCTGCTGGCGCTGAACGCCACTATCGAAGCGGCCCGCGCCGGCGAGGCCGGCAAGGGATTCGCGGTAGTCGCCAATGAAGTCAAGGAACTGGCTAAGGAAACCGCCAAGGCCACCGAAGAAATTGGCCGCAAAATTGAAGCCATCCAGATGGATACCGGCGGCGCGGTGGAGGCGATTGGCGGCATCAGCACCATCATCAACCAAATCCACGACATTCAAATTACCATCGCCAGCGCTGTTGAAGAGCAGACCGCCACCACCAACGAAATTGGCCGCAGCGTCGCCGATGCGGCGCAGGGCAGCGCCGAGATCGCCCAGAACATCACCAACGTGGCCCAAGCGACCCAGAGTACTTTGAGCAGCGCCAATGATGTCCATAACGCTTCCGGCGAAATGGCGCGGATGGCCGCTGAATTGCAGCAACTGGTCGATCGTTTCCGCTATGAAGCCAGCCCATCCCATACCAAGACCCGATCAACGCGGACCGGAATGCGGGCAGCATTCTGAGGTGGAGCTTATCTATGTCTGCGCTGTCCGCGCCCATTCCGCCTACTTTCAGCTATGCTTAACGGTGGTTACCGCTGAATCGTGGGTCATACCGATCGTCACGGCGCTGGCCGCTGGCGCTGATGAATATCTGTTGAAGCCGTTCACCCGCGATGCAGTGTTAGCCAAACTCTAAATCCTGGGAATTCGCAAACATGGCCTTGGCCGCTAAAATTCGCATCATGCTGGTTGATGACTCAGCGGTAATTCGACACTTGCTGACTGATGTCCTCTCCAACGATCCGGCGCTTGAAATCGCCGCCAGCGCCACCAACGGCCGGATCGCTCTGGCAAAACTGGCGGCAGTCAAGCCCGATATCGTCATTCTGGATGTGGAAATGCCGGAAATGGACGGTCTGGAGACGCTGGCCGAACTGCGCAAGCGCCAACCGCGCCTGCCCGTCATCATGTTCAGCTCAGTCACTGAGCGGGGGGCGGCGGTCACCCTGGAAGCGCTGGCGCTAGGCGCCAACGACTACATCACCAAGCCTTCCAACACCGGCAACATCGCCGCATCGCTGCAACGAGTCCGCGATGAACTGATTCCCCGCATTAAAACTTTCTGTCGCCAGCGCGTCGCCCCGACGCCCACGCGGGTGACGCCCGAACGTTATCCAGCGCCAAAACCCCTGTCGAAACCGGAATTCCCGCCCATGATGACTGCACCGCGCCTGCGTCAACGGGTGGATATCGTCGCAATCGGCGTATCCACCGGCGGACCTAACGTGCTAGCGGCGCTGCTGCCTCAGCTACCTGCCCACTTCCCCGTGCCGATCCTGATCGTCCAGCACATGCCGCCGATTTTCACCCGGCTGCTGGCTGAACGACTGGCCGCTCAATCGGTGCTGGCGATCGCCGAGGGCACAGCCGGTGATGTGCTGCGCCCTGGCCAGGTCTGGCTGGCGCCCGGCGGTTTTCACATGGCGCTGGAGCGGCAGGGAACCCAGGTTCGGCTGCGCTTGAATCAGGACGCGCCGGAAAACTCCTGTCGCCCGGCGGTCGATGTGCTGTTCCGGTCAGTGGCGGAAATCTACCGAGGCAATACCCTCGCCGTGATCCTGACCGGCATGGGCAATGACGGACTGAAAGGGTGCGAGGTAATTCGCAAGGCCGGCGGCCAAATCCTGGTTCAGGACGAAGCCAGCTCGGTGGTCTGGGGAATGCCCGGTTTTGTCGCCAAAGCCGGCTTGGCGGATGCGCAGATTGGATTGACCCATTTGGCTGGGGAAATTCTGGTCCGGGTGCGGGCGGCCCGCTAATCCTTTGATCATGCTGAACCCCCTCTGCTCCCGATGAACGCCATTAGCCCGCGCGATATCACCTACATCCGTGACCTGGTACGGCGCCACTCCGCTATTGTGCTGGAACCGGACAAGGCCTATCTGATCGAAACCCGGCTCGCGCCTTTGGCGCAACAAGCCGGGTTTGCGTCATTGCAGGATCTGATCGCTGCGCTGCGAACCCATCCAGCGAGTGGCCTTCTGCCCAGGGTGATGGAAGCCATCACGACCCATGAAACCTCGTTCTTCCGCGATCTGCATCCCTTCGATGCGCTTAAAAAGCAAATCTTGCCCGATCTGCTTGCTAAGAGGCGACCCGATCAGAACCTGACAATGTGGTGTGCAGCCTGTTCCAGCGGACAGGAACCTTTCAGCATAGCCATGCTTCTGCACGAGTCCTTTCCCGCCTTGGTCAGAGGGCGGTTGCGAATTATCGCCACCGATCTGTCCAGCGCCATCCTGGCACGCGCCCGCGAGGGGTTATACAGTCAAATCGAAGTCAATCGCGGCCTGCCGGCGGCGCTGCTGACCAAGCATTTCGACAAACAGGGTCTACACTGGCGGATCAAGTCCGATATCCGGCGCATGGTCGAATTCCAGCAGAGCAATCTGGCCGAACCTTGGCCGCCGATGCCGCCAATGGATATGATATTCATGCGCAACGTCTTAATTTATTTCGGTCTGGAAACCAAGAA
The DNA here is from genome assembly GCA_903879705.1 of uncultured Candidatus Competibacteraceae bacterium. Taxonomy (GTDB): domain Bacteria; phylum Pseudomonadota; class Gammaproteobacteria; order Competibacterales; family Competibacteraceae; genus RXIV01. Next base: position 71,583 of record CAIRMO010000094.1, on the reverse strand, counting down.
ATCCATTTTAGCGAGGATTCGCAGCATCCTGAAACCGGATGGTTATCTGTTTCTGGGCACTTCGGAGACCACCCTCAATCTGGATGCCGCCTTCGAGCCAGTCCCAATGGGCAAAACGGTATGCTACAAACTGCGCTCGGCAAAAAAACCATAACGCTGACGTTGAAAAACCGGCTGCCCGCGCCTTCACCTCTCTCCCCGCCGGTGGTCACCGCAAGGTATAATGAGCCGGATTGTGAAAAGACAGTTGGTTGTTTTTTGTTACCTGACGAAGACCAGCTTTTATCGATGATTTTGTTTGAACAGGAGAAGCGTCATGAAAATTTTAATCGTTGACGACAGCAGCGCGATGCGCATGATCGTCCGGCGAACTCTGCGTGAAGCGGGCTACGGCCATCTCGAAGTCCTGCAAGCCGTCGATGGTAACCAGGGTTTGGACATGGTTCACAAAGATCCGCCTGACCTGATTTTCTCGGACTGGAACATGCCCAACAAATCAGGAATGGAGTTCCTGGAGGCGCTTAACGAGGAAGGCTACAAAATTCCTTTCGGTTTCGTCACCACCGAGACCACGACGGAAATGCGCGCCAAAGCCACCGAAGCTGGGGCCAAATTTCTGATATCCAAGCCGTTTACTGCAGAAACCTTCGCCAAAACGCTGGAAACCTACCTTAAGTAGGCCATCATCGACCGAAAAACCAATGTGGAGGTTGCCGGCGCCAGCAATCTCCGGATTCCCTGACACCACCAATGGAGAACATGCCATGTCTGTTTACGCCCTGCCTAACGCCACCGCCATGATCAAAACGGTTGCCATGCTCTTTGGCAATGAGGTCAAAGTCACACCCGGAAAACCGCTGGATACCAAAGTCGGTTCTAGCAATTTGATCGCGATTTATGTCGATGACGACGACAAACCGGTTGCTGCCGTTCTCTGTGATATTCCGTTCGCCGCCAACGCGGGCTGCGCGTTGTCCATGCTGCCCGCCGGTGCGGCCAAGGATGCGATCAAGACTAAAAAGCTGGAGCAAACCATGCTCGACAATCTCTATGAGGTCATGAATATCCTTTCTGCGCTGCTCATAGATGAGCATACGCCGCACCTGAAACTGACTGTCTTATATCCCGATCTGGGCAAATTACCGGCTGACGCCAGAGCCGCGTTAAGCACGATGAAGGGCCATGCCGACTTCATCGTCAATGTGCCGCGCTATGGCGTTGGCGGTTTATCGCTGCTGGTGGTCTGAGTCGATTCTCCTGTCTCGTTGCCTTTGCCTGGTTGCTTGGATCGCTCATCGGACTGCAAACGGCCAGCACCTCCACTCAAAATTACCGCCGATGTGCAGTCTGGTCACCGGGTCACCCCGCCGTCGCCATGCCAAAATTTTGACAGCGGCGCTGGCGGCGGTGAGGGCGACGATGGTTGCTGATCCCGTTCAATGAACGCTATTCGTTGTGAACTCATTGAAAAATAATTGAAATCTCATTCCATGTGGATGGCGCGTTACTTGCTTGATTGCTACTCACCCGACCAACCCCGAGAGCGATCATGGCTGCGAAAGACGACGCCAAACCCCCACAGGTCAAGAAAGGCTCCAACTTGATTAAAGTCCTGTTGATTGTGATCGGGGCCGTGCTGCTCGTTGGCGGTTCCGTAGGCGCTACCCTGTTTTTGACCGGGGCGCTCCAAAAGAAAAATGAAGAGGCTGCGCCCACCGCCGCCAGTTCGGGCGCAGCGCACGGCGAAGCGGGCCCCTCCGCTCCCGGCGCGGTGAAACCGTCCCCGCCGAAGCTTTATCAACTCATCGAACCGGCTTTCATCGTCAATTTCGAGGATCAGGGCGTGTTGCGCTACCTGCAAATCGGCCTGTCAGTCATGACTCGGGACAAGCTGGTTGTTGACGCCATCACCAACAACATGCCCCAGATTCGCAACGATTTGATCCTGCTGTTCGCCAACCAGAAAGTGGAAACCCTCTCCACCAACGAGGGCAAGGAAAAACTGCGCGCTCAGGCCATGGAAAAGGTTCAAGCCATCCTGACCAAGGAGATTGGTTCTCCGGGCATTGAGGCCATCTATTTCACCGCATTCGTGTTGCAATAATCGCCATGTCCACCGACGAATTTCTTGCCAGGAATGAACTGCTCACCCAGGATGAACGCGACGCGCTGAACGAGGTGATCTCCCAAAAGCCGGGCAACGCGCTGGCGACCGGTTTTTCTGACCACGATGCCATCCCTTATGACCTGGCCAACCACGACTACACGATCAACAGCCTATTGCCGGTTCTGGCGACGATTCACGAGCGGTTCACTCACCGTTTGCGGATCGGGCTATTTGAGTTGCTGCGCCGGGATCTGACAGTAGTCGCCGGTCCCGTCGAAAAGCGCAGCCATACCAATCTGACGGCTTCCCTCCAGGTTCCCTGTAGCGTCAATGTCATCAGTTTGTCGCCCCTCAGTGGTCCGGTGCTGCTGATCTTCGACCAGGAACTGATCTTCATGGTCGTTGATACCTTTTTTGGCGGAACCGGACGCCGGTACTCAGCGACGAACATCCGCGATTTCACCGCGACCGAAAACCGGTTCATTCAGCGTCTGCTGGAATTATCCTTCCACTGCCTGCAGGAAGCCTGGGAACCATTCACCGCGCTTGAATGCCTCCAACTCAATTCCGAAAACAAGCCGCAATTCATTACCGAACTCAATCCGACCGAGTTGCTGGCTGTCAGTAGCGTCCAGATCAGCCGTGATACCCTTGCTGGATCGCTGTACCTGGCATTGCCTTGTTCCAGTCTGGAGCCGATTCGCAAGACCCTGCTGGACAGTGTTCGCCAGGAACAACGCGCCAATCTTAATCCGCAGATGAGTAGACGGCTGCTCGAAGGCGTCAAGGAAAGTCCCGTCGATGCCCACTGTTTTCTGGCCGGATTCGAACTGACGCTCAGTGATCTGTTGGCCCTGAAAGTGGGCGATGTCATTCCTGTCAATATCCCGTCCAAAGCGATCCTGCGCATTGAAGACGTACCGATCTACAGCGGCGTCTATGGCGTTGCGCAGGGGTGGCGCGCCCTCAAGATCGAACAAGTACTCAGCCTTCCCGGAGAGTGGACGGCAAACTCAGCCCATCTCCAGGATTTTTCGCCGTTTGAAGCGAAGACCTGAAGCGGTCGGTCGCCATGCTCAACTTTCCACGCCAAGCCAGGAGGTTATCCAACCATGAACGCGCAAGCCGATCCGACGGACAAACCCGACGCGCCTGGCGACAACCCGGAATTTCGCAACGTCCGAACCGATCCGAACCTGGACATGGTGATGGATATTCCCGTCACCCTCTCCTTGGAGCTGGGCCATACCCGAATGTGCGTCCGCGAACTGCTGCAATTGACCCAGGGTTCGGTGATCAAGCTGGATCGCCCCGGCGGCGACCCGCTCGACATTCTGGTCAACGGCTGTCTGGTGGCGCGGGGCGAGGTGGTGGTCATCAACGAACGCTTCGGAGTGAGGATCACCGACATTGTCAGCCCGGAAGAGCGAATCCGCCGCTTGCGGTGATCGCCCGGTTGGCGGTAGCAGCGCTGCTGGCGCTGCCGACCTTGACCTTGGCGGCCGGCGTCGATCCGGGCCGCGCCGAAACGCTGGCCGTCAGCGGCGGGATGCTGACGCAACTGACTCTGGGACTGGCGGTGGTGCTGGCCCTCGCGGTCGGACTGAGCTGGCTATTGCGCCGCCATGTGCTGCCGCGCGGCGGTGCCATCCGGGTGATCGGCGGTCTGCCGCTGGGCAGCCGGGAACGCCTGTTGCTGGTTGAGGTGGACGAAGTGCGCCTGCTGATCGGTGTGACTTCCCAGCAGATTCAAACCCTGCATGTTTTTCCGCCGGCGCGGCCCTTTGCCCTTGCGCCAGCACCTTCGGAACCAATCGATGACCGCCCGCAACCCTGAGCGCTACTACCTGGTCGGTGCGGGCGGAATTGTCGTCCTGCTGCTATTCAGCGTCTCGGTGGTTTGGGCCGCACCGGCAGGATTGCCGGCGGTGACGATCACTCGAGCGGCAGGCGGTGGCGAAACCTGGTCGCTGAGCCTGCAAATCCTGGCGCTGATGACGGCGCTGACCCTGTTGCCATCGGCGCTGCTGATGATGACCTCCTTCACCCGAATCATCATTGTGCTGGCCTTGTTGCGGCAAGCCCTGGGCACCATGCAGACCCCGTCCAACCAGATTTTGATCGGCTTGGCGCTATTCCTGACCTTCTTCATCATGGCCCCGGTATTCGAGCGCATTAGTGAACAGGCGCTGGTCCCGTATCTAAACGACCAGATGACGTTCCAGCAGGCGATCCAGGAGGGTCGGCAACCCTTGCAGGCGTTCATGCTGGCCCAGACCCGGGAAACCGATCTGGCCACGTTCACCAAGCTGTCGGGCCGCGAATCGCTGGAATCGGCGGATCAGGTGCCCTTTTCGCTACTGGTTCCCGCCTACATTACCAGCGAACTCAAAACCGCCTTTCAGATCGGTTTCTTGCTGTTCATGCCGTTTCTGGTCATCGATCTGGTGGTCGCCAGCGTCCTGATGGCAATGGGGATGATGATGCTGTCGCCGATGATGATTTCCTTCCCGCTCAAACTGATGCTGTTCGTGCTGGTGGATGGCTGGAGCCTGCTGATGACCACGCTGGCCTCGAGCTTTTACCTTCCCTGAGCGCGGGCGCTGGAGATAGCCATGACCCCGGAAACGATCATCACCCTGGGCCAACGCGCCCTGGAACTGGCGGTCTTGGTATCGGCGCCGCTGTTGTTGACGGCGCTGGTGGTGGGCGTGCTGATTAGCCTGTTTCAGGCAGCCACCCAGATCAACGAGATGACCCTGAGCTTTGTTCCCAAGTTGCTGGCGCTGGTGATCGTGCTGCTGCTGGCCGGGCCATGGATGCTCGAACTGCTCATTGACTTCACTCGGAACCTGATGAAAGACATTCCGAATCTGATTGGCTGAACCATGCTACTGAACAGCGCCGAAATTGCTGCCTGGGTGGGCAGTTTTCTGTGGCCGCTCACCCGGGTCGCAGCACTGGTCAGCGTAGCGCCTATCTTCAGTGCGCGGATGATTCCCCGCCGGGTGCGGTTGATGCTGGTGCTGGCGTTGACCTGGGCGATCCTGCCATTCATCAAATCAACGCCGATCATCGAGCCGCTTAGTCCAGCCGGGGTGCTGGTGGTCGCCCAGCAGATTTTGATCGGGCTGAGCATGGGATTTCTGTTCCGGCTGGCCTTCACGGCGCTGGAATTGGGCGGATTGATGATCGCAACACAAATAGGCCTGGGCTTCGCCAGCTTGATTGACCCGCAAAACGGTACACAAAGTCCGGTGTTGAGCCAGTTCTATACCCTGCTTGGCACCCTGGTCTTTTTGGGACTGAACGGCCACCTGATGCTGGTTCAGTTGCTGGTAGACAGCTTCGCAGTGTTGCCGATCGCGCCGGACGGGGTGGATCGCGATCTGCTATGGATCCTGGTGACTTGGGCCAGCCGGATGTTTGCCGGCGCGGTGCTGATTTCCCTGCCGGCGGTTGCCTCGCTGCTGGTGGTCAATCTGGCCTTTGGGGTGATGACCCGCGCTGCGCCGCAACTGAACATTTTTTCGGTGGGGTTTCCGATTACGTTGATCCTGGGATTGCTGATCATTCTTTACAGCCTGCCCACTCTGCTGCATCAGCTCAATAACCTGTTTTCCGAAGCCTTCCAGAGCGTCGGTCAGTTGCTGGGAGGAACCGGCTAATGGCTGAGAATGAAGACGGTCAGGAAAAAACCGAAGAGGCCACGCCTCGACGAAAGCAAGATGCGGCTGAAAAAGGGCAAATTGTCCGTTCGCGTGAACTGACTACCTTGGCGATGCTGTTCATTGCCGCCGCCGGGTTGCTGATTATGGGGCCGGCGCTACTGGAAGGACTGGCTACGCAAGTGCGAGTCGGGATGACGCTGGATCCGAAAAACATCTTCGATGTGACTCAGATGCAAGTCGTGCTGGGTCAAGCACTGGTCGACATCCTGCTGCTGCTGGCCCCCTTGATGGGGCTGATGCTGGTCATCGCCCTGTTGGCCCCGCTGGCGCTGGGCGGCTGGACCTTCAGCTTCGAGTTCAAATGGGATCGGCTCGACCCGATTCAGGGCGTGGCCCGGCTATTCTCCTGGCAATCGCTGATGGAACTGTTCAAGGCACTCATTAAATTTCTGGTCGTTGGCGGCGTAGCCGTAGTCCTGCTCTGGCGAGGTGAGGACGAACTGCTGTACCTGGGTCGGGAACCACTACTGCCCGCGTTGGCCCATACCGCCAGCACCTTGGGCTGGACTTTTCTGATCCTGACCCTCCCGATGTTGCTGATCGCCGGGGTCGATGTCCCGTTCCAACTGCTTTCCTACTTCCGCAACTTGCGAATGACCAAGAAGGAAGTGGACGATGAAATGAAGGACAGCGAGGGCAAGCCGGAGGTCAAGGGTCGTATTCGGCGCTTGCAACAGGAATTTGCCCGCCGCCGGATGATGGACAAAGTGCCGACCGCTGACGTGATCGTCACCAACCCCACGCACTACGCTGTCGCCCTGCAATACCAGCCGGCGACCATGAAAGCGCCTGTGATCGTCGCCTTGGGCGTCGAACAGGTGGCGCTGCGCATCCGTGAACTGGGAACTCGCCACAAAATTCCCCGGGTTGACTCGCCGTTGCTGGCCCGCGCCCTGTATTACAACGGCGCTCTCGATAAGCCGATCCCGAACAGCCTGTATGTAGCGGTCGCGCAAGTCCTCTCCTACGTTTACCGGTTGCGCCGGGACGGGGAGTTTTACAATGCGCCCATTCTCATGCGCGATGTGCCGGTGCCGCCTGAGCTACGCACCCAATAGGAACCCGCCGCTTGAACCTGACTGCTACCCTGGGAGGTATAGCCCGCTCCAGTCTGGGCGCACCGCTGCTGCTGATCGTCATTCTCGCGATGGTGGTGCTGCCGATGCCACCGTTCGCGCTCGACGTGTTTTTCACCTTCAACATCGCCCTGTCGCTGGTGGTGTTGCTGGCCACCCTCTACAACGATCGGCCGCTGGATTTCACCGTGTTTCCCACCGTGCTGTTGATCGCTACGCTGATGCGGCTGGCACTTAACATTGCTTCGACCCGGGTCGTACTGTTGTACGGCCACACTGGACCCGACGCCGCCGGCAAGGTCATCGAAGCGTTCGGCCATTTCGTGGTCGGTGGCAACTACGCCGTCGGGATCGTGGTCTTCGCCATCCTGACCATCATCAACTTCGTCGTGGTAACCAAGGGCGCTGGCCGGGTGGCAGAAGTGAGCGCCCGATTTACCTTGGACGCCATGCCCGGCAAACAAATGGCGATTGACGCCGATCTCAACGCCGGGGTCATCGATCAGGCCGAGGCTAAGCGCCGACGGGCCGAGGTGGTGCAGGAAGCTGATTTCTACGGCTCAATGGACGGCTCCAGCAAATTCGTGCGTGGTGACGCTATTGCCGGTCTGTTAATCATGTTTATTAACCTGCTGGGCGGGATCGCCATCGGTTCGCTGAAACACGGTCTGCCGCTGGCCGAAGCCGCCCAGTTCTATACCCTGCTGACCATCGGTGACGGACTGGTGGCGCAGATCCCGGCGCTGCTGCTGTCCACCGCCGCCGCCATTATTGTCACCCGTGCTTCCGGCTCCCAGGACATCGGTCAGCAGGTCACCCTGCAACTGTTTGGTAAACCACAAACGCTGGCGATCACGGCCGGCATCATCGGCATTCTCGGCTTGATTCCGGGAATGCCCAATCTGGTGTTTCTCAGCCTGGCCGGCGGAGCCGGCTATATGGCCTGGCGGATTCGCGCCAAGCAGCAAACCGCGCCAACACTACCAGGCGGCGGCGATCTCGCCGAACCCGGCGCGGCTGCTGACGGTCTGGACACCCGGGAAGTCGGTTGGGACGATGTGCCGCCACTGGACACCATTGGCATGGAAGTCGGCTACCGGCTGATCGCGCTGGTGGATCGCAACCAGAACGGCCAACTGCTGGCCCGGATCAAGGGGGTCCGCAAGAAACTTTCCCAGGAACTGGGCTTCCTGATTCCGCCGGTCCACATCCGCGACAATCTCGATCTGGCCCCGACCGCCTACCGGATCACCCTGCTAGGCGTGACCGCTGCTGAATCCGAAGCTTTTCCCGACCGGCAACTGGCGATCAATCCCGGCCAGGTGCATAGCCCGCTGCCCGGTATCGTCACTCAGGACCCGGCCTTCAAGCTGCCGGCGATCTGGATCGAACCGAACCTGCGCGAACAAGCTCAGACGCTCGGCTATACCGTGGTCGACGCCAGCACCGTGATCGCGACCCACCTCAATCAAATTCTGCTGACCCATGCCCATGAACTGCTCGGCCATGAGGAAACCCAGCAACTGCTGGATCGCTTGGCGAACGTGTCGCCGCGCCTGATTCAGGATTTGGTGCCCAAGACTTTGCCGCTGCGGGTGGTAGTGCGGGTGCTGCAAAATCTGCTGATTGAACAAGCGCCGATCCGGGATCTACGGACGATCGCCGAAACCTTGGCGGAGCATAGCGCCAAAAGTCAGGACCCTGACGTATTGACTGCGGCGGTCCGGGTCAGTCTCGGTCGAATGATTATCCAAAGTATCAATGGCCTGGAGGATGAATTACCGGTCATAACCCTGGCCGCTGAGCTGGAACAGATATTGCTGCGCACTCTGCAGATGGGCAATGAACAGGTAGCCCTGGAACCAGGATTGGCTGAACGTCTGCATAAGGCGCTAGTGGATACCGCGCAAAAACAGGAGCTGCTCGGTCAACCGGCGGTGCTATTGGTTCCAGACGCGCTGCGCGTCATGCTGGCGCGCTTTGCGCGGCACGGGATACCCAGTCTCCACGTCCTGGCTTTCAGCGAGATTCCTGAGGACCGGAAACTCAAAGTGATCGCCACAGTGGGTAAGTAACAGCGGGTAAGTAAGCGAACCAGACGCGGCTGGACCGAAAGCCGAAGTCGCGACAACAGCGGGAATAACATCATGAAAATCAAAAGATTGTGCGCTGCCAATATTCGAGAAGCGATGCGCAAGATCCGGGATGAGCTGGGTCCCGACGCCGTGATCCTGTCCAATCAGCGCACCAGCGCCGGCTTTGAAATTGTTGCGGCGGTTGACTACGACGAAAAGCTGATGCAAAGCATACCGCAGTTGTCGCTGGCCGAGACGACCGGCAGTGCGCCACGCTGGACTCCCCACGAACCGGAGGCTCCCGTCCCCAGCGCAATCCCGACTCGCCGTGAACCCGCACGGACTGCGGAACCATCCGTCGGCCAGACACCTCCTTCCGCTTCGAAGCTATCCGCAGCACTGCGAACCACACCCGCACTCACTACTGAACGCACGCCCGCACCCGCTGACAAATCCCGCGTTGTGTGGTCGCAGGATCCGCTACTGGTTGAAATGCGCCACGAGATCCGGGTTATGCACAACCTGCTGGAACAACAACTGTCGGGGCTGGCCTGGGGCGATCTGGCCCGCCAGCAGCCGCACCGGGCTGACTTGCTGAGTCAGTTGATGGATTTCGGCTTCAGCCCTGACTTGTGCCTGCGCTTGGCTGACGCCGCCGCTAGCGAACCGAATCCCGATCAGGCTTGGCGGTTGGCGCTGGAAACCCTGGGACACGGTCTGGCGGTCACTCAGGACGATATTCTCAGCCAAGGCGGCATCGTGGCTCTCATCGGTCCGACCGGGGTGGGCAAAACCACCACTGTCGCCAAGCTGGCAGCTCGTTATAACCTGCGACACGGGCCACACCATGTCGCGCTGATCACCACCGACAGCTACCGGATCGGCGCGTATGAACAACTTTGCACGTTTGGCATGATCATGGATACGCCGGTCAAGCTGGTGCGCACTGCCCAGGAACTGCAAGATGCCATTACGGCTTTCTCCGACAAATCGCTGATTCTGATTGACACCGCCGGTATGAGTCAGCGCGACCTGCGTCTGTCGCAACAGTTCGCCCTGCTGAACGGCAGCGCCGGCGCGCCTCGTATCCGTAGTTATCTGGTGCTGGCGGCCAATGCCCAGTACTCGGTCTTGCGGGAAACAGCCGCCGCCTTTGCCAATACCAAAAACCCCTTGAGCGGCGCCATTCTGACCAAGGTGGACGAAACCACCCGGATGGGCGCAGTACTCTCGGTGGTTCACGAAAAAACACTGCCGTTAGCCTATATCAGTAACGGCCAGCGAGTGCCGGAAGATCTGCAGGTGGCGCGCATCGATGTCCTGCTCCGCATAGGTGAAGAATTTGCCGGGCTGTATGGCGAAGCCGCTGAAAGCGATGCGCTCGCTCTTACCTTTGGTCACAGGTTGGTCGCTAATGCCTTCTGCTGAGACAATCGCTAGTCAGGGTGCCGGAATCCAGCAACTTAACCAGCGCCGGCCAGTGCGGGTGATCTGCGTCGCCAGCGGCAAGGGCGGCGTAGGTAAAACCAACATCACGGTCAATCTCGGACTAGCCCTGAGCCTGCAGGGCCAGAGCGTCCTGCTGCTGGATGCTGATTTAGGGCTGTCCAATGTTGATGTGGTCCTGGGCCTGAATCCGCTCTATAACATCTCCCATGTCCTTAATCAGGAACGGACGCTTCAAGAGGTGATGATCGTCGGACCAAACGGGATGCGGATCATCCCGGCCAGTTCCGGGATCAAGCGGATGGCTGAACTGACACCGGCTGAAAACGCCGGGATCGTCAGCGCATTCAGCGAACTGAACGAATCGCTGGACGTCATGCTCATCGACTCGTCCGCCGGCATCTCCGACAGTGTCGTGACTTTCAGCCGGGCCGCCCATGAAGTGATCATGGTGGTTTGCGACGAACCGGCCTCGATTACCGACGCCTACGCTCTGATCAAGTTGCTGAGCCAGGATTACGGCGTGGATCGGTTTCATATTCTGGCCAACCGGGTGACTACTTCCCGCGAAGGCCAAGACCTGTTCGCCAAACTGGTCAAAGTCACTGATCGATTCCTCGATGTCATCCTGAATTTTTTCGGAGCCATTCCCGAAGATCCGCAATTGCGCAAGGCGGTGCAAGCGCAACGGGCGGTCGTAGAAGCCTTCCCCGGCAGCCGCTCGGCGGAAGCTTTTCACCGCTTGGCTACCCAAATCATTGGGCGGTGGCCGATGCCGCGCACCGCCAGCGGCTATCTCCAGTTTTTCATTGAGCGGATGATCAACCCCGCTTATTCGGCGGAGGAACGGGGTGAATGAAAGGCGTGGCCCTGTACGCCAGCCTGGGCGGCGGCAGTGCGGATGACTTGATCACCCGCAGCGCCCCCCAAGTTAAGCGGATCGCCTATCACTTGCTAGCGCGATTGCCGGCGTCGGTACAGGTAGATGATCTCATCCAGGCGGGCATGCTGGGATTGCTGGAAGCGGCGCGGCGCTATGATTCCACGCAGGGCGCGAGTTTCGCCACCTTCGCCGAGCCGCGCATTCGCGGGGCAATGCTCGATGAGATTCGCAAGGGTGACTGGGTACCCCGCTCAGTGCATCGTAAGGCCCGCGAGGTAGCGGCGGCGATTCACGCAATCGAGACTGCAACGGGTTGCGAGGCGCGGGATCGGGACATCGCCGAGCATCTCGGCATCCCGCTGGCCGAATACCACGATATGCTAACGGACTTGCGCGGCCAGAAGATCCTGTCGCTCGAGGAAGCCGGTACTGATGAAGACAGCGAAGTCCAGCGCATTCCCGCACCCGGCGACGATCCGTCCGAAACGGTTCATCGGGGACACCTGCTCAAACTGCTGGCCACCGCCATTGATTTATTACCCGAGAGGGAAAAACTGGTGCTGTCACTCTACTACGACGAAGAATTGCATTTGAAGGAAATCGGCGCGGTATTGGGCGTCAGCGAGTCCCGAGTCAGCCAGTTGCACAGTCAGGCGCTGGCTCGGTTGCGTTCCCGGGTCGCCAGCAGCGCGGGTTGATTCACGGATAGCCTTGGAGCAGACCACATGGATATTTTGACTCTAGCTGGCTTGGTGATCGCGTTTGGCGGCATCATCGGTGGAATGATCATCGAGGGTGGACACATCGGTTCGCTAATCAACGGCCCGGCATTCGTCATCGTATTTGGCGGCACCTTCGGCGCGGTACTTATTCAACTGCCGATGGATGTGTTCAAGCGGGCGCTTGGGCGGACCAAATGGGCGTTTATGCCGCCAACCGTCGCTATGCAGGAAACCATCGAAAAAATCGTCGGCTGGAGTAACATCGCCCGCAAGGAAGGGTTGCTGAAGCTCGAAGATCATATTCAACAGGAACCCGATCCCTTCGCCTCCAAAGCCCTGCAATTACTGGTGGACGGCAAGGAACCGGAGGAAATCCGCCACATTCTGGAGATGGACCTGACCATCCATGAAGAAAGCGAGTTGCAGGCGATCACGTTCTTTGATGCGTTGGGTGGTTACGCGCCCACCATCGGCATCATCGGCGCGGTGCTGGGCCTGATTCACGTCATGGGCAACCTGGCCGACCCCAGCAAACTGGGGGGCGGCATCGCTGCAGCCTTCGTCGCCACCATTTACGGCCTGGTGCTGGCCAATGTGTTCGCCTTACCAATGGGCAATAAGATCAAAGCGGCCATCAAAAGGAAAGGTCGGCTTTGCGAGTTGATCATCGAAGGAGTCATCGCCATCGCCCACGGCGAAAATCCGCGCAATATTGAATCGCGCCTGCAAGGGTTCATCCAACATTGAGGACGCCGCCATGAGCCGCAAAAAACACGCTGAAGCGCACGAGAATCACGAACGCTGGCTGGTGTCCTACGCGGATTTTATCACGCTGCTGTTTGCCTTCTTCGTGGTCATGTATTCAGTGTCTTCAGTCAACGAGGGTAAATTCCGGGTGTTGGCGGACTCAATGGTGGTCGCGTTTCGATCCCCGACTCCGCATAGCGCCAAGGTGATCCAGTTAGCCGAAATGGTTGGAGAGCAGACCTCGCAGGCGACTGGCCAGCCCAGCCCGAAAAAAAGCAATGTAGCTCCTGACATGCGCCCTATGCCCAGCGCGATGATTCAGCGTTCACCCCGGGCGATCGTAATGTTGACCAGGGATTCTGGTATAAACGGTGGCCCCAGTAACGGCAAGGCGGCGGCGGCCATTCTAACCCTAGCCGCCGCCGGCAAGGACAGCCAGTCCGACCAGAATCTGGCCAAAGTGATGCAGAAGCTGCAATCCGCCCTGTCGACGCTGATTCGCAACGACATGGTCAATCTTCGGCGCAACGAGTTCTGGATCGAAGTGGAAATCAAAAACAGTGTGCTCTTCCCCAGCGGTAGCGCCACTGTGAATCGTGAAGCGATGGACCCCCTGGGGAAAATCGCCGACATTTTGCGGGAAATTTCCAACCGGGTTCAGGTCGAGGGTTTTACTGACAACCGGCCGATTAACACTTCGGTCTATCCATCCAACTGGGAGCTGTCGGCAGCACGAGCGGCCAGTGTGGTGCATATCCTGATGAACGACGGGGTACATCCTGAACGCATGTCGGCGGTTGGCTATGGGGAATATCAACCCATCGCCGATAACAGCATCGAATCGGGCCGGATCCAGAATCGGCGGGTGGTACTCGTGATCATGGGCAACATCGATGCGCGTTATCCGGTCGATCTGAAATTGAACGAACCGGGTGCTGCGCCGGCCAAGCTTCAGGCTGCTCTGGCCGAACCACTATCCGCCGCCGGGGTGGCGACCACCGTCCAAAAACCCTGATGGTTTCCATCAGTCGCCAAGGGTTAAGCCATGCATGACCTTTTATTACACGCCACGGCTACTCTTGCCCTGCTGGCCGGTAACGCGCTATTGATTGGGCTTGGTTTTATGATCGCCCGCTGGTCCAGCGGACCGGTCCAGGAAGTGGGGCGGGAAGTGGGGCGGGAAGTGGGGCGGGAAGAGATGCCTAATCTGCATCAGGATTTGAAAGGGGTCATGCTGGCGCTGGCGGCAATGGGCGAACGGTTGCTGAAACTGGAGGTGCAGATTGGGCAACTCCGGGAACAGGCGGGACAGGAGGGTTTGCCGCTGAATCGGGATCCGGAACAGAAGTCCTTCAAGATTGCCACCAAGCTGGCGTTGCAGGGTGCGGGTGCTGATGAGATCGTGGAGTTGTGCGGTCTCACCCGGGGCGAGGCGGACCTGATTTGTATGTTGCATGCCAACAATCAGGTCAGCGCCAGCAGCATGGCGGGCGATCTGGTGCGGCTGGCATCGCGTGTGACTGATCTTCCCGCTGCCACTCCTTTCAGCGAATCCAGCCGCCGTCCGTAATCGATCGAGTACGTCGGGAGCAGTTCCTTGTCCCGACATGATTGAAAAATCGACGGCTCAGCGCCCACCGCTGTCCAGCAAGGCCAGTAACTCCGCCTCATCCAGCACCGTCACGCCCAGTTCCCGCGCCTTGTCCAGTTTGGAGCCGGCATCACGGCCCGCTACGACATAATTGGTTTTCCTTGACACGCTACCGCTGACCTTAGCGCCCAACGCCCGCAATTGCTCAGACGCCTGATCGCGACTCAACGACTCCAGCGTTCCGGTCAGGACCACGGTTTTGCCGGCCAGCGGTTGCAATTCGGCGACGGGTTCGATGGCGGTTTCCGGCCACTGTACGCCGGCAGCGCGTAGCCGGGCGATGATTTCCCGGTTATGCGGTTCCTGGAAAAAAGCCTGGACGGCAGCAGCGGCGACTGGCCCAACGTCGGGAACCTGTTGCAACTGCGTCAGATCGGCGGACAGCAGCGGTTCCAGCGCACCGAAATGGGCAGCCAGCGTTCTCGCCGTGGTTTCGCCGACCTCGCGGATCCCCAGCGCGTACAGAAACCGGGCCAGGGTTGTGGTTCGGCTACGCGCCAGCGCCTGGATCAGATTTTCAGCGGATTTCCCGCCCATGCGCTCCAGCCCCGCCAGCGTGGCCGCATCCAGCGCGTACAAATCGGCGGGGTTTCGCACCAGTTCTCGATCAACCAGTTGCTCCACCAGCTTGTCGCCCAAACCCTCAATGTCCAACGCCCGGCGCGAAGCAAAATGGCGGATCGCTTCCTTGCGCTGGGCGCTGCAATACAGGCCGCCGATGCAACGGGCGACGACTTCTCCTTCCGGGCGCAGGATTTGCGACCCACAAACCGGACAGTGTTCTGGCATCACAAACGACTGGGACTTGGCGGAACGGCGCTCCAGCACCACATCCACCACTTCGGGAATCACATCGCCGGCCCGGCGCACGATCACGGTGTCGCCGACCCGGACATCCTTGCGGGCAACTTCATCGGCATTGTGCAGGGTGGCATTAGTGACGGTGACGCCGCCGACAAACACCGGTTGGAGCCGGGCTACTGGCGTAATAGCCCCAGTGCGCCCAACTTGCACCTCAATGGCCTCGACGACGGTCAGTTGCTCCTGGGCCGGAAATTTGTGCGCCACCGCCCAGCGCGGTTCGCGGGTACGAAAACCCAGTTGCCGTTGCCAGTCCAGCCGATTGACCTTGTAGACGACCCCGTCAATGTCAAAGGGCAACGCATCGCGCTGGGCGGCAATCGCGTGGTGAAAAGCGATCAGGCCGGCTGCGCCCTGCGCCACGGTGCGTTCGCGGCTGACCGGCAGACCGAATCCAGCCAAGGCATCGAGCAGCGCACTGTGGGTCGCCGGCAGTTCCCAGCCTTGAACCTCGCCCAGCCCGTAGGCGAAAAAGGATAAGGGCCGTTTCGCCGCCTGAACGGGATCCAGTTGCCGAATGCCGCCGGCAGCGCCATTGCGCGGATTGACCAGCGTCGGCAATCCCGCGGCGCGTTGCCTGGCGTTGTAGCGCTCGAAATCGGCATGGCGCATATAGGCCTCGCCGCGCACTTCCAGCACCTCGGGCGCAGCGCCCCGCAACCGCAACGGCACCGTCTTGATGGTGCGCACATTGGGCGTCACCTCCTCACCGGTCTCGCCATCGCCCCGGGTCACCGCTTGCACCAGCACCCCGCGCTCGTAACGCAGGTTGATCGCCAAGCCATCAAACTTCAGCTCACAGGCGTACTCCACTGGCGCGGCGGTCTCATCGAGGCCCAGCTCACGCCGGGTCTGGGCGTCGAAGGCCAATGCGCCGTCCGGCCCGGGGTCGGTTTCAGTGTGGATCGACAGCATCGGAACCTGATGCCGTACCGGAGTAAATGCCACTAGCGGCTGACCACCCACCCGCTGGGTCGGGGAGTCAGGGACGATCAATCTAGGATGCGCAGCTTCCAGCGCCTGAAGGGCCTGAAACACCCGATCATATTCGGCGTCAGGGATTGTCGGGTCGTCGAGGACGTAGTAACGGTAATTATGCCGGTGCAGTTGCTCGCGCAACTGGGCGGCGCGCGCTTGGATGTCATCGGAAACAGTCAAGGTGTCCACCTCAGGAAGATTGCGCCCAAGCCCGCCGCCGCCGCTCCAAGTCAATGACCAGGTTACGCAAATGCAGCAACCCCTGATTAGTCATTGGTCTACGACGCTCGTCACAGATCGCCCCGCCCAACTGCCGCGCCAGTTGATCAGCGGTCAACACGAGCAAATCGAGCGCCTTGATCTCTTCCAACGGTCCGGGCAGCTTCATAAACAACAACAACCCCGGCGTGGTCAGGTTTTTCAGCGCCGCCGGGGAAAAGATGCCCGGTTCCCGCAGATGCGCCATGCTGAAAACCGGCACATCGCCAGTATGCACTTCTCCGTCCGGCAACCGCTCGAACAGCCCGGCAGCGCCGAGCTGAAAACCCGAGGCTTCCACCACCGCCGCAATCTCAGGTCCCTGAAAGGATTGCCCCTGAGGGGCCATGACGGTCAACACTACCGTCATTTTCGGTGGATCGGACAGGGAAGGCTCTCGGCGGATCGGCCGCAGCGACTCTGGAGCATCAGCCGTGGCTTCGGCGGCCACCCCGTTAGCATGGCGACGAACCGGGTGAATTTCCACGTCAACCAGCACCTTGCCCGCCAGATGGTGATCGGGGGTGATACGACTCAGATCCCTGAAATTCTGGATATTCAACATTGGATCCGGCATGGGCGTCTCACCACCGCCCAGCGCGGGGCCGTTATCCAGCGAGGGCCGCCGCCGGCGTTTGCGGATACCCTCCCGGATCCGGGCGCGACTGCTCCAGAGATAAATCAGCGCCACCACGATGGCGCCAATACCGGCCAGCAGCCATTGCAACTGTGTTTTGTCCATTTCAAACATGAATCGAAAGCCCCGGATGACATCGTGATGACGATGCTAAAACGTGATCCCCGCGCTGCTGCGCTGGAGGTTGAATGCCGCCGTTTATACTCAAATTCCTGCTGTTTCACAAACCACACCCATCAGGCCAACATTCAAGCTAAAGAAATCCCCCGCCAAGATTTTCGCGAGTGTGGCGAATACCAGTTTCGGTGTTGCGCCGGCGCTCCTTGTACCTGGAAATGCCGGCGGCAACGGGTTCCATTCAGAAAGTAGCCCGATGAGCTGTCTCGCCCGACCAGCCGCTTAATGGCGATTTCGGCATAGCCCGCCCACGGCCCACAGCCCATCCAGTCGGCCAGCGCTGTTGTCGGACACCCGCTCGATAGACACCTGCCCAACGGACTTGCGGTTAGCCGCGCCGTTGAAGATCACATCGATCAGACCTGACGCACCAGCGGCTGCAATACGGCTTCAATCGTTTCTATATCCGGGATGATGACCGGTTGATCCTGATAGTGCGCCCAACTGAGAATGCCCGGCCGGTTGCGTTCGGTTTGGGGTGTATTGGGGTCTGGCGCAATCTCATGACGCTGTAAATTGAGTGGGCGCGGGGCAGCAGTGCCAAGAATGCCAAAGTGTGGCAGCTTGGAATCGGCACCCAGGGTATGGGCGATGATAATGCGGGAATTAAGATCAGCGGCGGGAGCCACCCGGAAGATCAGCCGTCCCAGACTGATTAGCGGCGTGGTCAGATTACGCCACAGCATCGCTCCCACCACCCAGTGCGGCGCTGTTTCGATTCGCAGCGGGGAGGCGTAAGGCAGCACTTCGACGACCAGGCTGTTGGGCAGAATAATTTGTCCACCCTGCACCGTGATCAGCAGGCAGCGGAGATTAGCGGAGGTTTCCATGGAATATCAGGGGTCCAGTGTCCGGCATCAGGTAATCAGTTCCAAAGCCCGTTCGCCCAGAATCTTGCGAATCGACAGCATCAACTGTTCTTCCTGATAAGGCTTGGTCAGATAGTCGTTGACACCGAGTTTTATGGCCCGCTCGCGATGCTTCTCGCCGCCGCGCGAGGTCACCATGATAATCGGCAAGTGGCGTAGAGACGGCTGATTGCGAACATGAGCGACCACTTCGAACCCGTCCATGCGCGGCATTTCGATGTCGAGAATCGCCAGATCAGGTACATGGGTTTGCAGCATGGCGACCGCATCCAGACCATCCTTGGCGGTGATCGCCTGGATATTGTGACGCTCCAGAATGCGCGCGGTGACCCTGCGCATGGTGATCGAGTCGTCAATGACCATAATGGTGAGCTTCTCTTGCCGAGTTTCCTGGCGCGCCGCCCGGAGCGCCCGGCTTTCGGTCTGCTTCTGCCGTTGCGAACCGATATTGCGTACCAGCGCCGCCAGTTCCAGCACCACCACGACCCGGCCATCGCCCAGCACTGTCGCTCCGGAAATGCCCGGTACTCCGTTGAACTGGGGGCCGACCGGTTTGACAATAATTTCCTGGTTGCTTTGCACCGCATCGACCTGCAAGGCGGCACTGGCTTCTGCGCTGCAAAACAGCAGGGTCGGCGGCCGGCGATCCTTAGCTTCATCGAAGGGCAGGACATGCTCGCCGCCGACCAGAATACCCAGGCTGTGAATCGGGTAGTTCCGATTGCCATATTGATACTGAACTTGCTCGCCAGACAGGTAGGCTTTAAATTCGGTTTCCTTGATCCGCGTCACCCGCTCAATGCTCAACAGAGGAATCGCGAAGGTGGCATCGCCAGACTGGACCAGCAGCGCCTGAGTGACCGCCAGCGAGAACGGC
This sequence comes from uncultured Candidatus Competibacteraceae bacterium, assembly GCA_903879705.1. GTDB lineage: Bacteria > Pseudomonadota > Gammaproteobacteria > Competibacterales > Competibacteraceae > RXIV01. The sequence goes on along the minus strand of CAIRMO010000094.1, from coordinate 52,488 downwards.
AACCGCACGATGAAATGAGTCCCCCGTCCAGATTCGCTCTGGATCAACAACGCCCCGCGCATGGATCGAATCGCTTCATTCACCACATCCATGCCAACGCCACGTCCGGACACTTGAGTGACCGCGCTGGCGGTGGAAAAGCCGGGGCGCAGCAACAACCCAATCAGTTCATCCTTGGTGGCGGGCTGCCCCGGCAGCAGGAGTCCTTTTTCCTCGCCCTTAACCCGGATCGCGGCAAAATCGATCCCTGCGCCGTCATCGTTCAGCTCCAGCACCAGCTCCGCGCCTTCCCGACGCAGGCTGAGGGTGATAGTGCCGATGTCCGGCTTGCCGGTCGCCCGGCGTTGCTCTGGCAGTTCAATCCCATGCGCCAGCGAGTTGCGCAGCATATGTTCAAGCGGCGCGACCATGTTTTCCAATACCGTGCGGTCAACCTCCGCTGCCTCGCCGTCAACCAGCAACTCGGCCCGTTTGCCCATATCCTGGGATGCCTGCCGCACCACCCGCCGCAACCGTGGAATGATGCTGCCAAAACGCACCATGCCCGTGCGCATCAACCCCTGCTGGATTTCCTTGTTGACCTTCCCCTGCTGGTCAAGCAGCGTGGTGATGTCGCGGGTATGCTCGCCCAAGGCATTGCCGACGCTGCCCAGGTCTTCGGCGATCTCCATCAGCGACCGGCTGAGCTGTTGCAATTCAGTGAAGCGATCCAGCTCCAGAGGATCAAAATCCAGTTGGTGGCCCTTGGGGCCTTGATCATGCCGGGACTGGATCCGGGCTTCGGCCTGAGTGGCAAGATGATTGACGTGCCGACGCAACCGGGCGATGGTCTGCTCCATGTCACTGAGATTCTCACCCATCGAACTGACGCCCTGACCGATGCGGGCGCGGAAGATGCTGCTTTCCCCCATCTGGTTGACCAGGGTATTGAGCAGCGCAGCGCTGACGCGGATGGCGTCGGTGGGCACCCCGGCGGGCGCTGGTTTCCCCGCCAAACGTTCGCCCGGCTTTGCCACCGGCACCACCGCCAGCGTGGTCGGCACGACCGGCGACTGAATGGGTTCTACCGGCTTACCGCTGATCAGCCCATGCAGAACATTAATCAAATCCTGCTGCGCTGACGGCTGGATCCCGTCGCGCAATCCCGCCAGGAGTTGATGCAACCGATCCAGCGTCCGCTGGACGGGCTCCAATACCTGCGGTGAGACCTTCAGGGTTTCCTTGCTGAGTGCATCCAGCACCGATTCAGCGGCATGGGCCAGATCGCCAACCACCATGAACCCGGCCATCCGCGAGCTGCCCTTAAGGGTATGCATTTCCCGACGCAGATCATTGAGTAATTCAACATTGTCCGGATCGCTGCGCAGCCGTTGCAAAATCACATCGCTGGAATCGAGAATTTCTGACGCCTCGGTCTGGAAAATCTGCGCCAGCTCCTGATCCAGTTCGGTCATGGCCCGGAATGAACGAGGTTCCGGAGGCAGCGCCACCGCCACCGGTTTCCCCGCCATCGACGGTGTGGGTGGCAAGGCTCCCTGTGGTTCACCCTTAACGATCGTATCCGCTAACCGATGCAGTTCGCCGATCAGCTCGATCGCCGCCGGGGGACTGATCCCCCCAGCCGCTTTCGCCAGCATCCGGTTCAGGTGATCCAGGGTATTTTGTAGAGTGTCCAGTACCGTTGAGGTCGCCTGACCGGTACTCTTACCCAGCGCATCCAGCACTGATTCGGCGGCATGGGCCAGATCGCCAACCACCATAATGCCGGTCATGCGTGAACTACCCTTGAGGGTATGCATGCCCCGGCGCAAATCATTCAACAACCCGGTATTGTCTGGATCGGTGCGCAGTTGTTGCAGGATGGCGTCGCTGGCATCCAGAATTTCGGCGGCTTCGTACTGGAAAACCTGCACCAGTTCCGGGTCGACCACTAAGCGTTCGGCTGGCGCAAGATCCGCCGGCGGACCGGTTTCTGCCAATGGTAATGCGACATGCTCGAGCATTTTAAGCGGTTCGAGCGAAACCGGGATGCCGTGGGCTGGCGCTGCTTGCAACAATTCATCAACCCGGGCCGTTAGTTGCGCCAGAATGTCCAGGGTTTCATCCGCCACCACCGGAGCGACCCCGAGCAGTGGTTCCAAGGCCAGAGCGGCTTCTTCGACCAAATCGACCATGGACAGCGAAGCGGCCAGCGCGCCGTTCAAAGCCTGGTTCAGCAGATTTTCAAAATACCAGGCGAAATCGCCAATCACCGTCGCGCCAACCACCCGGCCGCTGCCCTTGAGGGTGTGAAACGCCCGGCGAATGACGGTCATCGCTTGACGATCGGCCAGATTTTTCCGCCAGAGCGCTTGTTGTGCCTGGATGGTAACCAACTCGCCGTGCGCTTCCTCGAGAAAAACTTCGACAAACTCCGGGTCAATGCCTGGCGCAACTGCCAGGGTAGGACGCGGCGACTTCGCCGGCGCTGATTCTGGTTCTGATTTCGGCCCCGCCTGTAGCAGTGCCCGTGCCTGGGCGACCAGCGCCGGCAGCGCTTCCAGCTCCCCTCCCCGCAGCGGCGTCTCGCCGACCAGCGGAGCCAAACCCGCTACTGCCGCCGCCATTGTGTCGGCAATCGCCGGACAGGCGGCCAAACTACCCTCCAGCACCTGGTTAAGCAGGCTTTCAAATTCCCACGCGAAATCACCAATGACGGTTGCACCGACCATCCGGCCACTACCCTTGAGGGTATGAAAAGCTCGACGGATGGTCGTGAGCGCCGTGCGATCAGTCAGATCCGCGCGCCAGAGGCCCAACTGTTCCCGAACCGTGGCCAACACATCGCGCGCTTCCTCAATAAACACTTCCACGAATTCCGGATCGGCGTCCACTAACCCGATCAAAGGGATCAGCCGGGCAGCGATCGCCATTTCATCTCCATCGAGCGTGCCCGGTTCCAGCCCCAACTCCGGGGCGATTTCGGCAATGGACACTGCCGATTCAACACTGGAAACCGGCACGGCGGCGGGTTCCGGCTCCGGCCATTGGATGTTCAGTTCCGGCCAGTCAAAAGTGCTGGTTTCATCCCAGGTCGCCGACGTGGATTCCCGGTGCTTCGCCTCCGGCTTTGGCATCAGCGATGCCGGGGCCGGCCCTTCAGAAAGATTCAACCCAAAATCAGACATTACGGCAAGCGGCGTGGGTGGGGTGGACGGTGGCTTGACCAGCGCTGCGGCGATCGCGGTTTCCGTCAGGGCCGACATATTGAGGAGCATATCCAATTGCGCCAGATGGTCTTCGGTCCGGCGCAAAACCATCGATGACGGTAAGCCACCCTCCGCCGACTCCAGGCCATAGCTGAGTTGAGCCAGAATCTCGGCACAGACCCCACTGACCAATGATCCGTAGGATTCAGCGGCGCCAGCGGCCAGCGCCTCCACAATCCGATCCAGCCGGCCGATGGCATACGCGGGGCGGGAGCAGTCTCGTTCAGCCAGCATCCAGTACAGAATTCGCAAATCATTGCGCAACACCTCCCAAGGCTGGGGCTGGTCGGCCGCCGGTTCCAGCCGAACGATGGCCTGCTGGAGCCGCCGTAGGACCTCCATGATCGCATGCGACCCCATGGTGGATTCTTCCGCCGCGGCTTGAACCGTGTCGCCCGTAGTGGCCACGCCACTTTGGCGGCGCGCACGCCGCAAGGCCTCCGCAGCCCTGGATAATTCGGCATCTGGCCGGCGGCGGTTGCCCGGCGACAGACACGCGCCCAGATAGCCGGTCAACTGATCGGCAGCTCGCTGCAGCACGGTGATATCCAGTGATTGCAGCTCGCCTCTGGTGAGCGCCAGCGCGGTCTCGCGCATCACATCCAAAAGCGCCACTGCCTGCTGATGATCCAGCACCGCCAGGGGTACGCGGACTTGATCAATGGCGTCCACCATGGTTTCCAGCGGCCCGATCTCAGCGGGATGGTCGCGATAGTCGTCCAGGTCGAGCTGAATTCGCCGCAGGGCGAGCAGCAGATCATCCTTGAGGGCAACTAATGGGTTATCCGCGACACGCCGCGAAATCATCATGCTACCTCGGCACGGGCGACCGGTCTGACGGGCCGTTGCCGCACGGAAACGGGCTAGTCGGAATCACGGTACACAGCCCGTCTCAGCGCGCACCGATTCAATCCGGCAGCCGGAAGCCGGCAACTGATTGCCGTAATTCCTGCGCCAGTTGATTCAGTTTGCCAATCGCGGAAGCGGTCGCCACGCTACTTTCGGCGGTCTGGCCAGTGATCTCGTTGATGGAAATCATGGCAGACGACACCCGCGAAGCCATTTCCGACACCTGCCCGGCCGATTTGGAGATCTCGTCGATCAATTCGGCCAGTTTGGCGGATACCTTCTCGATTTCTTCCAGCGCCTCGCCGGCCTTTTCCGCCAGACCCGAACCGCCGACCACCTCGGAGGTGCTTTTTTCCATGGAGATGATCGCTTCGTTGGTGTCGGCCTGAATGGTCTTGACCAGTTGCTCGATCCGCTTGGTTGCATTGCTGGAGCGTTCGGCCAAGCGCTGCACCTCGTCGGCGACCACCGCGAAGCCGCGTCCAGCATCGCCCGCCGCCGAGGCCTGAATCGCCGCGTTCAGCGCCAAAATATTGGTCTGGTCAGCGATGTCGTTGATCAGGGCCACAATGTCGCCGATTTCCTGTGAGGATTCGCCTAACCGCTTAATGCGCTTGGAGGTGTCCTGGATATGTTCGCGGATAGCGTTCATGCCGTGGATGGTGCGTCGCACCCGGTCGCCACCCTCGTGAGCAATGCCGACTGATTTTTCAGCGACTTCAGCGGACGCGGAGGTCTTGGCTGACACCTCATCCATGGATTGAGCCATCTGCATGACGGTAGCACTGGCATTTTCGATCTGGCGGGACTGGATTTCGCTGGACTTGGCAAGCCGGTCCGCGATGGCGCTGGTCTCCTGCACGGCGGCGGCTACCAGCCCGGAGGTGCTGTTGATGGTCGACACCAAGTCACGCAACGCTTCAATCGCGTAATTCACCGAATCAGCGATAGCGCCAGTGATGTCTTCGGTGACACTGGCCTGCACGGTCAGGTCGCCTTCAGCCAAATTGCCGAGTTCATCGAGCAGTCGCAAAATGGCATCCTGATTACGGCGGTTCTGCTCCTCAGTTTCCTGTTTACGCTGCTCGGCATTGACGATCTGCTGCCGGCTTTCCCGATTCTGAACATAAAACAGCACCCCCAGCAGCGTCAGCGTCATAAAGCCCAACCCATAAAGGACGTGATAGCTGAGCAATAAACCGAAAACCCGGTAGTCACCCGCCGTCAGGACATAATGTTCAAGCAGTTGGCGAGTGGCTTTTTGCAACGCAGCGGCTTTATCCACTACGCCTTGGGCAGCATTCTGAACTTTAATCAGTTCCGGGGCCTTTTCAACGATATGCGTCGTTTCGGCCTCGAGCGATTTGAACAACTCGGCCAGATCAGCCAGCTTGCCGGCGCTGTCGGATATGGTGACGCGATCGATGCCCATCTTGGAATCGCTCTCGCGCATTCCTTTAAGAACCTTACCAAACTGATTAACATTGCGCACGAGGCGGTCGGCGGTGGTAGCGGCCTCCGAGCCGCCCTCAGTCAGCAAGCGTTCAAGATCGTTGTCGATCTGCCGACCCAGTTGCAGTTGATTAGTGGCAAAATAAACCTGCCTGGAATCAATGCGGTTATTGGCCAGACTTTTGGCCAATTCCTCAGACAAGGCAACCATCTGGGTTAACGGTCCTTTCAGCAGGCGCTGGAAATCGCTGATCGATACCGCGGCATCGCGTCCGGCCAGAATAGCGTCGATGTCTGCTCTAACCGGTTTCCAGTGGCTGTCCAGTTCAGTCAGCGCCGGTTGATCCCGCTCCGGCGAGGGCGGCAATCCGGTCGAATTGCCGTTTTTGAGGTCATTTTGCGCCGCGTCAAACCGGTCGCGGCTGTCCTTGATCTGGGCAAATGCGGCGTCCCTGCCGCGGGCGGCCTCCAGGGTCTGGGCCACAATGGCGTACGACAGCAGACGCAACTCGCCGGACCGGGCAATGTAGGTCTTGCTGTAGTTCTCCTGCCGTTCCAGCGCAATGAAGGCGATCCCCATCAGCGCGACGGACAACACCAGCGCGCCCAGCAACCCTAAATAAGTGACTGAAACCCCTTTCGATGTCGAATAATCTCGTGAATCACGCATTTTCTGGTTCTCGTTAAACATTGGATCCTGATAGCTCCCCAATCCGGCATCCGGCGGGGAAACGCCTGAAAAATGCCCTGACCGTAAAGTTTACATTTTAGTTGGCCGCATTCAAAAAAGCCGGGTCAGTCAGCAACCGGGTGCTGTTGAAAACCAGCCAGTATTGATTGTCGCTCAGAAACGCCTCGAGTACATAAGGCCGCAGACTGGCATCCACGGCATCCAGCGCGGGCAGCCGGTGTTGCGGTCCGAAGTGGCGCATGCCGATGATTTCATCCGCCAGCAGGCCATAATCCCATTCGCCGGCTCGCAACACGACGACCTGGCTGCCCGGCAACCGTGAGAGGGGTCGGCCAGTCAGCAAGTCCCGCAAGTCCGAGACCGAGATGACCCGGCCGCGCAGGTTGGCGATACCCAGTAGCCAGCGCTTAACACCAGGCACCCGAGTGATGCTGCGGGGAACCGGAATAATTTCTGCGACATCATCCATCGAGAACAGGAGGTTCCACGAACCGAGACGCAGCGCCAGCCGTCCACGAATTTCCGACAGCTGCGCACCTGCTGCCGCGATCGGTGCCTTTTCCCGAATGCGCTGGTCGAGTTGCAACAGAATATCAAAGGGATGCTGCAGAAGAGACGCCGCAGGGGTATGGATAGCCGCATCGGCCACAGGACAGTCCTCTAATGGGATTCGGAACTGGGCGGCCACCGCACGGAACAGGCATGATATGGGCATGAGGATTGCCATGCTGTTCATGGGCCGCTGGCTTGATTCGATCAGGCCGGGTTTTTCAATTCTTTATTTAGCATACTAACGGCGCTGACGCCATGACGGAAACTGTAATCCGTTTCGTGCGCGGCGGTACGCGCTCCTGATCGCCGGTCGCTTGAAACCGGCGATACAATCATTTTGACATTTTGACGGATAAACCGACCATGACGATCAAACTGGGCGTGGTGATGGATCCCATTGCCGCCATTACTGTTAAAAAGGATACCACCTTCGCCATGTTGCTGGCCGCCCAGGCGTGCGGTTGGGAGCTGCACTATTTTGAGCAGTCCGACCTCTACGCCCGGGGCAATACCGTATGCGGTCGCTCCCGGCGACTGAGCGTCCGTGACGATCAGCACGATTGGTTCGCTTTCCACGGCGAACGGGAACTGCCGCTGGCGGAATTGTCGGTCATCCTGATGCGTAAGGATCCGCCATTTGATATGGAATACATTTACACCACCTACCTGCTGGAACTGGCGGAGGCGGCCGGGACGCTGGTTGTCAACCGCCCCCGCAGCCTGCGTGACGCCAACGAAAAACTGTTCGCGCTACAGTTTCCGCAGTGCTGCCCGCCGACGCTGGTGAGCCGGGACGCGGCGCGCTTCAAGACATTTCTGGGCGAACATCGTGACATGGTGGTCAAGCCGCTGGATGGGATGGGCGGAGCGTCGGTGTTCCGGTTGCGCCCGGACGATCCCAACCTGAACGTGATTCTGGAAACCCTCACCGCGCATGGCCAGCGGTTGAGCATGGCGCAACGCTATGTGCCGGAGGTGATCGCCGGCGATAAGCGTATTTTGCTGATCGACGGCGAACCGGTTCCGTATGCGCTGGCGCGAATTCCTCAGGCGGGCGAGACCCGGGCTAATCTGGCGGCGGGCGGACGCGGGGAAGGCGTACCGCTGAACGAGCGTGACCGCTGGATTTGCGCCCAGGTTGCGCCGCGTGTGCGAGAAATGGGCCTGTGGTTCGTCGGCTTGGACGTGATCGGCGATTATCTGACCGAGATCAATGTCACCAGCCCGACCTGCGCCCGGGAACTGGACCGGCAGTTCGGGCTGGATATTGGTGGGGAACTAATGGCGGTGATCGCGCGGCGATTGCAGCGCTGATCCGCGCTGGCAGCAATGAACTCCTCGGCCCGCGACGTGAATGGCGGCACCCGCCGGTTGGTGCTGGCGCTGCTACTGGCGCTGGGCCTGCACGCCGCCCTGCTGTTCATCCCGGCGGACTGGCGCACGTTTCAACTCCCCACACCGCACCGGTTCGAGGTGCGGCTATTGCCGGCGATAACGCCGCCCAGGGATTCGGAGTCCACTGCCGGGCCAGAATCGGAACCAGCGCTTTTGCCATTGGAGCCAGCACTGCTGACGCTACTGGAGGCGGCGGTCGAAGTGAAACCGGTGCCGCCGGTGATGCTACCCAAACCGGTCATCGCGATCAAACCGGCCCCGAAACGGTTAGCGCCAGCCCGATCGCCGGCTCCCGCTAAACCTGCTCCTGCGCCACGAATCGTAACCCTGCTCAAACCCGCCAAACCGATTAAACCGATTAAACCGCCTGAACCAACGGTAACGCCGCCACTGGTCAAACCCCGCACGATCCAGCCGCCGGCACCGAAGCCAGCCACGCCGGCAGTGGCCGCTGCGTCGAACCGGATTCCCCGGCGTCCGGAGCGTACCAGCACCAGCACAGCTACTCCCCGGTTGGACAGCGCTGCTTTACTCGGTCAGGTCGCCAGCCTCGAAGCCGAGACCCAGCGCCGGGCATCGGCTGAGGTGCGCAACAAGCGGGTCAATCCTAACGATACCCAGTCACTGGAAGGTTTTTACATCGCTGCCTGGGTGCGCAAGGTAGAGCAGATCGGGGAAATGAATTTTCCGAGCGTCGCCCGCACGCTGAATTTGACCACCGGTCCGGTGCTGGATGTCACCCTTCGCGCCGATGGTTCGTTGCAAGAGGTTCGGGTCGTCCGCTCATCGGGTCATCCCGAACTGGACCGGGCGGCGCAACAGATCGTCCGGCTGGGTGCGCCTTACGCGCTGTTTCCGCCGGCCTTGCGCCAACGCTACGATCTGCTGCAAATCTCCCGGCCCTGGCGCTTCGATCCGGGTGGCCGGATGCAGGCCCGCTGAGCCGGGAAATCTGGGAAAGGCTGACCGCTGCGCCGGCCTTGCGCCCAAAATAGGCGCGGAACAGACCCAGATCCACGGTGCAGCCCGCCTGGGCAAATCCGGTAGCGCGGATGGCTTCGATAATGGTTTCCGGCGGGACGCAGTTTTCAATGGTGTCCCAGTAGTAGCGCATCAGGGTTTGCATATCGCGGTTACCGGTGGTCAACCGACTCAGCAGCGGAATCAGCCGGCCCAGATAGAACTCGAGCAAGGCCCGTTTGAACGGTGGCGCGGGTCGGGCAATTTCCAGGATCAGCAGTGTACCGCCGGGCCGCAGCACCCGGTGAAACTCGCGGAAAGTGGCATTGAGATCAGCGACGTGGCGCAGGGCGTAGCCCATGCTGACGAAGTCAAACGCCGCATCAGTGACCGGCAACTGCTCCACCAGACCTTGAATCAGCGGAATTTTCAGCAGTCGGCCCACCTCGGCCAGCATTCCGGCGCTGACATCCAGCCCGACCACCGATTGCGGATCGCCGGTGATCGCCAGCGCCTGGCGAGCCACCAGACCCGTGCCGACCGCGACATCCAGCACGGTCATGCCGGGGCGCAAACCAGCCCGAACCAAGGCGCGGCGGCGATACCAACTGCCAGAACCGAGTGAAAACAGACGGTTGACCCGGTCGTAATAACCGGCAGTGCGATCAAACAGCCCGCGCACGAACGCCGGTCGCCGCGCCAGATCAGGGTAGTAATCCGGCAGAATCGGATGCGGTTTGAGCGGCTGGTCGGGTTTCACGAAACGACGCTCCCTTGAAGCAGTGGTTTAACCGGCGGGGCTGACCGCCAGCCCTTCGATTTCAATCAACAGTTCCCGGCGACAAATATCCGCCTGTAGAAAGAGCATCGGCACGGCGCTCCCGAACGCCTGGACGATCCGCCGGCGCAAGGGGGCCGGGTCGCTGGCTGGCCGCACATAGACCCTTAGCAGCGCCGGCTGCAATGGCGTCGCTGCCCGCCGACTGGCCACAGTCAGCAGCGCCTCAAGATTGACCAGCGTTTCATCCAGTTGCGCCATCAGATCGTCATGCCGGCTGATGTGACCGACGACGCTGGCGGTACCGGAAATATAGAGGTGATGGCCGTCGTTGCCCCATCTTTTCAGCACGGCGCGGGAAAATGAGGGGCCGCGCCGGCCATATTCAGGCGGGTAATGAAAGGCGCTGACCTGGCGCGGGTTCTCGATTTGCTCGCCCGACTCCCGCGCCGCGAGCGCATATAACCGCAAGCCGTTTTTTCCCACATTTTCTTCCTTAGCCAGAGGAACGAAAGATGCCGGAAAGCCGATGGCCGAGGCTGCTGGCAAGCGGGTTTCCACATCGGCCAGCACCGCGTCCAGCACTTGGCGGCGGCCAGCGCAGAACGCCAGGTAGCGTTCCAGCCCGCCGCACTCCTGATTGAGGTTGGGCACATAGTTCCAGATGCGCAGAAAATGCGGATAACCCTGAGCGCGGGCGACAGCGAACAATCGCCGGTAAGCGATGGCCGTCAGGGGTTGCAGGGCGTCCGGGGCGTACTCATTGGACCGGAGTTGCAAAAACAGAACATCGCCATTGCCGGCATAACCAACCCCGCTGACCATGCCGGCCTGCACCGGTCGTGGGCTAAGCCAGACTTCGGCGGTGGCTGCTCCGCCTAATTCCGGCAACGGCACCGGGCAACTGCGCGGATCCGGGTCCACGCGAACCGGCTCCTGAAACCGAATCAGCGCCAGCCGGTGATCGTCGGCCAAGTGTTCATCGGCGCTGTTTGCATCGCAATAGGCAACGGTAAAAGGAAGAACCATGCGGGAGGTAGGGTCAGAAAATGTAGTGGAACGACGGCAGGCCGGGCGGGGAAATTCCAGCGCCGAGCGCTGATCATGGTACAGGATTATGGTTTATGGTTAAAATCATCGATTCAGACCATCCTGTCGTTTTAACGCCGTTTAATCCCGATTCAATCCCGATTCAATCCTCACGAGGCCGCATATGGAAGCTCTCTCGCCGTTCGAACTGGATGTTGCCCGACTGCTGGTCGAAACCCTGCACCTGGAACACCTTCAGCCGAAAGACCTTCAGCCGGAAGATCCGTTATTCGGCGAGGGGTTGGGGCTGGATTCGATCGACGCGCTGGAACTGGCGCTGGCGATTTCCAAAGCCTACGGCTTTCAACTGCGCTCCGAAGACAAGGAAAACCGGCGTATTTTCGCCTCATTGCGTGCGCTGAGTCAGCACATCGCGCAGCAGCGCACCCGCTGACCGCATCATCCGATTGACCGCAGCAGGCCGCGCATGAGCGGGAACTGGGCAAAATTGCCGGAACGGGGCAATCTCACCGCCTTGCGGTTGATTCACTGGATCACGCTGCATATGGGCCGGCCCGCCGGGCGCGCCCTGCTTTATCCCATCACCTTCTACTTTCTGCTGACCGCTACCGCCGCCCGGCGTGGATCGCAACTTTATTTGCGGCGGGTGCTGGGTCGTAAACCCCGCCTGCGGGACCTGTTCCGCCATATTCACTGTTTCGCCGCGACCCTTCTGGATCGGCTGTATTTCCTCTCCGGACGGCTGGATCGGTTTGACGTCCGCTTGTTTAACGATCAATTGATTCTGGATCAGGCCGCGTCCGGGCAAGGTTGCCTCCTGTTGGGTTCGCACCTGGGCAGCTTTGAAGCATTGCGGGCGCTGGGTGTCACCGTAAAGCATTTTCCGATCAGGATCCTGATGAACACTGAACACAATCAGGGCATGACCCGCTACCTCAGCGCGTTGAATCCGGCGCTGGCCGAAACGGTGATTTCGATCAGCGGCGGGCCGGATAGCTTGTTAAAGGTTCAGGAAAGCGTGGCGCAAGGCTGCATGGTTGGGGCATTGGGCGACCGGGTCGTTCCGGGGGAAAAGACGGTGCAATGCCGGTTTTTCGGTCAGGACACGCCGTTTCCCGCCGGGCCGCTGTTGCTGGCCGCGCTGACCGGCTGTCCGGTGATCCTGTTTTTCGGGCTGTATCGGGGCAATAACCGCTACGACGCTCACTTTGAATTACTGGCGGAACGGATCGACCTGGATCGCTGCCACCGGCAGGAACAACTCGCGGAATGGGCGCAACGCTACGCCGATCGGCTGGAACATTACGCCCGCCTCGCGCCTTATAACTGGTTCAATTTTTACGATTATTGGGCAGAGGATGCGCCATGAAACCGAACCTGCAATCCCAACGCTTCGCCCGGCAATGGGGCATGGGCCTGGACGGGCTGGCGATGCTGGCGCTGTCGAATCTGGTGCTGCTGGCGACCGGCGGGTTGAGCGGATTGTGGCTATTGGGCCGGGTTTGGCAAGTGGCCCGGACCGTGCCGGCAACCGATAACGCCAACGGCTGGATCGTGGTGCTGGGGGTACGGTTACGGCGGGATCGGATCCAGCCCGATTACGCGCTTCGCCTGCACCGCGCCGCCGCGCTGTATCGGGCCAATCCGGAGCGACGGATTCTACTGGTCGGCGGCTATACCGGGGGCAGTCTGAGTGAGGCGGCGCACGGGCGGCAGTTTCTGATCGAAGCCGGGGTACCCGCCGCCTGCCTGTTCACCGAAGATCACTCGTTGCACACCCTCGAAAACCTGCGGCAAGCCCGGCAACTGTTGACCGAGGTACGGGAACAACCGTTTACGCTGGTGACCAACCGCTACCATCTGGCCCGCAGCGTGATCATGGCCGCCGGGCTGGGTTTGCAAGCCAATCTGTGCGCTGCCGAAGATCGTCTGCGGTTGAACCTGCCGACCGTGGGGCGGCTGTTGCGAGAAACCTATTACCTGCACTGGTACCACGTTGGCCGGCTCTGGTCGCGCTGGACCCGCAACCGCCACCGCCTGGCCCGGATTAGCTGAACCATGACCACCCCTCCGCCCACCACCGGCTTCATGCCCATCAACAAAACGCACATCGAAGCGCTGATTCCCCATGCCGGGGCGATGTGTCTGCTGGATGCCGTCACCGAATGGGACGAGGACGCGATTGTGTGTGTGACGAATACCCATCGCGATCCGGCCAATCCACTCCGTCGGCAGGGCCGATTGTCAGCGATTCACGCCTTTGAATATGGCGCTCAGGCGGCGGCGGTGCATGGTGGCTTGTGCGCCCGGACGACCGGGCAAACCGCCCCGCCCGGCTATCTGGCCGCCCTGCGTGATGCCCACTGGTTCGTTGCCGAACTGGATTTGATTCCCGCGCCGCTGCACGTCACGGCTCACCAATTGCTGAACGAATCCGGGCGCTGCATCTACGCGATCCGGGTCAGCGCCGGGGTCCAAACCCTGGCTGAAGCCCGGATCATTATCATCCCGCAACCGGTTCGCTCCCCTCTCCCGCCGCCGGGAGAGGGGTCGGGGGTGAAGGCCGGATGATGCGCGGGATCGGCATATTACTGTTGTGCTGGCCGCTGGCGGCGGCCACCGCGGATGAGGCGCTGACCGAGGTCATGCGGATGTTGGCCGCGGTGAAGTCGCTGCAAGCCGAGTTCCGGGAAGAAAAGACCCTCGCCATGCTCCAGCAACCGCTAGTGACCACCGGGTGGCTGTATTACCAAGCTCCGGCCTATCTGCGGAAACAGACCGTGCAGCCGCAGCCGGAAGATTACGTCGCTGATGGCGAGTGGCTGACCGTGGACACTCCAGACGGTGGCCGGCGCGATTTCAATCTGAACGGCTACCCGCAATTGCGCCCGTTCGTCGAGGCGATTCGCGCCACTCAGGCCGGTGATCGGGCGACCCTGGAACGCTACTACCGGCTGGAGTTTCAGGGGACGCCCGCGCACTGGACGCTGCGCCTGACCCCGCTCGATCCGACCGCTGCCGGCTATGTCGCGGCTATTGTCATGCGTGGGCAAAATGACCGGATTCTCAGCGTCGAAACGCTGGAGTCGGACGGCGACCGCAGTCTGATGACCATTGAGTCGCATTGAGGATCTGCTGATGCCTTTATCGTGGAATGAAATTAAAGAGCGCGCCCTGAAATTCTCCCAGCAATGGGCGGTTGAAACTTCCGAGAAGGCCGAAGCTAAAACCTTCTGGGATGATTTTTTCAACATCTTTGGCGTATCGCGTAAGCGGGTAGCGACTTTCGAGACCAAGGTCAAGAAAATTGACGGCAAGGATGGCTATATCGATCTGCTATGGCGTGGCATTCTGCTCATTGAGCATAAGTCGCGAGGTAAAAATTTGGATCGGGCCTACGCTCAGGCCAAGGATTATTTTCCCGGAATTAAAGACCGGGACTTGCCCCGCTATATTCTGGTCTGTGATTTTGCCCGCTTCCGTTTATATGATTTAGAAGCGAGTACCCAGAACGAATTCCCGCTGGAAGAGTTGTACCAGCAGGTACGGCAATTCAGTTTTATCGCTGGTTATCAGACCCCGATCTATCAGGAACAGGATCCGGTCAATGTCCAGGCCGCCGAGCGAATGGGTAAACTGCATGACCAGCTTAAAGCCACTGGTTATGACGGTCATGAGCTGGAGCTGTATCTGGTGCGTCTGCTATTTTGTCTGTTCGCCGAGGACACCAGCATCTTTGAACGCCGCCAGTTTCAGGATTTGCTTGAACAACGTACCGCCGAAGATGGCCAGGATGTAGCGCAGTGGCTGGCGCACCTGTTTCAGATTCTTAATACCCCGGGTGAACAACGCTTCAAGCGGCTGGATGAGCAACTGGCCGCATTTCCCTATGTCAATGGCACTCTGTTTACCGAGCGCCTACTGATTGCCACTTTTGACATGGGGATGCGGCAAATTCTACTGGACTGTTGTGCGCTGGACTGGAGCCGGATTTCGCCAGCGATCTTTGGCAGTCTGTTCCAGTCGGTGATGGATGAACAACGGCGGCGCAATCTGGGCGCGCATTACACCACCGAAAAAAACATCCTTAAGCTGATCCAGCCATTGTTCATGGATGAGTTGCGGGCCGAATTTGAACGGCTGAAAAACCAGCCTCGCCTGCTGGCGGAATTTCATCAGCGGTTGGCGCAACTCCAATTCCTCGATCCCGCTTGTGGTTGCGGAAATTTTCTGGTGATTGCCTACCGGGAATTGCGCGAACTGGAATTGGATATTTTGCGTATTCTTTATAAAAAGAACGGAACTGCTTCGCTGGACGTGGGGCAATTCAATATCCTGTGCGATGTCGATCAGTTCTATGGAATTGAGATTGAGGAATTTCCGGCGCAAATTGCTCAAACTGCGTTATGGTTGATGGATCACCAGATGAACCTGCGGGTGTCAGAGGAATTTGGCCGCTATTTTGTCCGATTACCGTTGCGTAAATCAGCCACGATTGTTCATGGTAATGCGCTACAACTTGACTGGCGCGCGATCGTAAAACCGGCGGCATTGAGCTATATCTTGGGCAATCCGCCGTTTGTGGGAAAAAAGGAACAAAAACCAGCCCAAAAAGAAGATATGATGCGGATTTTCTCTGATGCGCCGGGCACCGGGGTTCTCGATTATGTGGCGGCATGGTATCGTAAGGCAGTAGATTATATGGCGGACAATCCGGCGATTAGAACTGCTTTTGTCTCAACCAACTCGATTAGCCAAGGCGAGCAAGTCGGTGTTCTTTGGTCTGAATTACTCAAGCATGGCGTTAAAATCAGCTTTGCCCATCAAAATTTTAAATGGTCCAGCGAAGCACCAGGCAAAGCCGCCGTCCATTGCGTTATCATTGGATTTGCTTTGCATGAAGCCGAAAACAAGCGGATTTTTGATTATAAAACGGTTCCGAATGAACCCCACGAAATCGCCGCAAAATCAATCAACCCTTATTTGGTTGATGCGCCGATTTGTTTGCTGGAGAGAAGAGCGAAACCGCTATGCTCCGTTCCTGAAATCAGTAAGGGCAGCGAGGCTACTGATTTTGGTTATCTCATCCTTTCCGAAGCAGAAAAAGGTGATTTAATTAAAATAGAACCCCAGGCGGAACCGTGGATCAAGCGATTCATCGGTGGCGATGAATTTATTAATGGTGAAAAACGCTACTGTTTATGGTTACAGGACATAAAACCAGAGGAGTTAAGAAGAATGCCAAAGGTGACAAATATTGTTAAAAAAGTCCAAGAAAAAAGGCTTGAAAGCGATAAATCAAGAACCAGAGAATGGGCAAAATTTCCAACGCTATTTACTGAAAACAGACAACCCATCTCGGATTATCTGGTGATTCCAAAAGTGTCTTCTGAGAGACGGGCATTTATTCCCATAGGCTTTATTTCAAGAGACTGGATTGCCAGTGGCAGTCTGCAATTGATTCCAGATGCTACCCTTTATCACTTTGGTGTACTGCAATCAACTATGCATATGGCTTGGATGCGCTATACCGGTGGACGTTTGGAAATTAGTTATCAGTATTCTAATACTATCGTCTATAACAACTTCCCATGGCCACTATTACCCACTGAAAAACAGCGACAGGCCATTGCAAATACCGCGCAGGCGGTACTGGATGCCCGGGCCAGATTCCCGGAGGCATCATTGGCCGATCTTTACGATCCGCTGACCATGCCCCCGGAATTGACCAAGGCGCATCATCAACTGGATGCGGCAGTGGATGCCGCCTATGCGAAACGCAAATTCAGCAGCGACAGCGACCGGGTCGCCTTCCTGTTTACGCGCTATCAGCAACTCACCAGTCCGCTGGTCGGGCCAGTTGCTGCAAAGCCGCCGCGCCGTCGGCAACGCTCCAACCTGGATTAATCCCCGATGCGCCACTGGCAAATTCCGCTGTTCTGGCTGCTGGCCGCGTTGCTTTGTGGCGGGATCATCCTGAAAACCCCGGTCGTCGCCGATCTGACCCTGTTTGTGCCTCGCGCCGATCCGGTGGCGGAACTGCTGCTGGAGCAATTGCGCAGTGGCCCAACCACCCGGCTGATCCTGATCGGGTTGACCGGCGCGGCGGAAATCGAATGCGCTGCCGTCAGCCGCCAGTTGGCCGTGTCACTGCGAATCAGCGGCCCTTTCGTCCGCATTGCCAATGGCGCGGATGCCTTGCCCGACGCCGAATTGCACACGCTGTTCGCTCACCGCTACCTGCTGAGTCCTACCGTGGGGCCGGAACGCTTTACCCCGGAGGCCTTGCGAACCGCGCTGCACCAACGCCTGCGGGAATTGCAATCGCCGCTGGCAGTCGTGCAAAAGCGCTGGTTACCCGCTGATCCGACCGGTGAATTATTGACCTTGCTGAAACGCTGGCAGGGCGGAATCCGCGAGCCGGCTAAACGGCTGGGCGTCTGGTTCGCGGCGGATGGCAGCCGCGCCCTGTTGCTGGTCGAAACTCGCGCTGCTGGCTATGACCTGGCGGGACAACGGCAGGCCGTGACCGCCATTCGCGTCGCCTTCGTCACCGCCGCCGCCGGAACTACGGTTCAATTGCAAATGAGCGGCCCCGGCGTGATCGCGACCCTGGCCGAGGACACGGTGCGGGCTGAGGCGGAATTATTAAGCGTCCTAGCAACGCTGGGGGTGGTGCTGATACTGGTACTGGTCTACCGCTCGGGGCTGACCGTCTGGATCGGCGCATTGCCGCTGCTGGCGGCGCTGCTGGCGGGAGCGGCGGCGGTCGATCTGCTGTTCGGCAAGATGTACGCCCTGACCTTGGCGTTCAGCCTGACCCTGCTCGGCGAAACCCTGGATTATCCGACCTACCTGTTCAGTCACCGCCAAGCCGGGGAAACGGTGCGGGATACCTTGCGCGGCCTGTGGCCGACCCTGCGGCTGTGCGCGGCCACAACCATGCTGGGCTGTCTGGGGATGATCGCCCCGGATGTGCCTGGCCTGAGCCAATTGGGCGTGTTTACCATCGCCGGGATCACTGCGGCGGCGGCAACGACTCGCTGGTTGTTGCCAACCCTGCTTCCACCAGACTGGCGACCAGCGCGAGTGGTTGGCGTGGGCATCTGGATGAACGCGCTGTTGGAGCCACGGCCCCGACTGGCGCTGGCGGTGGGCATCGGTGGATTACTGATGTTGCTGATTCTGGTGATCAAAGCGCCGCCAGTGTGGGAAGACGACATCGCCGCACTTAGTCCGGTCCCGCGTCAGTTATTGCGACTGGATCAGGCGTTGCGGAGTGCGCTGGGCGCGCCGGAAGTCGGGCACTTGATCGCCATTACCGCGCCGGATGCGGAAATCGCCTTACAGCAGAGCGAAATCGTCGCCGCCTGGCTCGATGGGCAACAGCGGGAAGGGTTGCTGGCCGGTTATGAAGCCGCGGCCCGCTATCTGCCCAGTCAACAGACTCAACATCAACGACAGGCGCAGTGGCCTGAGCGAGAATTACTGGCGGCTGATCTCGCCCACGCTGCCGAGGGATTACCCTTTCAACCCGGCCTGTTTACGCCCTTTCTTGACGCGCTTGCCGCCGCCCGTACTGCCCCGCCGGTGCGCCCGGAAGATTTACGCGGGACGCTATTGGGAACCCGGATCGGCGTTTTGCTATTCCCCGGCGAACGGGGCTGGACCGCGTTGTTGCCGTTGAGCGGGGTGAAGAATCCGCAATTACTAGCCGCTGGCTTGCCGCCGAGCGCGGTCGGTCATACCTGGTATCTGGATTTGCGGGCCGAAACCAACCGACTGGTGGCCGGATTCCGTACCACGGCCTTGGAGCGGCTAATCTGGGGCGTAGCGCTGATTATCGCGGTGATCTGGATCGGGCTGCGCTGTTGGCGGGGCGTCATTGCTGCACTGCTGCCGGTCGCCGTTGCCCTGATTTTCACCGTTGCCTCACTCCTGGCCCTCGGTGAGCGGCTGTCGCTGTTTCATTTGGTGTCGCTGTTACTGGTGTTGGGGATTGGTGTCGATTACGGCTTGTTTTTCAGCCGGCCCGGCGCTGATCCGGAGCAACGCCGCCAGACCCTGCACGCGCTGCTGGTTTGTTGCGGTTCTGCTCTGACCGTGTTCGGGATGCTGGCGACTTCCGAGTTGCCGGCATTGCGGGCGATCGGCTTGACGGTCAACATCGGGGTCGCAGCCAGCTTCAGCGCGGCGCTGGTCATGGCCCGGCCGCTACTGATCCGGATGGGCTAACTCCTGGACGCGCTTGACCATGGATTCGGCATAGTAAATCGTGTCTGACCGAAAACCTTGAATGAGTACTGCATAGGGCGGCTAGCCATGTTCTGGACTAAAAAAGACGACAAGAAACCCGGCGTTCAACCCCTCGATCCGATGCCGTCAGTCGCCAGCGATCCTGCGCTGGACGCGACCGGCGCGATCCTCCGTATCTTGGGAAATACGCCTTTGATCTCGATGAGATCAGCGCTCAGACCATCAGTGAACAGTGCGAGCAGTGGGCGCGGCATATCCTGATCGCCGCCCCGCAACCGGGTGTTGAGGGCAACAGCGCCGAACGCAGTGGGCAAGCCGACCGCAACTGGCTGGGGTTGCGTGATTTCGTCACCCAAATCTGCCACAGCGAGAATGCCTACGTCACCAGCAACTCTAAGAACATTCGCCAGGTTTTGGGCAATTTCATCGATACCCTGGGCAAAGCCATTGCCGAGGATGACGAGGATCAGGAGCAAGTCGCCGACCGCCTCAGTGACCTGAAAAACATTATCGAGAGCAAGGCGTCTCTGGACGCCATCAAGCACGAGGCGATGCAGGTGATCGGCGCGGTCGGACACATTATTGAGGTGCGGCAGCAAGCCCACCGCAGCTTGCTCGAAAATCTGACGGGCCGGCTGAGAGTCATGCGCGAGGAACTCACCGCCGCCCGCCAGGAGATGGAACTGGATCCCTTGACCCAGTTGTACAACCGCAAGGCCTTTGACCAGCAGCTGCTTCGCACCTTTGAACTACACCGGCTTTCCGCCCAGCCGGCCTGTTTGTTGATGACCGATCTCGATCTGTTCAAAAGCATCAATGATCGGTTTGGCCATCCGGTAGGCGATACCATGCTGAAGAAATTCGCTGACTGCTGTGTGCAGGCCTTTCCACGCCGCAGCGATTTCGTGGCCCGCTATGGCGGCGAGGAATTCGCCATTATTCTCCAGGAAACCACCCTGGAATCGGCCAAAATCCTGGCCGATCGCCTGCAGCAGGCGATCCGGGGGCTGCACATCTTCCACGACAACCAGGCCTTGAGCATTACCGCATCGATGGGCATCGCTGAACTGAGCGCTCAGGATGATGTGCCAGGCTGGTTGCAGCGCGCCGATCAGCTCATGTATCGCGCCAAGCAGGAAGGACGGGATCGGATTGCAACCTGACTCACGCGAAGACGCCCTGATCTTTATCAAACCGCCTTCTATACTCACTGAAACGCTTATTACCCGCCGGCGGCAACCACGGCCACCGGTCGATGGCGTAACGCGGTTTTCCATCCGACCCCAGTGAACAGCATGATCCACGGCGTTCTTCTTGATCTGGAAGGCGTGTTATACGTCAACGGCTATCCCTTGCCGGGTACCCGCGAAGCGTTGCTTAGCCTGCGTGCGGCGGGCATCCCGATGCGCTTTGTTACCAACAGCACCCGACTCCCTCGCAGCGCCATCGCTAACCGGTTGGCACGCATCGGTCTGGAAGCGCCGATCCAGCATCTATTCACGCCGGTTGTCGCGGCCCGTCATTATCTGATTGCCCGTAAACTGACGCCGCATCTGCTGGTTCATCCTGATATTCAGGGCGAGTTTGCCGATCTGATCGGGCTGTCGCCAAGCGCAGTGCTGCTGGGCGATGCCGGCCCCGGTTTTACTTACGAGACGCTCAACCGGTGTTTTCGGCTATTGCTGGAGGGTCTGCCCTTGCTGGCGATGGGTTCCAACCGCTACTTTCGCAACGGCGATAGCCTGAATCTGGACGTCGGGCCGTTTATGGCCGCGCTGGAATATGCGGCGGAAATGGAAGCCGTCGTGCTGGGCAAGCCGTCCCCCGATTTTTTCCTGGCGGCGGTCAACAGTCTCGATTTGCCGCCGCAGGATGTGGTCATGGTCGGCGATGATGCGGAAATGGATGTGCGCGGCGCACTGACGGCCGGCCTGCAGGGCGTCCTGGTGCGAACCGGCAAATACCGCCCCGGCGATGAGGCTCGGGTTGAACCCGGCGGTGGCCGGGTGTTTGACGATCTCGACGCGGTGGTGGACTACATTCTCTGAATTTCCCCGCCCGCGCCCACCTCGGAGTTTTTTCATGCGTTTCCAGTTTCCCGATATCAAACCCTATGCCGCCCAGCGCCTGGCGGTCGATGGTCTGCACACCCTGCATATTGAGGAATGCGGCATTCCTGACGGCCTGCCCGCGCTGTTTCTGCATGGCGGCCCTGGTGCTGGCTGCGAACCGATGCACCGGCGGTTCTTCGATCCGCAGCGTTACCGCATCGTGCTGTTTGATCAGCGTGGCAGCGGTCAATCCAGTCCCCACGCCGAGCTGCGTGACAACGACACCTGGCGACTCGTGGCTGACATTGAACGGCTGCGCGAACACCTGAAGATCGACCAGTGGGTGGTCTTTGGCGGTTCCTGGGGATCGACGCTGGCGCTGGCTTATGCCGAAACTCACCCGGAGCGGGTACTCGGCCTGATTCTGCGCGGCATTTTTCTATGCCGCGATCAGGATATTCAGTGGTTCTACCAATCGGGTGCCAACCGGCTGTTCCCGGACTTGTGGGAGCATTTTATCGCCCTGATTCCAGCGGCGGAGCAGGATAATCTGGTGCGGGCCTATTATCGGCGGCTGACCAGCGCCAATGAACTGGAGCGGTTGCGAGCCGCGAAGGCCTGGGCGGGGTGGGAAGGCTCAACGCTGACCCTGGAGAGCAATCCGGCGACGGTCGAGCAGTTTGGCGAGATCCACCGGGCGCTCAGTCTGGCCCGGATCGAGTGCCACTACTTTATGAACCATTGCTTTCTGGAACCCGAACAACTGCTGCGCGATGCTCACCGGTTGCGCGGCATTCCCGGCGTGATCGTTCATGGCCGCTATGATGTGGTGTGCCCGCTGGACAACGCCTGGGCGCTCCACTGCGCTTGGCCAGAGGCAGAATTGCGCATTGTGACGCCAGCGGGTCATGCCGCCAGCGAACCCGGTATCGTTGATGCACTCATCACCGCCACCCAGCGTTTTGCCGACCGGCTGGCATGATCGGCTTGTTGCAACGAGTCATCGAAGCCCGAGTGGTGGTTGATGGCGTCCTGGTTGGGGAAATCGGCGCGGGATTGCTGGTGCTGGTTGGAGTTGAACGCGGCGATAGTGAGCGGCAGGCTGAACGCTTGCTGGAGCGGTTGCTCGGTTACCGGGTCTTCGCCGACGCCGAGGGCAAAATGAATTTAAGCGTGCGTGACATCAGCGGTGGATTGCTGCTGGTTCCCCAGTTCACCCTGGCAGCGGATACCGGCAAAGGCCTGCGGCCCAGCTTTACTCCGGCGGCACCGCCCGACCAGGGGCGACGCCTGTTCGACGACCTGCTGGCGCAGGCCCACCGGCAGTATGCGCCAGTAGCAACGGGTCAGTTCGGCGCACACATGCAGGTCAGTCTGGTCAATGATGGGCCGGCGACGTTCTGGCTGCGGGCTGCGCCCCTATAACGCCGGTTTTCCGCCCCCAGCCATAAAGAAATTCTCCGGCTCCCATATCCTGTTTCCGAACAGTGCTAGTATTATTTCCAACAAGAGTGCTTTGGCCCCGGCTTGAATTCATCACCAAGGGCCATTGGTATGTAACCATTTAGCTCCTAATGCCTGTTCATTGGGCAAATAGGCCGAGTGGTTTGCTCCGGGTTAACCGCTTTCATCAATTCACTCCATCATTCATAAGGTGTAATCCCATGCGAATGAATATCCGCCTCAAGATCCTTACCGGCGTTTCCCTGATACTGGTTGTTCTGTTGGCCCTCGGAATCACGGCCATCGTCAATCTGAACACCATCCGCGCTAAATTCGATGGTTTGGAGGAAGCCACCCAAGTCGAGCGCTATGCCTACCTGACGATCCAGGAGGAGAAAAACTACCTGTTGGAGGAGAAAGAAGAAAGCTATACCAAGGCCATGAAGGATATCGATACCATCATTGCCGCACTGGATAGCATCGATAAAACTTCGACCGATCCAGAGCTGTTAAAACAGTCAAAAGAGGCGCGCGTTGCTACCCTGGAATATCGCAAGGGTTATGAAAACGGCGTAGCTGCGCTCAAGGCCAATAAGGCCGCGGTCAAGACGATGATCACCGAGGGTCTGCTGGTAGCGAAGTTAGCTGAGGAATACTACCAAAGCACCAAAAATGAAGCGGCGCTTAACGTCAACATTACCGCACTCAGAATCATGAAGGCGGAGAAGGAGGAGCGCATCAACAAGAACCGCGAGTTTTATAAGGTGATGATCGGTCTGCGCGCTGAGCTGACCCGTTATTACAATGAAATCGATCCGGTTGGAAAAGACGACAGGGTCAATCAGGCACGGAAAGCGACCGAAGATTATTTTAAGGCGGCGGCGCTCTGGATTGAAAACGACGACAAGCTGACCAAGGAAATCCTGCCCAAAATGCAGACGCTCGGCGTGGATGTCGTCCGTCTCGCCTTTGACGCCGCGTCCGACGCCGCCAAGGGCATGATCGCCATCCAAACCCAGAGCAATTCGATTATCGGCGTTGGGCTGGTGATCGCGGTGGTGGTGGGCGTGCTGATCGGGATCATTCTCGCCAACATGATTTCCCGCCCACTCGCGTATGGCGTTGATTTTGCCAAAATCGTGGCTGGCGGCGATCTCACTCAGCGCATCGATCCGCAATACCTGCAACGCGGCGATGAAATCGGCGATTTAGCCCATGCGCTGGATGAGATGGCGGTGCAACTGAAGGACATGGTGGGCAAGGTCACGCAGACCATCGACCAGGTCAATTCCGCGGCCGGCGAGATCGCCCAGGGGAGCGGTGATCTGTCGCAACGCACCGAAGAACAGGCTTCAGCGCTGGAAGAAACCGCTTCGTCGATGGAAGAACTGACCTCGACCGTGAAGCAGAGCGCCGACAACGCCGGACAGGCCAATCAACTGGCCGGGGCGGCGCGGACACAGGCCGAACAGGGCGGGCAGGTGGTCGATCAGGCCGTGACCGCGATGAGCGCGATCAACGCCAGCAGCCGCAAGATTGCCGATATCATCGGGGTCATTGATGAAATCGCTTTCCAGACCAACCTGCTGGCCTTGAATGCCGCGGTCGAAGCCGCCCGCGCGGGCGAGCAGGGCCGGGGCTTTGCGGTGGTGGCCGGTGAAGTGCGGAAGCTGGCCCAGCGCAGTGCCGATGCCGCCAAGGAAATTAAGGCGCTGATCACCGACAGCGTCGCCAAGGTCGAAGATGGCAGCAAGCTGGTGGATCGGGCCGGGCATACCCTGCGTGAAATCATGACTTCGGTGAAGAAAGTCAGCGACATTGTCGCCGAAATGGCCGCCGCTGCCCGTGAGCAGGCCAGCGGGATTGAGCAGATCAACAAGGCCATCCTGCAAATGGATCAGGTCACGCAGCAGAACGCAGCACTGGTGGAAGAAACCGCCGCCGCCAGTCAGGCGATGGGGGGTCAGGCCCGCGATCTGCAACAGTTGATGGCGTTCTTCAAGCTGGATCATCACGAAACGATCCAGCGGGTTGCCAGCGCCAGTCCCCGGAGCGAAACCCGGGCGCACACCAGCGCCCATCCGCCCGCCAGCAAGTTCGGTGGGGCTAAACCGGCAGCCAGACTGGCCGCTAAACCCGCCGCCATCGTCGCTAAACCCGCCACCGCCGCTAAACCGGCTGCCCGTCCTCCGGCTGAGAAAAAACCCGGTGGCCATGCCGGCGCTGAAGACTGGGAAGAGTTCTAAAGGAGTCCTTTATGGCGATCATTGAATGCCCGCCTGAACTGGATATTGCTACCGCCAGCGCGTTGCACCGGCAATTACTGTGCGCACTGCAAGCACAGGAACCGGTCGAGATTGACGGTCATGCGGTGCGCAAAGTCCACACAGCGGCACTACAGTTATTCCTGAGTCTGAGCGTCGAGACCCACCTGCAGAAGCTGCCGATACGCTGGCGCAACCCGTCGCCGGCGCTGATCGAGGGCGCACGCCTGCTGGGGCTGACCGATAGTCTTCGCCTCGACGAACCTGGCGAAGAATCCGCGTAACCCCCAGTCCGCACTGGATCGACGCGGCAGCAATGACCGATTTTAAGCGGGAGGAGATTTCAGTACATGGCAACAATACTCATCGTGGACGATTCCGCGTCCATGCGGCAGATGGTTGAATTCACCCTCAAGGAAGCCGGACATCAGGTGATGGTGGCTGAAGACGGAGTGATGGCCTTGGGCCTAGCCAAAGGAGCCCCGTCCGATCTGGTGATCACCGACATCAATATGCCCAATATGGACGGCATTACCCTGATTCGGGAGTTGCGGGCGTTGCCAGCCTACAAGTTCACCCCGATCCTGACCTTGACCACCGAATCTACCACTGACAAAAAAATGGAAGGCAAGGGAGCCGGCGCTACCGGCTGGATCGTCAAACCGTTCAATCCCGAAAAACTGCTGGCGACGGTTAACAAAGTGCTGGGATGACACCATATGGCTATTGACATCGGGCAATTCGTCCAGACCTTCTTTGAGGAAAGCCTTGAAGGGCTGGATATCATGGAAGCCGGGCTGTTGGCTTTGCCACCCGGCGCGGCGGCTGATCTGGATCAGGTCAACACCATCTTCCGGGCAGTCCACTCTATTAAGGGCGGCAGCGGCACTTTCGGCTTTAAGGAAGTGACCGGCTTCACCCATGTGATGGAAACGCTCCTGGACAAGATGCGCGAAGGCCAAATGGCGGTCACCAGCGAGGCGATCAACACCCTGCTGCAATCGGTGGACTGCCTGCGGGAAATGCTGATGGCTGTGCGAAACAACACCGATTTTGACGCTCCCCGGGTTGAGGAACTGCGGGAGCGACTGGTGCAACTGCTGGATCAGAAAAAGTCGGTAACCGGTGCCGGCAACCGCTGCACTACGGCCATTCAGCTACCGCCGGTTCTGGCAGACGGGTGGCGAATCAGCTTCCGGCCACATCTGGATCTGATGCGCAGCGGCAACGATCCGGTGCGCATCTTCCGGGAACTGGCGGCGTTGGGCGATCTGACTGTTCGCCCCGATTTCAGCCGATTGCCGCGTCTGGCCGAGATGCAGCCGGAAGACTGCTACCTGACCTGGGAACTGGAATTGCGCGGCAGTGCCACCTGTGAGGCCGTCGCCGAGGTCTTTGCCTGGGTTGAGGATGACAGCGATCTGACCATTGAGCCGCTGGAAGAACTCACCGTGCCTGACCCTGCTGAACAGGAGGTTGTCGCCGAGAACGCCCAGCAAGGCGAGTTACTGCTTGATCGGCGGGGGAATGACCGGCGTAGAACCGACCGGCGGTCAGCCGGGGCAGCCGCTGACAGTGGCTCGATCCGGGTCGGCATCGACAAAGTAGATGCCGTCATCAACCTGGTGGGCGAGCTGGTGACCACCCAGTCGATGTTGAGTGCATTGGGCGTCGATTTCGACATGAACCGGATGGACAAGCTGCACGAGGCTCTGGATCAACTGGAGCGCAACACCCGCGATTTGCAGGAACATGTGATGCGGATCCGAATGTTGCCGATCAGTTCCGTGTTCAGCCGCTTCCCGCGCATGGTGCATGACATCAGCGAAAAGCTGGGTAAACAGGTCGAACTGCGGCTCAGTGGCGAGCAGACTGAAATTGATAAGACCGTGATCGAGAAAATCGGCGATCCGCTGGTGCATCTGGTTCGCAACAGTCTGGATCACGGCATCGAGCCGCCTGCCGAACGCGGAGCAAAGCCGGCAATGGGCACCATCACCCTCAATGCCTACCACAAGAGCGGCAGCATTTTTATCGAAGTCGGTGATGACGGACGCGGGCTGGATCGGGAGGCGCTGCGGCGCAAGGGCCTCGACGCAGGTTTACTCCGGCCCGGCGAGGACTATAGCGACGATCAGATCTATGAACTGATCTTTCATCCCGGCTTGTCGACCGCCAAAGAAATCAGCGATGTCTCCGGGCGCGGGGTCGGCATGGACGTGGTGCGCCGTAATATCCAGGATGTCGGCGGCAGCATCCAGATCGCGAGCCAACCAGGACGCGGATCGAAGATTACTATCTGCCTGCCGCTGACGCTGGCGATTCTGGACGGGCAGTTGGTCAGCGTCGGCCATGATTGCTACATCATCCCGCTGCTGTCGATTGTCGAGTCGGTGCAAATTCGCGCCGAAACCGTCAATCGGGTGGCCGGCAAAGGCGAGGTGCTGCGATTCCGCGGTCAGCATCTGCCCGTCCTGCGGCTGTACGAACAGTTTGGGGCCGAAGGGGCGGTGACCAATCTGGAAAAAGGGCTGCTGGTGGTGGTGGAGGCCGATGGCCGACAAGTCGGACTGTTCGTGGATGATTTGCAGGGCCAGCAACAGATTTCCATCAAATCCCTGGAAAAGAATTTCCGGCGCGTGGCGGGCGTGGCGGGCGCTACGATCCTGGGCGATGGCCGGGTAGGCTTGATTCTCGATATCTCCGGACTGATCCGGGTCAACAATGCGGTGACATGAGGCAGACAATGGCGACGAAAGGCACTGATTTAGCGACGTTAAATACCCATCTCAGGCGCGAAGCTGCGGCCAGCGCGACCGCTGAAGGTCTGCAATACCTGACCTTCATCCTGGCCGGAGAGTCCTATGGCATTGATATTCTCAAGGTGCAGGAGATTCGCGGTTGGGTACCCGTTACCAAGGTGCCTAATGCGCCCTTCTTTGTGCGCGGGGTGATGAACCTGCGCGGCGCGATTGTGCCGGTGATCGACCTGCGACTGCGGTTCGGACTCGAATCGGTTGAGTACACCAAGACCACGGTGGTGATTGTGGTCACGGTGCGGTCGGAACACGGTGATCGAATTATCGGGATGGTGGTGGATGGCGTATCGGACGTACTTAATATCAATAACCCCGCCGATATTAAAGATCCTCCTGACTTTGGCACCGCAGTGCATACCGAATTTATCAGCGGACTGGTGACCATTGAAGACGGGATGGTCATGTTGCTGAATGTAGATCGATTGTTGAGTATTGAGGAAATGTTCGCGATGGAATCAGTCCGGCCAGCAGAAGCGATGCACACCTGAATTGACTCCCCTCCCCTTCGCGGGGGACCGGGGGACGATGACTCAATAATATTTTAGGAATGAATCTGCGTGAACATGTTTCAACTCACGATCGGCAAAAGGCTTGGACTCGGTTTTGGACTGGTGGCTATTATTGCATTACTACTGGGGCTGGCTGGCTACTACGGCGCGGTCAAAAGCAGCAGAAGCATTGCCGATCTCGGCGATAACCGGCTACCCCGCCTGAAATCTCTCCTGATTATCAGCGAGGTGAAAACTGCGGTGGACGGCGGCAAAAACGCCTTGCTATCTTTGGGTCTGGATGCCAATAGCCGTGAAGTGCAATACCAGTGGTTCGCCGTCGCCAAGCAGCGGGCGGACGCCGCATGGAAGATTTACGATTCCCTGCCGCAACTCCCGGAAGAAGATGCCGTCTGGAAAGCGTTGGTCCCGGCCTGGGATCTCTGGTGGAAAAACCACGAGGACTACGTCAAAACGTCCCGCGAGTTCGAAGCGCTCGGTGTCCGCGATCCCGATGGGTTGCTGAAAACCCTGTTCGAAATTCGCGGATCGTTCTGGAAAATGATCGCAGTACTGACCCTGCATTTCCAGTCGGGTGCGCCGCTAACCGACGATGATCGTCTCAATACGCCGCTGGCTAAAGACAGTGCCCACTGGATAGATCAAATCAAGACCGATAATGCCGTCATTAATCAGGGTCGGCAGCAAATCCAGCCGTTAAACGAGGCACTGCTGTCCAGCATTCAGAACATCAAGCAGGGGCTGGAACGCGGCGAAAAAGAGTTAGTCCAGACTGAATTCACTCGGACGCTCTACCCTAACGCGCTGAAGATCATTGAACTGATGCGCCCAATGCGGCATGAGATCATCAAGGCTGTCAAACTACAGGAGCGGATGAAGCAGCAGGTGCTGGCTAACAATGATGAATTGTTTGTCGCAGCGGCGCTCGGCACACTAGTCGAGATCAATGACAAGGTTGGGCTGGATGCTGCTCGTGAGGCTAACCAGACTGCCAATTTCATCAAGGTGTTCAGCCTGACTGCAACCGGTCTTGGTTTGGCGCTGGCGTTGATCCTGGCATGGCTGATCACCCGCAGCGTTGTAGTCCCCCTGAAAGAGATCGTTGTCCTGCTCGATCAGTTCGCCAGTGGCGACATTTCCCGCGAGGTTTCCGCCGTGCTGTGCCGGCGTTACGACGAAGCCGGCGATTTGGCCAGAGCCATGCAAACGCTGGGTGAGGAATTGCGGCGGATCATCGGGGAAGTCACCCAATCTTCTAGCCAAGTTAGTTCCGTGGCCAGTGAGATCGCCCACGGCAGCGCCGACCTGTCACAGCGCACTGAGGAGCAGGCTTCGACGCTGGAAGAAACCGCCTCGTCCATGGAAGAATTGACCAGCACGGTCAAGCAGAGCGCTGATAATGCCGGGCAGGCCAATGCCCTGGCGGGTGCGGCGCGGACTCAGGCTGAACAAGGCGGGCAGGTGGTGGATCAGGCGGTCGCCGCGATGCGTGCGATCAACACTAGCAGCCGCAAGATCGCCGATATTATTGGCGTCATTGATGAAATCGCCTTCCAGACCAACCTGCTGGCCTTGAACGCCGCGGTCGAAGCCGCCCGGGCGGGTGAACAGGGTCGGGGCTTTGCGGTGGTGGCCAGTGAAGTGCGGAAACTCGCACAACGCAGCGCCGATGCCGCCAAGGAGATCAAGAAGCTGATCACTGACAGCGTTGCCAAGGTCGAAGACGGTGGGAAACTGGTGGATCGGGCGGGCCAGACCTTGCGTGAAATCATGACCTCCGTGAAAAAAGTCAGCGATATCGTGGCTGAAATGGCCGCCGCCGCCCGTGAGCAGGCCAGCGGGATTGAACAGGTCAACAAGGCGATTCTGCAAATGGATCAGGTCACCCAGCAGAACGCCGCGCTGGTCGAAGAAACCGCCTCGGCCAGTCAGTCGATGGGCGATCAGGCGCGTGAACTGCAAGACCTGGTGGGTTTTTTCAAAATCGATCAGCCCAAACGATCCAGGTTTGGCAGACAAGGCGATTTCCCGAAAAGATGATCCCGCGAGGAGTTCGTGTTGTTTCCGCTGGTCGTGATACCCGCGAAGGTGGTCGTGATACCCGCGAAGATGGTCGTCATACCCGCGAATGCGGGTATCCAGTCTTGCAGCGGGGTTGCTGGATTCCCGCATTCGCGGGAATGACGGAAAGCGAAGTGTTACCGTTATTGGCGGGTATAACTTTTGTTGGAAATCATCTAAGCGATTGTCACCACCGGCTGAACCATGGACACTGAATTTGAGTTTTCCGACCAGGATTTTCAACGCATCCGGCGCATCATTAACGAAGCGGCGGGAATCTCGCTGGCGGATGGCAAGCGCGAGCTGGTGTATAGCCGGTTGTCGCGGCTGTTACGGCAACGCGGTTTGCGGCGCTTCGGGGACTATTGCGATCTACTGGAGGCTGGCGGCGACACGGCTGCCGACATGGGCGAATTTGTTAATGCCCTGACCACTAACCTGACCTCCTTTTTTCGGGAATCGCACCATTTCGAGTTTCTGTCCAAAGAACTGATCCCGGCCCTGATTCGGGAACGAAGCTTCAGCAATCGGCGGATTCGGATTTGGTCAGCGGGTTGTTCAACCGGCGAAGAGCCTTATTCGATTGCCATGGTGCTGCGGGAGAGCTTACCCGCCGTCGGTTGGGATGTGAAGATTCTGGCAACCGACCTGGATTCCAATGTCCTGGCGACCGCTGAACGGGGCGTGTATGAATGGAACCGCGTTAAAGACTTGCCCGAAATGCGGTTGCGACGCTGGTTCCAGAAAGGGCGTGGCGAGCAATCGGGACTGGTGCGCACCGCAGAAACGCTGCGCAATTTGATCACCTTCCGACAATTAAATCTGATGGAGAACTGGCCGATGAGCGGGCCTTTCGATGTAGTGTTCTGTCGGAACGTCGTTATTTATTTTGATAAACCGACCCAGCGGATATTGTTTGAGCGGTTTGCCGATTTGCTCGTTGACCGGGGGCATCTGCTGGTGGGTCATTCCGAGTCGCTGTTCAAGGTCACTGAGCGCTTCGCCCCCTTGGGTAAGACCATTTACCGGAAGTGCCTCTAGGTAAGCGACCATGGCTACGGTTTTAAACCCTTCCCGGCAGTTGAATCATCTGCGCTGGCCGGAATTTGCCCACATGAACAGCTATTGGGATCCGGTGCAAAATGTCGAAGTTGTGCGAATTCTGGCGGGCGAGTATTACGCCACCCATCGCCACGAAATGATCACCACGGTCCTCGGCTCCTGTATTTCGGTGTGCATTCGCGACCGGCTGACCTGCATCGGCGGCATGAATCATTTTATGTTGCCGATGGAGCGGGAAGGGCGGGAAACTTCCGGGCCACATGGGTTGAGCGCCGACGCCGCCTATGGCAGTTATGCCATGGAACGGCTGGTCAACTGCATTCTTAAATACGGTGGTGGCCGGCGCGAGCATCTGGAAATCAAAATTTTCGGCGGTGGGCGCATCTTGAACAACATGGCGGATATCGGCTTGCAAAACATCACTTTCATTCGCGCCTACTTGCGCACCGAAGGCCTGAATATGACGGCTGAAGATGTCGGCGGCGACTTTCCCCGGCGCATGGCGTACTTCCCTACCACGGGCAAGGTCCTGTTGAAAAAGCTGCGCAATATCCGCAGCGAGACGATTGTTCAGCAAGAGACCGTTTATCTGGCCAATTTACGGCGGGAAGCCGCTCAAGGCGGCGAGGTCGAGCTGTTTGGAGATTTCAACCATGGCCGGCGATAAAATCCGGGTGCTTATCGTTGACGACTCGGCGCTGGTTCGCCAGATTCTCACCGAGATCCTCAACAAGGATCCCGGCATCGAAGTGGTCGGTTCAGCGACCGATCCTTATGCTGCGCGGGAAAAGATCAAGCGACTCAATCCCGACGTGCTGACCCTCGATGTCGAAATGCCGCGCATGGACGGCCTGACCTTCCTGAGCAATCTGATGCGACTGCGGCCCATGCCGGTAGTGATGGTGTCATCGCTGACCGAACAGGGCGCCGGGGTGACGTTGCAGGCGCTGGAGCTGGGTGCGGTGGATTTTGTCACCAAGCCCAAGGTGGATATGGCTCACCGACTGGATGATTACGCGCTGGAAATTCGCGAGAAAGTCCGGGTTGCGGCCGGGGCGCGTGTGCAGGATCATCGGCGATCGACCCCACCGGCCGCCAAACCAATGGTGCCCGTCGGCGAAAAATATTCGGCGGATGTCATTCTGCAACGCGGCGATCCACCCCGGCATTTCAAAACGACCGAAAGCATTATCGCGATCGGCGCATCCACCGGTGGCACCGAGGCGATCAAGGAAGTGCTGATCCGCATGCCGTTAAACTGTCCCGGAATTGTCATTACCCAACATATCCCGGAGGCCTTTAGCGGTCCATTTGCCCGGCGCATGGATTCCATTTCCGCGATTGCGGTCTGCGAAGCCCGGGACGGTCAGCAGGTGCTAACGGGACACGCCTATATTGCCCCTGGCGACCAGCACCTGATGGTGGTGCGCGACGGCGCTCGTTATGTTTGCCGCCTGAACAACGGCCCGCCGGTCAATCGGCACCGACCGAGCGTTGACGTCCTGTTCCGGTCGGTAGCAACCAATGCAGGGGTGAATGCGGTGGGTGCCATTCTGACCGGCATGGGCGATGACGGGGCGCAAGGGATGAAGGAAATGCATGATGCCGGGGCACCCACCATCGCCCAGGATGAACAAACCAGCGTGGTGTGGGGGATGCCCGGCCAGGCGGTGAAACTGGGCGGAGTGGACAAGATCATGCCGCTGGAAGCGATCCCGGCCCAGCTCATGCGGTTCGCGGAGGAACGCTTTCGATGAGTGAAAAGGAGGCTCAGGCTTCGTCTGAGCAGTTATTGCGAACCGTGATTGAGGTCCTGAGTGCGCTGCGGGACGTGTTAAATCTGAAGGATGTCAAGGTTCACGACGACATTCGGCGTGGCAAGACCATTATTAGCGATGCCGTGATCAAACTCGGCAACAGTTTCAATGGGCTGAACACCCAGACCCGCGCCCAGCAGCAACTGGTGGCCTCGCTGATGGATGAGGTATCCCAGGATGGCGCGTCAAAACCGCGCACCAACCGCAGCAGCGTCAAGGAAATCGCTGATGGAATGTCGGCCATTCTGCAAGGATTCCTGAATACGCTCGATCAGGTCAGCGCCCAAAGTAGCGGGGTGATCGCCAAGATGGAGGCCATGACCGATGTCGTCAACCAGACCTTTTCGTTGATCGGCCATGTCGAGATGATCACCAAGCAAACCAACCTGCTGTCTTTGAATGCCTTTATTGAAGCGGCCCGGTCGGGCGAGGCCGGTCGGGGATTTCAGGTGGTGGCGACCGAGATGCGCAACCTGTCGCAGAGTTCCGCAAAAATGAACGAACAAATCCGCAGTCAAGTGGAAAGATCCAAGAAGATCGTCCGCGAAACCCGGGACGTGGTGAACCAGATGGCGATGCGCGATATGGGTTCGCTGATTGAGGCCAAGGACCGGGCGGATTTGCTGTTTGCCAAACTGGCGGTCATGAATCAGTTCATTTCCGAGAATCTCGGCCAGGTTTCCGATCTGACTCGCGGGATTGATCGCAGTGTGGGATTGGCCGTACAGTCATTGCAATTCGAGGATATTGTTGGACAGTTGTTATCCCATGCCGACCGTGAACTGAGCGAACAGGAACAAGGGCTGGTGGATGTGTATGACCGCCTGGACCGGTTTGTTGAAACAGCGCAAAGCGGTGGCAATCCCCAGATAGCGCTGCTGGAACTTAACAGCGGGTTACAACCATTACGGGGAACTTCACTGATCAAGAAAAGTGCAGCAGTCTTGCAACAATCGATGGATGAAGGCGATATCGAGTTATTCTGAACGGATAGTGGAATCATGATATTTCCTTGACAGCCCCGCACCACCTCCGCATAATTTGCCGCTTATCTTCAACCCCTCCTTCCGTGGCTATGTAGCTCAGCTGGTTAGAGTACGGCACTCATAATGCCGGTGTCGGTGGTTCGAGTCCACCCATAGCCACCATCAAATCAAGCAGTTATCCCATGTTTTGTTGGTCTCGTTGGGTAGGCGTGACCTGCCGCCAAGACCAATCTCCTAATGAGTACCTTCAGGTTCTGGCCGACTGCAGCATCTGGAGAGACTACGGCAACCGGGGCGGTAGCGGCTGTAGCGTTTGTCGCCATCAGCACCAAGGCCAGCGCGTCCTCGGCCTGCATCTCCAGGGATTTCATGGGTAATGCGGGGGATGAAATGGCGCTCCCTAGGGGTTTTGAACCCCTGTTCCCGCCGTGAGAGATGCCCTAACCGTCTATAGCTGTCTATAGCCGTATAGTCAACTGCTTGATTCCTAAAAAACTGTCTATAGTTGTCTACCGCCGTTCCTCCCCGTATATTGGGCAACTATTGGGCATCAATTGGGGAGACTATGGCGAAAACGGTCCGTGATACTCGACTCGACACCCGCGCCGCCCGCGCCCGGCTCACTACCTGTGGCAAACCCTACTGGCGTTCCATTGATCCGGGAACACATCTGGGCTATCGAAAGGGTAAAACGGGCGGTAAGTGGCTGGTGCGCTGGTATGCGGGCGGTGGACGCTATCAGGAAGAAATGATCGGCCCGGCTGATGACGGCGCCGATCCGGACGGGATCGGGATTCTGAGTTTTACCCAGGCGCAAGCCCAAGCCCGCCTGCGCGCCGCCCGGTTCGCTCAAAATGCGGCTGGACTGACTCCCGACCTTGAGAAGTACACGGTTGCCGATGCACTTCAGGCTTATCTGCTATGGATGGAACAGCATCGAAAATCAGCCGCCGATGCCCGGAACCGCGCCGAGGCTTTCATCCTTCCCGCGCTGGGAACCCTCCCGATCAACCGCTTGACCCCGGCCCGAATCCGCGCCTGGTTAACGACCCTCGCCAGTCAACCGCCTCGAGTACGAACCCGCCCTGGACAAGCCCAGCGCTATCGGGAAACCGACCACGATCCCGACGCGGCCCGCAAGCGGAAAGCGACCGTAAACCGGATTCTGACCACACTCAAAGCCGCGCTAAATCTGGCTTGGCGGGAAGGACTGGCGACGGATGACAGCGCTTGGCGCAAGGTCAAACCGTTCCCCCAGGCCGACGCCGCCCGGTTGCGCTACCTGACAGTCCACGAATGCCAGCGATTGATGAATGCCAGCCCCGGCGATTTGCGCGATCTGGTACAGGCTGCATTGGCGACCGGTTGCCGACATGGGGAATTGGCGCGGCTGGTAACTGCTGACTTCAATCCGACATCGGGAACCGTGCATATCCGGCAAACCAAGAGTGGGCATGGTCGGCATGTGGTTCTAACGGAAGAAGGGATCGATCTGTTTAACCGACTGGCGATAGGTCGGCCCGCCGATGCTCTGCTGTTATCCCCCGGCGCTGCTTCAAATTGGCCTCGCGGGGCCAATTTGCCCAGCGATTCAAATCAGAACCGTGGTTCTAATTTGCCCTCTTGGACTCACAATCGCAATCAGCGCCCGCTTCGCCAAGCCTGTCAGAATGCCCGGATTGATCCGCCGATCAGCTTTCACGTTTTGCGGCATAGCTACGCCAGCTTGGCGGTTATGGCGGGAATGCCGTTGTTGGTTCTGGCGCAGAATTTGGGCCATCGGGATACCCGCATGATCGAAAAACACTACGGGCATTTAGCCCCGTCCTATGTGGCTGAAGCGATCCGTGCCAGTGCGCCCCGGTTTGGATTGGATGCGCCCTCAAACGTGGTGGCTCTCCCTGTGGCGAAAGTCCGATAACTGAATCCGCCGCGCCTAGCCTGGCCCGTGAAAAGGCCGGGTTCGCACCTTGCCCGGCCCTGGCGCGGCGACCTTTTTCCAAGGTGCGCAAGGTGCGATTCAATGGACCCGG
This sequence comes from uncultured Candidatus Competibacteraceae bacterium, assembly GCA_903879705.1. Taxonomy (GTDB): domain Bacteria; phylum Pseudomonadota; class Gammaproteobacteria; order Competibacterales; family Competibacteraceae; genus RXIV01. The sequence goes on along the minus strand of CAIRMO010000094.1, from coordinate 16,212 downwards.
CAAATTTCGAGTATTGGGACACTGTTTCTGATTTTGACCCGCGTGAAATAGGCTGGCTTTGGTGCGGGTTGGAGCCGCCCGGTAAGCCTGGCCAGACGCTCCCTGCTATGGGGAATAGAATCTTGTGGGACATTCGAGAAGCGTTGGACAAAGGACAATTGGCGCGGGCGTCGCGCTATTCACGGAGCGCCCTTCGCGATTGGGCGGAAACTCATAGCGTATTTAAGCCCCGCTTTTTGTTTATTCCACAACCGGCTGCTGATTTGACCTTGGAAAACGCGCTCAGATGCATTCGCCCGCCGTTGCTGTTTCCTGATTCGCCGCCCGATAAATCCGTCACTACCGATGATCCGCCTGACTACCACACGCCCGCCCTTGACGCATTGCAAGCAGCAATTATTAAGTTTTGGCTGAATCACGATCCAAGCCACCCGCCCAAGAAAAAGGACATCATTCAATGGCTGATAGAACACCGCGAGATGACGCCCACAATGGCAGACCACATTGATCAGGTTATCCGCCCCGAATACCGCCGCAGAGGTGGAAATACCCGTAACAAATAAGAACATGCGGTAGGTTGTAGGTCAACCTACCTACCCTTTGCGGGTTGAATAGTAAGGAAAATTGCTTGTAAGGTTTGCCCCGGTCAATTCAATCACTAGGGCGAACGCATGAACACAATCATCACCTTTCCCGCCGTCAAGCCGGTCCAGCAAGAAGCCTTGAGCGTTGCCGACGCTTGCCGCGCCTTGTCCGTTTGCCGCGCCACGCTGTACAGCGAGATCAATAACGGTCGGCTGCGCTCCTACACGCTGGGGGTACGTCGCTATATCGCCGTCAAGGCGTTGCATGAATTCATCGCTGCACGGGAAGCGGAAACCGCCCCCCAGGCCCAACAGGCCGCCGGATGAACGCTGCCCCTTGCAACGCCGCCCGGCCCGGCTATACTGCTCACAAGCGCCTGGAAAACGCGACTGTAAGCGGCACCGCACACCGTCATCGTGCTTTTTTTACGCCTGGAATCCGCCCGGATTCTGGTCGCCAGTCTCCAATCGGGGGATTGGTGGGGATGCACAGTAGCAATGCTGTGCGCTGCACTTACAGGCAGTTTTCCAGCCCCGCCCGTTCCCCGGCACCACGCCGGTTCCCGCTGAACCTGTTGGAGATTGCTGGTATGCCTTCGCCCGTTTCCCTACGCCATTCCTACCTTGACCATGACCCCGACCAACCGCTGCCAGCCTGCTGTATCGGCGATGCCCTGAATGCAATTAGCGCCACCCTGTGGCTGTTGGCTGACCTGTTTGTTGCCCCCGTCGATCAATGCGAAACCCTGAACAGCGATTCGGCGCGGTTGGGGATGTTCAATCAACTGGCGATCATTGCCAACACGATTGATGTATTGGCAGATCGGATTGGCGAGACGGGAAAAGCAAGTTTCACCACCCCCATAAACGACTAAAGCCAGCCCCAAGTTACCTTGGAGACTGGCCCGCGCCCTGTAAAACCACATAAAAATTACGCCCTCGCGAGCGTAATTTTACCGGAATGCGGCGCGGATGTCAGTCTCCAATCAACCTTTTTTTGGAGATTTAAGATCATGAATTCCCTGCTCGAAACCGCACTGGCCGGCCACGCCGCCGGATTGTCAATTGTTCCGCCTCGCCATGACGGAAGCAAAGCACCGCTCCCGAAACCCTGGAAACCTTACCAACAGCAACGCCCCGATCCCGACCAACTGAAAAAATGGTATTCCAACGGGCTGACTGGCATTGGCGTAATTTCCGGCGCGGTATCCGGCAACCTCGAGGCGTTTGAATTTGACGATGCTGACGCTTACCAGCATTTCAAGGATATTGCCGACGATGCTGGTTTGGGCGCGGTTATCCGCAAACTGGAAACGGGCTATATCGAATCCTCGCCCGGTGGCGGTTTTCATTATCTGTATCGTTGCCCCGAAATTGGCGGAAATGCCAAGTTGGCAACCCGCCCTGACGGAGTAGACGAAGCCGGCAAGCCCAGAATCAAGACGCTGATCGAAACTCGCGGCGAAGGCGGTTTCATCATTACCGCCCCCAGTCATGGCAAGGTTCACCCCACCGGCAAACCTTACTGCCTACTCAATGGCGGATTCAGCACGATCCCCACCTTGACCGTCGATGAACGCGCCAATCTGTTCACCTTGGCGCGGACCTTCCATGTGCCGGGCGCAAGCAAAGATCAAAATGATCCTTGCTCGCAGAATCAGAGGGATCAAAATGATCTCTCTGCGAAAACCCACGAGCGCCCTGGCGACGCCTACAACGCCCGCGCCAGTTGGGACGATCTGCTGATTCCGCAAGGATGGATCCGGCTGTTTGAGCGCCAAGGGGCGACTTACTGGCGACGCCCCGGCAAGTCGGAAGGCGTTAGCGCAGCGACCAACTGGCAGGGCAAGGGCTATCTGTACGTCTGGAGCAGTTCCACGCCCTTTGCTACGCAAAAGCCGATCTCCAAGTTTGCTGCATACGCCGCCCTGGAGCATGGCGGTGACTTCAAAGCGGCCACTAAAGCATTGGGGATGCAAGGCTACGGAGAACCCGCAACCAAAGCCAAAAACACCCCCGGCCCCTCTATCGGCGCAAGTACAGAGGAAACCACCCCCAAGAAAGGATTAGATCGGACGCTGCTCAATGCCGTTCGATTCCTCTCACAGAACGCATGGGAAGGCGTTATCGGCTACAACGAGTTTCGCCAGCAAATCGAAAAAAGGACGGCAACGCCTTATGCGTCGCCCGCTGGTGCTTGGCAAGATGCTGATACGGCTGAGACGATGATTTGGATAAATCAAACCCACCAAGTGCCATTTGGCCGAGAAACCGTAGATTTGGCGGTCATGGCGGTTGCCCACCGCAACGCCTTCAATCCGGCTCAGGACCGCCTGCGTTATTTGGCAGCCAAATGGGATGGTCTCTCACGCCTGAAAACGTGGCTGGTTGACTACCTGAACGCGACTCATACCGCAGACAATACCCATTACCTACAGGAAATTGGCGAGAAGTGGCTACGAGGCGTAGCGGCCCGCGTCCTGTACCCCGGCTGCAAGCGCGATGATGTTTTAGTTTGGTTTGGGCCACAAGGCTGGCGTAAATCCTCAGCCGCTCAAATCATCGCTGATGCAGTGCAACCGGAAGCCTTTACCGATGCGATTGGCGACGTGAGCAACCCGGAAGCCAAGATCAATGTTCGGGGGATTGTCATTGCCGAACTGGCGGAATTGGCCGCTATCAAGACCGCCAGCCTTGAGGCTATCAAGTCCTTTGTGGCCACCCGTAGCGATCATTTCCGTGAGAAGTTTGGCCGATACGCCAGCGATTTCCCCCGTACCGTGAGCTTTGTTGGCACGACCAACGATCCGCAATTCTTGCGTGATCCAACCGGCAATCGCCGCTTTTGGCCGATCACCCTTTGCGCCCCGATTGATACCGAGGCACTGACTCAGGTTGTCGCTCAACTGCTGGGAGAAGCAGCGGCTCAAGTTATCGACAAAAAACCGTGGTACGTCTCACAGGCCGATGCGCTTAACCAGGCCGAGGAAGCCCGCTCCGCTCACTTGGAAGCGGACGCATGGACCGACGCGGTAATGGCCGCTGTTGACCGCTTAACCGGCTCAAGCATCGGTTCCCCGCCACCCCTGACTACCGGAAGTATTCTCACGGGGATTGGCTTGAGGATCGATCAACAGAGCAATCCCGCACAGAAACGGCTCAGCGGGATTATGCGATTGCAGGGCTATGTGCAGAAAGTGACCCGTGCTGAAATGGATTGGAGAAAGAAGATCAGGGTATGGGTAAAGGAAACTTCTACCTGTACGCAAGTTTAACCTGTAGACGTGTAGACGCAGCTATTAACTAATTGTTTTATAAAACTAAATAATGTCTACGGGAATGTCTACGGGAATGTCTACGGGAGAAAAGTTCCTGTAGGCATTATTTAGATGGGTTAAGTCTACGGGAGAAAGTTCCTGTGGACAGTTTTGGGACGCTCCCGAAACGTAAAAAATATATAAAAACCATGCTGTTGCATAACGGCAACGGCGGCAACGGGAGAAAACCTCTATAGAGGCTAAATGAAAAATAATCGAAAAGCCCATAGCACCATAGCACCATAGCACCATAGACTCAGCCAGCCCGCCAAGTGTGGAGGTGCCTGGCGTATTCGGGACATTACGGGTAATTGAGACGGCAAAAGTAGTCTAGGCATAGGCCACCCATTGAGTCACATATTGGTCACTAACCCCTTGATATAGGCTGATTTAGTCACATTATGGCCATCAATCTGATCAGCATCACTGAATACGCTCGCCGCCGTAACTGCCACCACACCGCCGTACTCAAGGCGATCCGGGACAATCGGATCAGCCTGATCGACGGCAAAATTGATCCAGAGATTGCGAATTTCCAATGGGAGAAAAATACCCGCCCTCGTATCCCGAAATGCCAGCCTCTACCCGCCCTGACCCCAGCCGATCCCGCCCGGCAACCGCTCCCGGACTGCGCGATCACCCAGACCGGCTACGACCTGCAACTGAGCCGCGCCAAGCGCGAACACCACGAAGCCAACATCGCCGAAATGCGCGAGCGGCAACGGTCCGGTGAACTGGTCGAACTCGCCGATGTGCATCTCGCCTATACCACCTTGGCCGCGCAATTCCGCGCCGCCCTGGAACGGATACCGGACAAGATCGCCCCGCGCCTCGCTGCCGAAAGCGACGAACACGCCATCCACACCCTGCTGCTGACGGAGTTGGATCAGGCGATGCTGGACATGGCGACCACCGCCGCCCAACTCCCCGGCCGGCTGGCGGATAGTGCCAAGGCGACCGTGTGAATGCCGCTCCCACCTGTGGATTATTGTTTCGACTAGATTCCGTCCTGGCCCTGTATGCCAAGCAGGACGCATACGCAAGGCCGGGAAATGAAAACGCGGTAAAACGCGAGGATCAAAATGATACCCGCGAATCCACAGCCGACCGCCTCGCCACCGATTTTAAGTATTGCTGTATTTGAATTTTATGGTAAACTCATGCAATGAATCTCGTTACCCTGACTTTTCAAGTCACCCCCGAACAACGCCGCCTGCTTAAAATGCTTTCCGCCCAAAGCGGACAACCCCTGCGTGCGCTAATGATCGGGCAAATCGAGCGTTTGATTCTGGAAAACGAATCGAGACCAAAACCACAGCTTGGAGAAACAAATGAACCTCGCAGTCTCAAAACAATGCTTTGATAGCTCAAGCCAGTCCGAACAGGATTTTTACAGCCAGCACGGCTACAAAATTATAGGCAGCCAGTCAGAAAAAACCGTGAGCGCCGGACAGACCATGACCCGCGCCGGTTTTGACAACATGACCCCGAAACAGCGTTGCGCATTCATTAAAAATGGAGGGCGCGTCGTATGAACATCGCCGACAATCTAAAATCAAACCTACCCCACAAGCAAAAAAGCTTTGTTAACCTTTCCCTAACTGCTGCAACTTCAATCTAAGGAGCGATCCCATGTTTACAAAGGTTATCAATACGGTCAGTGATTTTGCCAATGGCGTCTTTTCCGAAATAGAAGCCGCAACGCCAAAAATCCGAGAACTTTCCAGCAAGATCAACAATCTGCTCGATGAAAAAAATGCCGAGCATAATGCACTTGCTACTGAATGGCGTGAATTGAACGAATTGCCCCCTGGACGTGATGAGGGCGCGACTTTCCTTAACCAGTACCTCGACTTTATTGAGCAAACCGCCTTAAAAAAAATGAGGGAAAATTTTGCTAGATATAAAGCGAGTCGGCAGAACTTAGCTAATCTTGAGAGCGTTAGGGGCGGGGCAATGATCGCCTTTGATCCTCAAAATCGGTTGCAAATGGGATTAGATGCTTTTTTGACCGAAGCAATGCGATCCAGCATCCCCCATATACTAGAGAAAATTGATTGGCCGATTAATTCTTTGAACAACGATCAGCGATTGTCAAGAATGGCTGAGCTTCAAAACCAAATGGATAAACTCGGTTTGGAAATAAACGAAATCAAGGAACGAAAGAAGGAGTTTGGAGTGGCTTGACCGCTCCATAAAGAACCCCAGCAGGGGTGTTTCAAAGCCGACGAGCCGAGTACAGCGCAAACCATAGGCCCGCTTGCTAGAAAGTCGACATTTGAAAGATGGTTAGCGTAGGCCAACTGTGGAAGTACCTACTTCTGCACTGGTGATCCGCCGCCCCTGCCGCCTGAAAGCCGGCTGACGCGGCCCCATTTTGAACCCGCCCATACTGCTAATAATTGGCAATTTACCGTTCATGACCATACCCGACACTCACCAAGTTTCTTTTCAGCTTGATAAAGTCGCTTTCGACACTCTCAAGCGGCTGTCGGCTGAATTCGCCGCTCCCTATGCAGCCGTGATCGGGAAAGCACTGGCCGCTATGGAAAACAGCCCGCCCGCTAGTCGCGCCGCTAGTACGCAGACTAGAACACCGCTAGTGCCTTACGCTTACCTATCAGAACCGGATCGGAAATCGATTAAAGTGCTGGTTCGCCAATGGCGATCAACTGGCGGAAGTTACGCCGCCATTGGCAAGCGGCTGTATGTGGAACGCAAACTCTGTGGAATGGACAACTTTCCGCTGGGCGCTTCAACTATTCGCGGGATGTGCGCTCAATAGCAGGGTTGCAGCCCGGAACAAGGGTAGATCAACATGATCCACCGATAACAGTTGCAGACCACGTTGCAGCGGATCATGGGTTGCAGCACAACTGGATCAGTTTGATCTAGTTGTTTTGTCGCGTGTTGCAGACCATGTTGCAGCGGATCATGGATTGATGCTGTCTACCCGTATCTATCCCCGTATATTGGGCAAATATTGGGCAAAATCCGCAGCTCAAACCATAACCGCCTGATTTGATTGGCGCTCCCTAGGGGTTTCGAACCCCTGTTCCCGCCGTGAGAGGGCGGTGTCCTAGACCACTAGACGAAGGGAGCGGGATAACTGGCGTCTTGAAGGGAAGCGGGTATTATACCCGCGTTTCCGCATTCGACAAGAAATCACTGCTCTGGACGCCGCCATCCTGAATCGTCAACCGATCCTCATTCCCCGCCCCGAACACAACATCTCGCGGGCCAACATCAGCCCCAACGCCGTCAAGGTCCTGTACCGGCTGCGCGAAACCGGTTATCGCGCCTGCCTGGTGGGCGGTGGGGTGCGGGATTTGCTGCTGGGCCGCGAACCAAAAGACTTTGATATCGCTACTGACGCCCGTCCCGAACAAATCTACAAGCTATTCCGCAACTGCCGGCTGATCGGTCGGCGGTTCCGGCTGGCGCATGTTCAGTTTGGCGCAGAAATCATTGAAGTCGCTACCTTTCGTGGCCACGGCGACGACAACGAGGATGGCGACGGCTCCACGGTTGAACGGGCGGCTGATGGTCGCATTCTCAGCGACAACGTCTACGGCGGGATCGAAGACGATGCCTGGCGGCGCGATTTCACCATTAACGCCCTGTACTACGACATCGCCAATTTTGCAGTGCTGGACTATGTGGGCGGTCTAGCCGATCTCAAGGCCGGGCTGATCCGGCTAATCGGTGACCCGGTCGAACGCTACCACGAGGATCCGGTGCGGTTGTTGCGGGCGGTGCGCTTCGCCGCCAAGCTGGGTTTGCGAATCGATCCAGCGACCGAAGCGCCGCTGCACCGGCTGGGGCATTTGCTGGAGAAAATTCCTTCAGCGCGGTTGTTCGACGAAATCCTCAAGCTGTTTCTGGGTGGCAGCGCCCTCCAGACCTTTGAACTGTTGCGCCATTACCGGCTATTCGGCTGTCTGTTCCCGGCGACCGAACGCTGCCTGAACCGTCAGCAGCAGCATTACCCGAAAACCTTGCTGATGCGCGCCCTGGCCGGAACTGACGCCCGCTTGGCGGAAGGCAAGCCGGTAGCTCCAGCGTTCCTGTTCGCCGCCTTACTGTGGGAGCCGCTGGTGGAACAAATGCGCCAGTTGCAGATGGACGGGCAGAACGAGTACGAGGCGCTGCAAATTGCGGCGGACGCGGTGGTTGAGACGCAAATCCGCTGCACGGCCTTGCCACGGCGCTACAGCCTGCCGATGCAGGAAATCTGGGAAATGCAGCAGCGGTTGACCGTCATCATCGGTAAACGCCCGCTGCGGTTGCTGACGCATCCCCGGTTTCGTGCGGGCTACGATTTTTTGCTGCTGCGGGCCGAAACCGACGAACCCGCGGCGCAATTGGCCGAGTGGTGGACCCGGTTTATGGCGATGGACGAAAAGGGCCGCCTTCAGGCCGTGTTACCCACGCCCAAGGCTAAAAAGGGCAAACCGCGTCGCCGGCGCAAATCCCGCGCTGCTGGCCAATCGGATGCTGCGAGTCCACCGCCTTCTGAAACCTGAATTGCCGAGTCAACTATTATGCAGTCCGTGCGGGCTTACATTGGCATCGGTAGTAATCTGGATCACCCCGTCGCTCAGGTGCAGCATGCGTTTCAAGCACTCAATGATCTTCCGTCCAGTGCGGGCGTTGTCCGCTCCCCGCTGTACTGCACGGCACCGGTCGGTGGTCCACCCGGCCAGCCGGATTACATCAACGCGGTCGCCGCCCTGGATACCATGCTGACGCCAGACGATCTGCTGAACGCATTGCAGGCGCTTGAAACCGCGCAGGGTCGGGTTCGCGCTGTGCGTTGGGGGACGCGGACCCTGGATTTGGACGTGCTGCTCTACGGTCAGATGACCCGCACCGATCCGTGGCTCACCCTGCCGCATCCCCGCCTGCATCAACGGGCTTTTGTCCTGCATCCTCTGCATGACATCGCCCCGCTACTGACGATTCCCGGACGGGGAATGCTGGCGGAGTTGCTGGCATCCTGCCCGCCACAAGCGATTGCCCGGCTGGAACAGCTTTCAGCCCTTAATTTTTAACCTTTAACCTTTAACCTTCACACCGCCCATGTACCAGGAACAAACTACCCGCAAACCGATCACGCTGACCGCCCTGGCGAAGATGAAGCGTGACCGGGAGAAGTTCACCGTTCTGACGGCTTACGATGCCAGCTTTTCCACGCTGCTGGAGGCCGCGGGGATAGAAGTGCTGCTGGTTGGCGATTCGCTGGGCATGGTCATTCAGGGCCGACCAACCACGGTGCCGGTCACGATGGAAGACATGATCTATCACACCCGGCTGGTGGCGAATGGCTGCCGGACGGCGCTGCTGATGGCCGATATGCCGTTCGCCAGCTACGCCACGGTTGATCAGGGCGTCCGCAATGCTGCCCGGCTGATGCAGGAAGGCGGAGCGCATATCGTCAAACTGGAAGGCGGCGGCTGGCTGGCCGAAACCGTGCGTCAACTCAGCCGCAACGGCATTCCCTCCTGCGTCCATCTGGGTCTGCTGCCGCAGTCAGTGCATAAACTGGGCGGCTACAAAGTGCAGGGCCGAGGGGAAGCCGCTGCACGCCAAATCATCGATGAGACGCTGCTGTTGCAGGAGGCCGGCGCTGACATCGCCCTGGTCGAGTGCATTCCAGCGGAACTGGCGGTGCGGCTGACCGAAGCGCTGACCATTCCATTGATCGGCATTGGAGCCGGAGCGGGGTGTGACGCCCAAGTGCTGGTTAGCTACGATATGCTCGGCATTACCCCCGGCCACCGCCCAAAATTCTCCAAAAACTTTCTGATCGGCTGTGACAGCCTGCAAGCAGCGGCGGAAGCCTATGTCCGCGCCGTCAAGAGCGGCGAATTTCCCGGCCCCGAACACTGCCTCGCCTGATCACCAGAGAACGCGCCATGCAAACCGTCCACCGCATTGCCGAATTACGCACTCAGGTTGCCGCCTGGAAACGGGCTGGCGAGCGGGTCGCCCTGATTCCTACTATGGGCAACCTGCACCGGGGTCATCTCAGTCTGGTCGAACGGGCACGGCAACTGGCCCCGCGCACCGTCGCCAGTATTTTCGTCAACCCGACCCAGTTTGGTCCCGATGAAGATTTTGCCGGCTATCCGCGCACACGGGTTGATGACAGTTTCCAGTTGGAAGCCGCCGGCCTGGATCTGCTGTTTGCCCCCGGAGTGACGGCTATTTATCCACGGCCACTGGCAGACATGACCCAGGTCAGCGTACCTGGGCTGTCGCAACTGCTGTGTGGCGCCAACCGCCCGGTTCATTTTGGCGGCGTCGCTACGGTAGTCGCCAAACTGTTCAACCTGGTCCAGCCCGATGTGGCGGTTTTCGGCGAGAAAGACTGGCAACAACTGGTCATCATCCGGCGCATGACCGCTGACCTGGATCTGCCGGTCGAAATTGTCGGCGGCCCTACGGTGCGCGAAGCCGATGGGCTGGCCATGAGTTCGCGCAATGCCTATCTGTCGGCTGAAGAGCGGGCGATAGCTCCGACGCTGTACGCGACCTTGCAGGCGGCGGCGGAACAGTGGCGGGGCGGAGAGCGGGCGATCGCGGTGCTGGAAAATGCCGCCAAGGTGCGGCTGGCGGCGGCGGGTTTCCGCCCGGATTATGTCGAGATTCGTCGCGCCGACGATTTACAACGTCCGGCACCGGACGATACCGAGGTACGAATTTTCGCCGCGGCCTGGCTAGGTCGGGCGCGACTAATCGACAATCTGGCGATAATCTGAACAGAGGGAGTGAGCTTCTCCATGTATGACAATCATCAACGCTGGCTCTTGATCGCCGTTTTAGCGGTAGCGGGCATATCCACTGCGGTGGCCGACACCATGCGCTGCGGCGGCTATCTGGTGGATACCGGCGATTCGCAGTCGCGGGTTCAGCAACTCTGTGGCGATCCGCAACACGCCTGGCAGGATGGTTTTATCGAAGAGACCGTGCGCCGTAATGATGGTTACTACCCGGCTAATCCTGTGCCGGGATCGCCCTATCCGGGGCAGCCGCGCTATGAAACCGAAACCCGCCGGCTTATTCCGGTTTACAAATGGGAATACAGCTTCGGGCCGGGGACCTTTCTCCGAACGCTGACCTTCCACGGCGAGACGCTGGTCGGCATTGCTGACGGGCCGCGCCAATAGTAAGCATTCAGTCCCCCCGTGCGACGTGAAGTTGTTTAACTAATTGTTCAATATTGATAAATAACTGAAAGTGAACCTGCTGTTTCCTCAGCAGTAGCCTAATGCTGAAATTGAGATTTCTGATAATGTCCATTGATTCAAGCGCCTGCCACACTGGCTTCGACCAGCCTTTGCCATTCATCGGGCGCCAATCTGGCGTAATACCAGCGCCCGATTTGTGCTTTAACCGAGGTCGCTCATGCCCAATAACATCCTTCCCGTAAATTTTCCTGTAGCGAAGATGCTCCAGTCCATCGTAGAAAGTATCCCCGCCCGTCTATTCTGGAAGGATCGCGATTCGCGCTATCTGGGCTGCAACACTCTGTTTGCGAAAGATGCCGGATACTCCAGCCCGAACGAACTGATCGGTAAAACTGATTTTGAAATGGGGTGGAACGATCTGGCTGAGTTGTACCGCGCCGACGATCAGACCGTGATGACATCGGACACTCCCAAGCTAAATTACGAAGAGCCGCAGACGACACCGGACGGCAATAAAATTTGGGTGGTCACCTCCAAGATGCCGCTGCGGGACGAAAACAACCAGGTCGTCGGCCTGCTGGGCATCTACGAAGACATCACCGTGCGCAAGCAGACCGAAGAGGTGCGGCTTACGACGGGGAACCTGCAGAGTGCAATTTTCAATAGCGCCAATTTCTCGATTATTGCCACCGACGAAAATGGCACTATTCAACTCTTCAATATTGGTGCCGAACGTATGCTGGGCTACTCGGCCAGCGACGTTCTGAACAGGATTACGCCCGCCGATATTTCCGATCCGCAGGAAGTGATTGCCCGGGCGAAAGCATTAAGCGCGGAACTCGAAACCCCGATTACGCCCGGTTTCGAGGCGTTGATCTTCAAGGCCTCGCGCGGCATCGAGGATATTTACGAACTGAACTATATCCGTAAGGATGGCAGCCGCTTCCCGGCCATCGTATCGGTCACCGCGCTACGCGACGCTCAAGACGACGCCATCATCGGTTACCTGTTGATCGGCACCGACAACACCGCCCGCAAGCAGGCCGAGGCCGCATTGCTTAAAGCGGGAGCCTTGCAGCTTGCGATCTTTAACAGCGCCAACTTTTCGAGTATCGCCACTGACGAGAAGGGCGTCATTCAAATCTTCAATGTCGGTGCCGAGCGCATGCTGGGCTATGCAGCCGCCGAGGTTCTAAACAACATTACGCCCGCCGACATTTCCGATCCGCAGGAAGTGATTGCCCGGGCGAAAGCATTAAGCGCGGAACTCGAAACCCCGATTAAGCCCGGCTTTGAGGCATTGGTGTTCAAGGCTTCGCGCGGCATCGAGGACATTTACGAACTGACCTATATCCGTAAGGATGGCAGCCGCTTCCCGGCCATCGTATCGGTCACCGCGCTACGCGACGCTCAAGACGACGCCATCATCGGTTACTTGTTGATCGGCACCGACAACACCGCCCGCAAGCAGGTCGAGGAAGAGCGGAAGCTGCTCGGTCAGCGCTTGCGCGATCAGCAGTTCTACACCCGCTCCCTGTTCGAAGCGAACATCGACGGGCTGATGACCACTGATCCGGACGGCATCATCACCGACGTCAACAAACAGATGGAGGCGCTCACCGGTTGTACCCGCGACGAATTGATTGGTGCCCCATTCAAGAACTACTTCACTGATCCAAATCGGGCCGAGACCAGCATCAACCGGGTCCTGAGTGAAAAGAAGATCACCAACTACGAACTCACTGTCCGCGCCAGGGACGGTAGAGAAACGGTGGTGTCCTACAATGCCACCACCTTCTACGACCGGGACCGGAGGCTACAGGGCGTGTTCGCGGCGGCGCGCGACGTGACCGAACGCAAACGCCTGGATCAGGTGCTGCAAGAAAAGAACGTCGAGCTGGAGAGTACCAAATCTGCGGCGGAAAAAGCCAACCTCGCTAAATCGGAATTTCTGTCCAGCATGAGCCATGAGCTGCGCAGCCCGCTCAATGCCATTCTCGGATTCTCCCAGTTGATGGAATCCGATCTCCCGCCGCCCACACCCACCCAGAAGGACAGCATCACCCAGATTCTTCAGGCGGGATGGCATCTGCTAACGCTGATCGACGAAATCCTCGATCTGGCGAAGATCGAGTCCAGACAGATGCCCCTGTCGCGGGAGCCGGTGGCCCTGGCTGAAGTCATGCTCGAATGCCAAGGCATGATCGAGCCGCTGGCGCAGCAGCGCAACATCCGCATGATCTTTCCCCAAATCAACAGGCCCTGTTTTGTTTTGGCTGACCGAACCCGGGTGAAGCAGATACTCATCAACCTGCTTTCCAATGCGATCAAATACAACATCAAGCAGGGAACGGTCGAGGTAAACCGTACCCAGAACCGGCCGGGATACGTTCGGGTGAGCATCAGCGACACCGGTGTGGGACTGAATCCGGATCAGATAGCGCAGCTATTCCAGGCGTTCAACCGTCTCGGACAGGAGGCGGGCAACGAGGAAGGCACCGGAATTGGCTTGGTGGTGTCCAAACAACTGGTCGAATTGATGGGGGGCCGCATCGGGGTGGAAAGTACCCCCGGGGTGGGGAGCATATTCTGGTTCGAACTGCCCTCGGTGGCTGAGCCACACCTTGACATGGAAAGCGACGTCGCAGTATCGGCTCCACCGCAACCCTCTCGCGGAACGCGGCTGCACACGCTGCTCTATGTAGAGGACAACACAGCGAACATGAAGCTGGTCGAACAAATCATCGCCCGTTATATCGACATGTGCTTGATGACAGCGACAACCGCAAACAGCGGCATCGAGATAGCACGGGCGGCCCAGCCGGATGTGATCCTGATGGACATCAATCTGCCTGGCATCAACGGCTTCGAAGCCTTGCAGATCCTGCGCTTGGACCCGGCCACGGCGCACATCCCGGTTATCGCTATCAGTGCCAATGCCATGCCCCGCGATATCACGAAAGGCCTGGAGGCCGGGTTCTTCCGCTATATCACCAAGCCGATCAAGGTCAATGAATTCATGGAGGCGCTGGATGTGGCGCTGGAATTTGCAGAAAGAAATCGGACCGGATAAGGAGCTGCGATTCTCCTGATCAGTTCACCGGACATTTTTCACGGTTTGCACACTTCATCGCAAGAACGGCTATGACTTGATTCTGCCCGATCTACAGATGCCCTGGCCAGGACTCACCGTTATCACCGGGATAATTCAGAGGAGGAATGCTTATCCAGCGCCAGTCTGCGCCCACTGCCGCCAAAGCCCCGGCCCAACCCGGCTCCAATGGCACATTCATTACCGCCCATTCCCGACCTGCCGGATCATGCAGTTTTGCCCGGTCGCCATCCAGAAAACATACGTCCAGGGTTTGTAAGCCACTGGCAAAACCACTGCCGAGCGCCTTGGCGATAGCTTCCTTACAGGTCCAGCAGGCAAAAAAGGCGTTCTGACGCTGCTCTGGCGGGATGGTCTGGAATGCCGCCCGTTCCCGCAACCCACAGATCCGGGCAATAATCGCCGCATAATCTGCTGACCGATCCGGTTTTTCCAGATCAACACCTACTTCACGGCGGGCCACCGCATAGAGCGCCCGATGACCACTGTGCGCCAGATTGAAATGCAATCCGGCTGCGGCCTCTTTCCCTGCCAATTCCGGCTTACCGTGCGCACCCTGGCAGAACCTCAGCGCTGCCGCTGGCCGGTTCAAGTACCCGCCCAGCAGTTCTCGCAATAGACCCCGCCCAGCGATAAACCGGGCTTGATGTTCGGGAAAGCGGAATCGTGCGGCTCGTTCCTGTTCATCCTGTGTCAAAGTCGCGGCCAGTTTTGACAATGGCCTCGGCGGCTGATCCAAATCTGCCAGCCATAAATGAATTTCGTCCACCGCCAGAGTCAGATTCATCGACTTTTGCCTCCCAGCCGTAGCGTTTTCGCGCCTGCCGCAATCCTTCCTCGCCCCGGGCCTGCCAGACGTCGGGCTGCGCGGCAGCCTTCGCGGATCACCGCCGCCGTCACTTGGCCGGGCGCAGGCCCTCTTCAGCGCGGGTGGTCCCCAGTGTCTCCAGCACCGTTAATACCTGCCGGGGTTCGAGTTTGCCCTTGAAGAACAGTACCGGACCGGGAATATCCTGAAAATCCGCCGCTCCGACATTCAACCGCTCCGAGACCGCCACGATTAAATCAGGCATGGCCGCGCGGCGCAGTTTGTCCAGCTTGCGGCGCAAATAGTCGGGGTGCCAGAAGCCCATGATCTCGATATGCGCCACCCGCCCATCGGGATGGCGCAGGGCAAAGTCGGGAACGAATACTGTCCCCTTCAAATCGACGATTTCCACCTCCCGTTCCAGCACCCACGGCGTTCCCAGCTTCTCCCAGCGAGTGGCGAAGCGTTCCTCCAGCAGACTGTCATACGCCGGCGGCGGCGCATCCAGCGACCGTAACGGCGATTGCGAATCGATTTGATAGCGCAATTCCAGCCCATCCCGTTGCAACACCGCCTCCATCGCCCAGCGGGTGACCCGCAACAGCGCCGGCAAAAACATCGCCATTTGCAACCCGTACTTGCGGGTTTGCTTGAACAGGCTGGCCGGGCCGTCCACATAAATCTGGTAGCCGTCGTCCAGATGACCTTCAACCGCGTACATCAGGCCGTGGAACTTGAGATGGCGAAACAGGCGACGGTATTCGCCGGGGACATTGCGATGGGCGGTCAGGCGCAGGTGCAGCGCCGAATACAGCAGCCCTTGGGCTTGGGCGAGGTTGTAACGGTCAATCAGCCGTTCCGGGGTGAATTCCGGCAACACGGTCAGTCGATGGTTTTCCGGCAGATCAGCGTACAAGGCTTCACGCAGGATTTCCGCTTCCAGTTGATAGCGCGGCGCGACCGCTTCCAGCACCGCCTGAGCCTGGGTTTCACCATAACCACCGCGCTCCGCTGCCAAGGTAAACAGTTCCCGGCGCAACAGTTCCGGTTGCAGATCGCCAGTCGCCAGAGTGAATTCAGCGGTGTTCAAGGCCAAATGAGCGAAGCCGCGCACGATGCGGTAATCCGGCGAATCACCCTCCAGCGCTCGCAGCGCGGCCTGTAATTCGCCCCGGCTGCGGTGCTGATGGTCACGGAT
>CAIRMO010000093.1 GCA_903879705.1 uncultured Candidatus Competibacteraceae bacterium | reverse complement strand
GTCGAGTTTGTGGTTCATGCCGTCAGCTCCACGGCGGAAGCAAAGCGGCCCGTGGGCTTGTAGGCGTCAGGATGGGTCTTGGGCGGGGCAACGACGTGCGACTTGACGGAACGGGCGGATGGTTGCGGCGCTTGCAAGTGCTTTTCAAAAACGCAGCCGGTCCAACCACTGGCAATCGCGGCTTCGATCAGCACGACCGGGGCATGGCCAAAGCCACGAGCCTGGTCGAGATGGTTGAGGGTGATTTGTGCGGCGTGAACGGTGAGCGGTTTTTTCAATTCGACGCGATGGTCGATGAAGGCTTGCCAAGTTGCCGCCGGTAGCCAGTCGGGAGCCGTTGGCAGTGCCAGCGGTTCCTTGGCCGGGTTGCCGACTTTGGGCGGTTGGGCGATGGCGACCGAATCCGCATCCGCTTCAGCGCAAAACGCGGCGCTCGCGCCTTTCTTTTGGGTTGGTGTGGGATGATTTTGATTTAGGGGTGGATCATCCTTAAGTGATGTATTAGGTGCCAAGCTTTGGCACATTGCCCCCCCATTTTCATGCACGATTTGGCACATTGCCCCCCCCATTTCGATACCGATTTGGCACATTGCCCCCCATGATTTGGCACATTGCCCGCTATATGCCAAATTGGCACTTTGCTCTGATTTGGCACATTGCCCTACGGTACTGTTTTCAATCTGCAACTGGTAAACATTGGTTTTTCGTCCAGTGCCATCGCCGGAACGGCGCTTGACGGTGATGAACCCTTGATCCTCAAGTTCCTTAAGCGCACGGAGTACTGTTCTACGCGGGATAGAGCATTTTTCGATCAGCCACTCGACGCCCGGCCAGCATTCACCGTCATCGTCAGCACGGTCTGCTAATGCCAATAAGGCCAATTTGTGGGCGCTGTTGTTGATGGGCCGTTGCCATGCCCACTGCATCACTTGGAGGCTCATCACTTACCTCCCCGCACGACGCACAGCATGGCGATAGCCCAAGCATGGATAGCTTGAGCGCGTTGAGGATCAGGGGAGTTGGGGATATGGCGGGCCAGTGCGAACGCACGGGCTAGACGGACACGAGAAATCGTGCCAAGATTGGCGTCAATCATGTTTTTTCCTTTCCGGTGAGAACCGGACCAATAACCGCCGCCGCTAGGCGGTTTTTTGTTGTCTGAATCAATGGCTGTTATTACAATCAAAAGTGAATTGATTGTCAATTTTTTTGTTACTACCGACGGTATAAGCCAATGCAAGCCAAACGATTGCGTGGTCAGCGCGGGCCGCAACGTGGGCCGCGCAAGATTTCGACGACGATCCGGTTTACGCCCGAAGTTTTGCTGTTTTTCCAGAACTCTGGCCCTGGCTGGCAAACCCGCATTGACGCGGTACTGACCGAACACGTCCGCCGCCAGCATGAGACTGGAACTTATCCGCTTCCGCCCTAATGACCACCAGACCTGCCGTTGGTCGGTCATGCCGGGCGCTCCGGCTGAAGGAGCTTTACGTCCAATTCCAAGCCGGGCGAAGCCACGATAATGTTTTCGCCCATGGCCGTTGCCAGTGCAGCCATCGCGGCATCCCGCTTGGCGATATATTTCGCCTGATGCTTTTTCGATAAGCGACGTGGAAGGTCAGGTCTTGAGCGGTTCAGTGGTTCGTGCGTGGGAAAGCGTTGCGTGGGTCACCAGGCTTGGCGAGCCATGAAGTATTTAACGCGAGGCTGAAACTATTGGAAATCGCGCAATGAAATATGGGCGGCAGACCGGGGCAGCGGGGGACGTTGCTATTTTTTGTGATTTCGCCGTGCAAAGTTCCATTTTGTAGAGGTATACTTCGCCGGAGGTGCTGCGTCGCTTGGAACGCGGGACGCTCTGGAGCCGGTGGGGTGTTTGCTCGACCGGTTTAGGGGGCGTTTTGTTGGAGATGGTGATGCAGAATCAGCCGGTTAGATGATAACCAAACGAAAAGTACCCCTTGGCGGTGCGTTTGAAGGCACCTTTTGGGGGGTCTACTTAACAGTTAGGCACGAAAAGTGCGGGAGAATGAAAATGGCGAATCAAAACAATTTAAACCAAAACAGTTTGGTTGCTAACGATGAAGCAGCAAAAACATTCGTTGGAAAAAACTACGACTATTTCAAAAAAAAGTGGGAAATTGCTGAAACAAAAAAAAGCAAGCAATCTTGGAATTGGGCTGCTTTTCTTGTGGGATTTTCTTGGATGGCTTACCGAAAAATGTATCTTTATTCATGGATATTCATCGGGGTTATAGTCATTGAAATTCTTTGTGAATATGCTTTTGGATTTTCAAGCAAATTATCTAGTGCTATTAATATGGGCATTGCCATAACATTTGGATGGCAAGGAAATTACTGGTACAAGCTACATGTAGAAAAAAAAGTAAGGGAGATTGTTGCAATAAACTCCCCTGAACAGGCAAAGATTGAGTTGGAAAAACAGGGTGGTACGAGTATTGGTGCAGCGATTGGCTTTGCAGTTGCTTTTATTGCTATCATTATTCTTGTAGCCATTGTAGCCGAAGGTAGATCATCTGTAGGTGGAAATACATCCTCAATTGAGCAGTCTGCTTGTCCACTTGTTACTCAAATTATCCATGAACAATTGAAGGGTAGTGCTGATTGCAAGGTTGTTAAAATCACTGAAGATGTTGGGAATAATTTTTATAAAGCGAAAGCAATACTTGACAATGGAAATGATCTTAAAATCACTATTGAAAGGAAAGGTAAAAATATCTATGTCAAAATTCCAAATCAATAGCCATGTAGGTTGAGCTGCGTAGGTTAGGTTGGTGTCTTTTTAGCAACCCAACTTCAATCAACCGTGGCCTAACTGGGGCTTGCACCTGACCCCGCTACGCGGGGCAGGTGAAGCAGGTTCTTGAAGACCTAAAATTGTTCAAAACTGCTGAGGAAATACAGATGCCATCACAACCAATGCCTGTTCCATGCCCAACGCCTACTTCGCATTCACTATTTAATGAACCTCTAGTAGTTCTACTTTGTCAGATTGAAACACAACCTATTGATTTCGCTAAAATTCACATAAAGTGAGTAAAATTGATAAAACTTTATAAATCAAATGGTTGCTCGTAATCTGACAAAGTAGAAGTAGTTTCGCTATTAAGCAATAGCAAAGATAAAAAAGTTGTGAGTCTAGTGCAAGATATAGATTCAGTAAGAGCGTTAGTAAGTGTACTCAATGCAGCCGCCGATATTGCAGAGGAATTTCCTCGGACAAAATCACAAGCTGCATTAGCAGTTGCTAACTTAGCTCAAAGTGGATTAGGAGTTTACGCTGAAAATAAGAAGTCTCGAACAGCGGAGTTTGTTAGCTTTGGCGCTTCTCAAGTATTGAAGGATATTGGGCTGATTAAAGTTGCCGGTATGACTCCAGCAAAAGCATCCATGTATATAACACTTACGATGGCTGATAAAGTGGTTTCTGCAGCGGGACTTACAAAAATTTCTGAGTGTAAAATGGCGGTCACCTCTCTCGCCCTTTCAGTCGGTATAGGCACATTTACCTGTGTTGGAACTGTCGGGTTTGCGTGTGTTGCCGGTGCTGTTGCAGTCGCCGCAGACGCTTTTAATGTCCGTGACAAATGTTTTGACCCACCAAGTTATGAAAAAGCGCCAGTTTCGCCAGTTCCTCATCCTGCTCCGGGCTAAAACTTTTGGCTAAGTCATGAAATTTGAATGGGACTCAGAAAAAGAACGAATCAATATACAAAAACACGGGATAACTTTTGAGCAAGCTTCTTATGTTTTTGCTGATCCATTCGCTTTGAACAAGTACGATGATGAACATTCTTATGAGGAGGACCGATGGTTATTATTAGGACGGTCATTGAACGAACTGATTCTTGCGGTTGTCCATACTTTCACAGATGATAATGGCCTTGAGTCTGTGAGAATTATCAGTGCCAGAAAAGCCGCCAAAAGGGAACAGCAGGCATACCAGCAGAGGTGTCCAAAATGAAAGATGAATATGACTTTACAGGTGCAGAACAAGGAAAGTTTTATAGGCCCATCGAGGAACTAGACATACCGATTTACCTCGATCAGGAAGTAAAGAATTTCTTTGCTCAAAGAATGCGTAGCCAAGGGCAACCCTTTTCGTTAAGCGAAGTGGTCAATTCGTTGTTGAAAAAAGACATTGAAATCTCTCAAAAATTAACTCATTGAGTGCATTGCCGCCTCGGTTTAGGATTCAACAAGCCTCATTGGACTTGCCCCTAACCGCTCTACCAGCAATCCATAAACTCTCACCCCTCCCGCTGAAACTTCTGGTTTCTGACCAACCATTCCACCAGCGCCGCGTGATCAATGCGGTGATGGCAACCGACCAGAAACGAATCCAGAGCGCGAGGATCGGCATTTTTCACCGCCGGATGCTCGGAAAGTTCGCAGAATTGGCGCAACGTGGTCGAGCAGATCCGCAGCAACCGGCACACCTCGCCGGGCCGGTAGACCGCTCGCGGCGTGATCCCCTCGGCCAGCAGCAGGGCGTGAAGCTGACCATCAGCCTGCGCCCGGAGGTCGAGGGTCGAGACCGGTGCCAAAATGCCTCTAAAACCGCCGGAGACGGTCGCTGGTGCGTTCAATCGCTCACCCCGCTACCCAAACCCTCCCTACGCCACATCGTCGCCTCCTGACCCCTCTTCGTTCGATTTTCGGATCGGCCTCGAACGCGGGATCGGGACATCGCCACCGAGGCTGACGGTCAAGGGTTGGCCGAGATG
>CAIRMO010000092.1 GCA_903879705.1 uncultured Candidatus Competibacteraceae bacterium | reverse complement strand
GGCAGGATGCCCGTGCTACGATAAATTCCACAACGTAAGATGGTCATTCTACCATTGCCGACCGTCGGCAAATCCGTCAACGTCCTCTTCGACCACTCCCGTGACCCACCAAACCATCGAACTGAAAATCCTTGATTCCCGACTGGGTCAGGACTGGCCCTTACCCGACTACGCCACTACCGGTTCCGCCGGACTGGATTTACGCGCCTGTTTAACCGAACCGCTCACCGTGCAGCCGGGTGAAACCCATTTAATTTCCACCGGACTGGCGATTCACATTAGCGATCCTGGTTTGGCGGCGCTGGTGCTGCCACGCTCCGGCCTCGGTCACAAACACGGCATCGTCCTCGGCAACCTGGTGGGGCTGATCGACAGCGACTATCAGGGCGAACTGCTGGTGTCGTGCTGGAACCGGGGCCAGACGCCCTTCACCATCGCGGTTGGCGAGCGGATCGCGCAACTGATCATCGTGCCGGTGGTGCGGGCCAAGTTTGACCTTGTTCCCGAATTTACGCCCAGCGAACGTGGAAGCGGCGGCTTCGGTCATTCCGGGCGGCATTGACGCCATGAAAAAATCTATTTTCCGGGAATACGACATCCGTGGGGTTGTAGAACGCGATCTGACTCCCGAAGTGGTGCGCGACATCGGTCAGGCGGTGGGTAGTCTGGCTGCCGAATGCGGTGAAACCAGTGTTGCGGTTGGGCGCGATGAGCGGCTGTCCAGTCCTCTGCTCTGCGATGCAGTGAAAGCCGGGATTCGCGCCGCCGGGCTGGAGGTGCTGGATTTGGGCGCAGTGTCCACGCCGCTGCTGTATTACGCCACTCACGTTCTCGCGGAAACCCGCGCCGGGGTGATGGTCACCGGCAGCCACAATCCGCCAGATTACAACGGCCTGAAAATTGTCATTGACCGGATTGCCCTGCATGGTGAGGTGATCCGTGATTTGCGTCGCCGAATCGAAACCGGTGATGTGCGGCATGGTCAGGGCGGCGAACGGGCGATCAGTCTGCGCGCCGATTATATCCAGCGGATCACGAGCGTTCTGCCCTTGCCCCGCCGGTTAAAAGTGGTGGTCGATTGCGGCAACGCCATCGCCGCCAAAACCGCGCCGACCCTGCTGCGGGCGCTCGGCTGTGAGGTTGTTGAGCTTTATTGCGAGGTGGATGGGCGCTTTCCGAACCATCATCCCGACCCCAGCCTTCCGGAGAATCTGGTGGATTTGCAGGCGACAATCCTGGCGCAACAGGCTGATGTGGGTCTGGCCTTCGATGGCGATGCCGACCGGCTGGGCGTGGTGGATAACACGGGCGAGATTATTTGGCCGGATCGAGTGCTGATGGCGCTGGCCGAGGACGTGTTGATTCGGCATCCCGGCGCAGCGGTGGTGTATGACATCAAATGTTCGTGGCATCTGACCCGGCTGATTGAACGGCTCGGCGGGCAACCGATTTTGTGGAAATCCGGCCATTCGCTGATCAAGGCCAAAATGCGGGAGACCGGCGCTTTGCTTGGCGGCGAGATGACCGGCCACTTTGCCCACGCGGATGACTGGTTCGGTTTCGACGATGCGTTTTACGCCGCCGCCCGGTTGCTCAATCTGCTGGCCCGGCAGTCGGGTTCCAGCGCGGAGTTTTTCGCCGCCTGGTCAACCGGCTTGACCACCCCGGAATTGCGGCTGGCGATGGCTGAGGGCGAGCCGGTCGCGTTGATGGCGCGGTTGCTGGCGCAGGCCGATTTTGGTTCGGACGCCCACTTGATTACGGTGGACGGATTGCGAGTCGAGTTCCCGCACGGCTGGGGATTGGTGCGATCTTCCAACACCACGCCAAGTCTGGTGCTGCGCTTTGAGGCAAACGATCCGGCGGCGATGCGTGAAATTCAGGCGCGGTTCCGTCAGCAGTTGCGGGTACTGCAACCGGATTTAGTGTTGCCGTTCTGACCTTTTTTCCATGACTTTGCGAGGCTGATCAACTATGGCTCTTGATGCCCAGGCTGCCACTCAGGTGGCGCATGTTCTCATCGAATCGCTGCCTTATATTCGCCGCTTTTCCGGCAAAACCATGGTCGTTAAATACGGCGGTCATGCGATGGAAAATGAGGCTTTCAAGAACAGCTTTGCCCGCGACATCGTGCTGATGAAGCTGGTGGGCTTCAATCCGGTGGTGGTGCATGGCGGCGGGCCGCAAATCAGCAACCTGCTCAAGCGGATCGGCAAGGAAAGCCGCTTTGTCGACGGGATGCGGGTGACGGACAGCGAAACCATGGATGTGGTGGAAATGGTGCTGGGCGGGCGGGTCAATAAGGAAATCGTCAACAATATCAATCGGCATGGCGGCTGTGCGGTGGGGCTGACGGGCAAGGATGGTGATTTGATCCATGCCCGCAAACTAAGGATTACCCGTAAAAGTCCCGATCGGGAAGAACCGGAAATCATCGACATCGGTTACGTCGGCGAAGTCGCTAGCATCGACAAATCCATCATCGAAACGCTGATCGGCGGCAACTTTATTCCCGTGATCGCGCCGATTGGAGTTGACCCGAATGGGCAGTCTTACAACATCAATGCCGATCTGGTTGCCGGCAAAGTCGCCGAAGTGCTGCACGCGGAGAAACTGCTGCTGCTGACGGACACCACTGGAGTTTTGGATGGGGACGGCAAGCTGCTGACCGGTCTCGATGCTCGTCAAGTGCAGGCGCTGATTGACGACGGCACTATTCACGGGGGAATGGTCCCGAAAGTGGCCTGCGCGCTGGATGCGGTGCGGGGTGGGGTCAAGGCGGCGCATATCATCGACGGGCGAATTGACCATGCGGTGCTGGTAGAACTGTTCACCGACGCCGGGATCGGGACGTTGATTCGGGGCTGATGACTTTCTCTTTCCGTCATTCCCGTGGATGCGGGTATGACGATTTAAAGATTGCCGGCGAAAATCCTGAAATAGCTATTCAACGGTCTCTGGTGGATACAAGTATTTCTGAAAGCTGGCGAATATCTGGTTAATTTCCTCTGGTTCGCCCAAATCAGCCACAGCATCAAAAATTGAACCATATTTCAGGCTTAGCAACGGCTTCAGCTTGGTTTGTTCGAGTTCTTCTACCCCGATCCCAATATAATGCGACAGCACGAAGTCGAGAAAAACCTGTTGTTTGCTATTGAAGATCGTGCTGATCACCGCCATTGCCCGCCCGGCCCGTTCTTCCCGAGTCAGCGGTTCCATTGCGTAAGCAATATGGGCCAGCACATCGAATAGATCGCTCTTTTCGGCGTTGATAATCTTTTGCATTTCGGCCAGTTGATCCGTGCCAAAACCCTTTTCCGCGAGTCCTTCCAATAGCTTTTTGCGGGTATCCGGGGCGCTCCACAAGGCTCGAAGTTCTGTTTCATCCTTAAAGAACGCTGGCAGTTGACCAAAGAGCGTTTCCACAAACTGCTTCGCTGACATGGGAGTACCTTCAGGATGCCAGAAGGTCGTGATCATGGTGTGCTGAATGGTGCGGGCTTTGCCATCAGCCAGCTTGACCTTGATGATCGGGCGTTTGTCATACTCTGTTGGTTCATCGTTGATTTTTGGCGGGTCTGTCGGGGTGTGGCAATCAGGCCGATATTCCTTCGGTTCCGGTTCCAGCGGTTCGCCATCCCACTCCGGGTCATTGAAATGCTGGTGCGCCCCAACGAAATCGTAAATGGTGAAGTAGTCTTTGCCGTCAAAAAGCCGCGTCCCCCGCCCAATAATCTGTTTGAACTCGCCAATCCATCTGACCCATCGCAGCAGCACGATATTGCGGATATTGCGGGCATCAACGCCGGTGGTGAGCTTGTGCGAAGTGGTCAGAATGGTGGGGATGGTGTTCTCGTTGTCTTGAAAGGCACGCAGATATTGTTCGCCGAGTTGCTGGTCGTTAGCAGTGACCCGCTGGCAATAGTTCGGATCGGTGCTGGTTTTTAACTGGTTAATCAGATCGCGGATGGTGAGGGCGTGGGGCTGATTAGCACAAAATACCAGCGTCTTATCGTGCTGGTTAATATCCGCCAATAAAAGTTCGACTCGCTTCTGCTCACGTTCCATGATTTCAATAATCCGGTTGAAGTCGGTTTCTTCATAGCGCTTGCCCGGTTCGATGTCGCCAATGACCACAGTGTCATCGGGTGTGTAGATATAATCATCGAGCGTTGTTGAAAACTGCTTAACCCGGAATGGGGTGAGAAAGCCGTCATTGATTCCGGCCTTGAGCGAGTAGATGAACACCGGTTCGCCGAAATAAGCGTAAGTGTCCACATTCTCATTGCGTTTTGGAGTGGCGGTGAGGCCCAACTGCACTGCGGGCGAGAAGTAATCGAGGATGCCGCGCCAAGTGCTTTCCTCGTTCGCGCCGCCCCGGTGGCATTCGTCGATGATGATGAAATCGAAAAAGTCCGGGGAATAGTCGCCGAAATAGGGGGAAGGTTTGCCGTCCTTGGGTAGCCCGCTCATAAACGTCTGGAAGATGGTGAAGAAAATGCTGCCGTTGGTGGGGACTCGGCCCCGCTTGCGAACCTCATCGGGGGCAATTCGCACCAGCGCGTCGTCGGGGAAGGCGGAAAAGGCGTTGTAGGCTTGATCGGCCAGGATGTTGCGGTCGGCCAGAAACAGGATGCGTGGGCGGCGGGTCGGTTCGGCCCCGCTCTGCCCGTCGCACAGATTCCAGCGGCTATGAAACAGCTTCCAGGCAATTTGGAAGGCGATGAAAGTCTTGCCGGTGCCAGTCGCCAAGGTGAGCAAAATCCGGGTTTGCTGCGCGGCGATGGCTTCCAGCACTCGCTCCACGGCGATGTCCTGATAGTAGCGCCCTTGAAAATAGCCGCCCTTGTCCTCGAACGGCACGGCGGTAAAGCGGTCGCGCCAAGCATTGGGAGTGGCAAAAGTGCGGTTCCACAGTTCCTCCGGGGTCGGATAGTGAGCTATTTCGCCCTCCACGCCCGTCGCCATGTCGATGCCGTAGATGCCCTGGCCGTTGGTGGCATAGGTGAATCGCAAGGCCAGCTTGCTCGCGTAATCCTTGGCCTGCCCCACGCCTTCGGTCAGCGGCTTGGCCCAGGCTTTCGCCTCAACCACCGCCAGCTTGGTGTTGCGGTATTCCAGCATGTAGTCGGCGGTGAGGGCCTTGCCCCGCTGGCCTGCGCCTTCCAGTCGGCCCAGCGTGATCGGGTATTCGCGCCGGATGCGGCTACCGGCGACAACGCCCCAGCCGGCGGCTTTCAGGGCGGGGTCGATGTGTTCGGCGCGGGTTTCGGCTTCGTTCATATAGCCATCCGGTTGGAGTTGTGAAATTTCGCCTCTCTGAAGAGCGAACCACCCCGGCCCCTGACGGGGCCACCCCTCCTTACTCAAGGAGGGGAAAAAGCAATGTACCGTGCTGGTGTTATCCCCTCCTTGGATAAGGAGGGGTGGCGCGAAGCGCCGGGGTGGTTCGACGCGGGGATTCCACAACTCAGATCGGATTCCTATAGCTCACTCCCAAGCCCTCAGTTCCTCATCAGGCAATGGCTCAAAAAAAGCTGCGCCCAATTGTCCATGAAGTAGACCCGGTTGGCGCGGCTGGACCGATGACTGAGCCAGTCCCAACCGAAAGTAGTGAATCAGGTCATAGAGTTCAGCCAGTTTAGGTTCCGGGATGTCCCGTAATTCACCGATAATCCGTTGTTGCCATACAGTCGCTTTTGGATTTTGGACTGGGGTGGACATGGGCATTACTCCTGTTGTGGCAATTTATAAATCGCCGCTAAAGGCTTGGTGTAGCAGCGACTTTTTTAACTCGTCCAGTGCGGCGGACTTCCGCCGGTAGATGGATTTAATGCGCTTGGTTTCTTCACGGAGAGAATTGAGCTTGACGACGATTTCTTTTTGTTCGGTAACAGATGGGAATGGAAACCGTTCGTTTTCAAATGTACCCATGTTGATATTAGCTTGGGCACTTCCTTTTCCCATTGCTTGGAGACGTGCCTTAAATGACTGTAATAAATACTCTACAAAATCAACATCAGCTTCTTTAGGATTCGTTACTATTCCGATGACACTATCGGGAAAACAAGCATCAAAACCCAAGATTCCTGTCTCTGCAATGTTCGCCGCAATGGTAATGCAAATTGTTCCCTTCGGCCAAATCTTGCTTTGAGCAAGTCCAGCCTCGTTATAAGTTTGAGAATACTCCATAATGAAATGGTCTGAGTTCCTAATATCACCTGTTTGAATAAATGGATATTTTCCACCATAAAGCATTGGTTCATTTCTTGGGCGATGCCTTGATTTACCTCGACCAAAAATTATTGCTATCTGTTCCAATGTTTTTAGTTCCCACCCTTCACCCTTCTGACTGAAAACCGATTGCAGGTAGCTTTCAAAAATAGCGCGGGCATTCTGTAGATTCTTTTCCGCATTGGCTTTTGCCGTGGCGATGCCGTCAAATGCTTCATCGAGAATGGAAACGATGCGTTGCTGTTCGGGGAGTGGTCCGATGGATATTGGCAATGCGGCAATTTCTGACTTGTTGATTGATGCAAATACAGCCCCTTCTTTACCTGCAATTTCCGGTTGTAAATACAGTAGCTGGTAAAAAAGAAAATCAACGTCTAACTTACCTTTGCTGCGAATTGCAGCTAAACCTCGGCCAATGCAAATATCTTTCGTAGCAAAATTGACTGGCCCTACTGGCGCACGAACCGACATCAAAACGTCATCTTTCTTGGCAGTCTTTGTTGTCTCAGTCGTCCAAGTGGTGGGTGCCTTAATAAACCTGTCGCCGAAATCCTTCTTGCCTTGATAGAAGGGCATCCCTTTCCCTTCAGCGTTGTAGTACTTGCCTTCTGGAGACTGGCCCGCGATGACTTCGCAGTAGTCGCCAATCACACTCCTTTGCCACCCCGCTTTCATATCAACCCCCTGATTTTCCCGCTCATAAAACACCATTCCCACACGCTCGATATGCTCCCGTAGTTTGGCATGATCCAGTTCATCAAATAGGGATAGATCAATCGAGTAGGGCAACAGCAGATCATCCAACCTGTCGGCTATTGTTGCGTGCAGATCGGATGTAATCGCTGCGCCGTAAAGCGTTAAGTCAATATCCGATCCGGTTTTGAAATTTCCCTTCGCACGAGAACCATACAGAACCGCCTTTTCAATTTCCGAGAATTGTGCAAAAACGCCACGGATTTTTTCAATCGTCAATTCACTGAGTCCATATTTCATGAGTCAAGGTCTTGCTGGTTAATGAGTACGGTAAATTTTTTCGCCATGCTGTCAAAAGCCGGATAAAACCGCTCCAGAATGTCATCCACGATTTTTTGAGCGATTTCGGAGTTGTAAGTATGCACGGTCAGATTGCGGGCTTGAATCATTTTCATCCAGTCATCGCCTTGTTCAATCAGAGCATTTTTAAACGCAATGCGGGTTGCATCTTTTGAACCGATCAAACCGATGATGCCTTTATCTTCCAGGTAATCTTTCAAAACATTCCACGCTAGTTCATGCGTGAATTCAAAACCT
This sequence comes from uncultured Candidatus Competibacteraceae bacterium, assembly GCA_903879705.1. Lineage (GTDB taxonomy): Bacteria > Pseudomonadota > Gammaproteobacteria > Competibacterales > Competibacteraceae > RXIV01. The sequence continues at coordinate 57,855 of CAIRMO010000092.1, read as the reverse complement.
TTAATCAATCCTTGCTGCTCCAGTTTTGATAATTCGCGGGTTTGCGCCAATTCCACCGCTTCAACGAGTGTCTGAAATGCCTTGAGATAGTTGTTGAAGCGCTGTTTCCAGCGGATGTCTTGCTTGGTCTGATTGTCATTCATAGCAGCGCCCTGATATTCGCCAGCACCTTTACTCCACCATCGTCATTCCCGCGTATGCGGGAATCCAGTTTAGTGCCCTGATGCTCGCTAGTGCCTCTCTCTCCACTATCGTCATTTCCGCGAATGCGGGAATCTAGTTCATTGCCTTTCTGGATTCCCGCATTCGCGGGAATGACGGCGGAAGGGTGGTCGTCCCGTGTATGGTTTGCCTCAGTCTGGATTCCCGCATTCGCGGGAATGACGGCGGAAGGGTGGTTGTCCCGTGTCCGATTTGCCTCAGTCTGGATTCCCGCATTCGCGGGAATGACGGGATAAGCAGTTTCTCCGAGTATTTCAGGCCACAAATCGATCCAGCCGGGATTGAACTGCTCAATAGTCGATAGTTTCCATTTCCGTAGCCATTTTTTCATGGCTTTTTCCTTGCTGATGGCGCTTTCCATCGTTTCATGCTGTTCGTACCACACCAGCATTTTTACAGCGTACTTTTTTGTAAAACCATCGGCCAATTCTTCTCTATGCTGCCAGATTCGTTTTATCAAATCCGAGGTCATGCCAATATAAAGCGTGCCGTTTCGCTGATTAGCCAGCATGTAAACCACTGGATTTTTCACAACAGCGCCCTGATATTCGCCAGCACCTCGGCACTCTCCGCATCCAGCGCCGCAATCTCATCCATAATCTCCTCCGGGCTGCGGTGAATGACCGCTTCTCCGCCGTTAGGATTCTTTACCGACAGATCAAAAGTTGCCGGGTTAATAGTCGCGGCATCGACGCTCCAGCTTTTGAATGAATCCGCCTTGGTCTTTTGCAGGTTGATAAATTCCGCTAAATCAGCATCATTCAGTGGATTGGTTTTGCCGAGATTGCGTCCGGGATCAAGTTGGTAATACCAAGTCGTGCGAGTGGGCGCACCTTTCTCAAAAAACAGCACGATGGTTTTTACCCCCGCACCTTGAAACGTGCCGCCGGGACAATCCAGCACGGTGTGCAGATTACAGCTTTCCAGTAACAGCTTTCGCAAACTCACCGAAGCGTTGTCGGTATTAGAGAGGAAGGTATTCTTGATGACCACGCCCGCCCGACCACCAGCTTTGAGCATCTTGATAAAGTGCTGGAGAAACAGAAAAGCGGTTTCGCCAGTGCGAATCGGAAAATTCTGCTGGATTTCCTTGCGCTCTTTACCGCCAAACGGAGGATTCGCCAACACCACATCAAAGCGGTCTTTCTCCTGAATATCAGCCAGATTTTCCGAGAGGGTGTTGGTGTGAATAATATTTGGTGCTTCAATGCCATGCAGGATCATATTCATAATTGCAATGACATAAGCCAGCGATTTCTTTTCCTTGCCGTAGAAAGTTTTTTCCTGAATCGTCCTTAGATTGTCAACGGTTAGCTTGGACTGACTTCGGAGATAATCGAAGGCTTCACACAGAAAACCTGCCGAACCGACTGCGCCATCATAGATGCGGTCACCGATCTTGGGTTTAACCACTTGGACAATGGCGCGAATTAACGGGCGCGGGGTGTAATACTCACCACCATTGCGCCCGGCATTGCCCATATTCTTAATCTTGGCTTCGTAGAGATGTGATAGCTCATGCTTTTCGCTCTGCGACCGAAAGCGCAGTTCATCGAGATGATCAATCACTTGGCGCAGATTATAGCCGCTGTGAATCTTGTTTTTAATCTCGCCGAATATCTCGCCAATCTTATATTCAATGGTATTCGGCCCACTGGCCTTCTGCTTAAAACCGTGCAGATAGGGAAACAACTTGCGATCAACAAAGCCGCATAGATCATCGCCGGTCAGCGTCCGGTGATGGTCCAGTTTACCCAACAGGTCTTTAGGTGCGGCCCAGGATTCCCAGCGATACGGCAGATCGAGGATGTAGCTGTATTTCCGCCCTTCTAATTCAGCCTCCATCGCCTTGTCCTGCTCCAGACCATCCAGGTATTTCAGGAACAATAACCAGGAAGTCTGCTCCGTGTAGTCGAGTTCCGTGGTGCAACCCGCCTCTTTCCAGAGAACGTCGTCGATATTTTTAAAGGCTTGTTCGAACATGATCGATTAATAATCCAATAAGGATAATGGGTGATTCTGTCATTCCTGCATTCGCGGGTATAACTGAACAAGTAGACCAGCAAACAGGACTGGATCAAAAAAGCTCCGTTCGACGGAGCTTTTCTATAGGCGGTTACGAACTTTTCCAGACGGGCTAACGAACCGCAAGTAACTGCTTTTCCAGATAATGAATATCAGTTCCACCCTCCAGAAACCGGGCGTCACCGAGAATGCGCCGATGCAGTGGCGCATTGGTCTTGATCCCCTCAATCACCAGTTCCGCCAAAGCCCCGCGCATTCGGGCAATCGCGGCTTCGCGGGTTTCACCGTGCGCAATCAGCTTGCCGATCATCGAATCGTAATTGGGCGGGACCCGGTAACCGTTATACAGGTGCGAATCCACCCGGATGCCCGGCCCGCCCGGCGGGTGGTACTGGCTAACCGTACCCGGCGAGGGAATGAAGGTCTCCGGGTCTTCAGCATTGAGCCGGCATTCCAGCGCATGACCGGTGATCCTAATCTGCTCTTGCCGGTAACCCAACGGCAGACCAGCGGCAATGCGCAACTGCGCCTTCACGATGTCCACTCCGGTAATCAGCTCGGTCACTGGATGTTCAACTTGCACCCGGGTATTCATTTCAATGAAATAGAACTCGCCATCCTGGTACAGGAACTCAAATGTCCCCGCGCCGCGATAGCCAATCCGCCGGCAGGCATCCACGCAGACCTGACCGATCCGACGGCGTTGCTCCGCGGTCATGCCGGGGGCGGGCGCTTCTTCAATCACCTTCTGATGCCGCCGCTGCATGGAACAGTCACGTTCGCCGAGATGAATGGCGTGGCCGTGGGTATCCGCCAGCACCTGAATTTCGATATGCCGCGGCTGCTCCAGATACTTTTCCATGTACACGGTCGAATTGCCGAAGGCCGCGCCGGCTTCGCTGCGGGTCAGATCGAGCGTGGTCAGCAACGCCGCTTCGCTATGCACCACTCGCATTCCGCGCCCGCCACCGCCACCCGCTGCCTTGATAATGATCGGGTAGCCGATCTGATGGGCAATCCGCAAGGTTTCATCGGCCTCATCGCCCAGCGGTCCATCGGAACCGGGGACGCAGGGAACGCCCGCCTCCTGCATCGCCCGGATCGCCGAGACCTTGTCGCCCATTAGCCGAATCGTTTCCGGTTTCGGGCCAATGAAAATGAAGCCGCTTTGCTCAACCCGCTCGGCGAAATCGGCGTTTTCCGACAAAAAGCCGTAGCCAGGATGAATCGCGACCGCATCGGTGACTTCGGCGGCGCTGATAATCGCTGGCATGTTCAGATAGCTGTCGGCGGCGGGCGGCGGGCCGATACAGACCGTTTCGTCGGCCAGCCGGACGTGCTTGAGGTCCCGATCCACGGTGGAATGGACGGCGACGGTGCGGATGCCCAGTTCCCGGCAGGCCCGCAGAATCCGCAGGGCGATTTCCCCCCGGTTGGCGATCACTACTTTGTCCAGCATGGCGGTCAGCAGCTATTGAAAATAATCTAGTGATTTAACGTATTTCATCGCATCATATTCACGGTGAAACATTGTGTAAGGGTTGGCAACTGCTGAAAAAGGGGTCGATTTCGGTCATCATTGATTCTACCATTTCCGCCGTTCTTAGGAACCTACCGCCGTTGGGCGGGAAGTAACGTCTGTGGAGAGGAAGGCGCTGGCCAAGATTTAACAACCTTGGTGAAACCGGCCTCATTGAAGCAGGAAGTCAGCCATAAAATAAAACGCTATGGTTGATGCAACGGATTATTCAATGATCAACAACGGCTGGTCGTATTCAATCGGCTGGCCGCTCTCCGCCAGAATCCGGGTAATGGTTCCGGCACAGTCCGCCTCGATCTGATTGAACATCTTCATGGCCTCGATGATGCAAACGGGATCGCCGATCTTCACCGTCTGACCGATTTCAACGAACGGTTTGGAGCCGGGTGCGGCGGAACGGTAGAAAGTGCCAACCATCGGCGAACGGAGAATATGGCCCTTGATCGCTTCAGGTTCAGGCGCAGCGGGAACCGGCAGCGACACAGCGGGCGGCGGGCCATAACCGGGCGTAGCCCAGACGGGGGGCGGAGTCACCATCAGCGCCGCGCCACCGTGGGGATGGCGGCTGATCCGCACTGAATCCTCGCCCTCCTTGATCTCGATTTCGGAAATGCCGGAATGCTCCAGCAGGTCAACCAGCTTCTTGATTTTACGAATATCCATCGGCATGGGGGCGGCTATCGGCGCGGCGCGGCGAGGGACTGGTCAGCAGCCTGGAGCGCCAGTTCATAACCTTGCGCGCCCAACCCACTGATGACCCCGACCGCGATGTCGGAAAAATAAGAGTGATGACGGAACGGCTCGCGGGCGAATACGTTGGACAAATGCACCTCGATAAAGGGAATGCCCACCCCGAGCAGAGCATCGCGTAGCGCTACGCTGGTGTGGGTGAAAGCGGCGGGATTGATCACAATGAAGACGACGCCCTCAGCGCGGGCAGCGTGAACCCGGTCGATCAGGGCCGATTCGGCGTTGCTTTGAAAACAGGCCAGATCATGCGGTCCCAGACTCCGGGCCAGTGCGGTACAACGCTGTTCGAGGTCGGTAAGGGTCGCCGCGCCGTAGATTCCCGGTTCGCGGGTTCCTAACAGATTCAGATTGGGGCCATTCAGCAGTAGCAGTTTTGCCATGAGTTGAGCAGAAACCTGGTTGCGCAGAAATTCGCCAGTCAGTGAAAGGGCGCGATTCTGCATCAACCTCAGCAGCTTGTCTATTGACCACGCTTTCGTCATAACCGGCGACCATTCACCGATACCCGATAATCCGCACCTCGCTGTTCCAGTCGCCAAAGAACGGCTCACCCTCGGTCTGCAAAATCAGCTCGCGGTTTTTGGGCATGGGCAGCCAGACATTGTCGGAGTTATAGGCCCAGCTCGGCTGTGGCTGACCGACCGCGTACAGATAGAAGGCCGCTTCCCGGTCGCCCTGGGTCCGCACCGAAAGCCGGAATCGATGCGGGCCGCCTTTGACGTAGCCGGTCGCAATCTGGGCATAAACCAGAATCTCCCGCGCCTGATCGGGCACCAGGGCCGGAATGCGGCGGGTTTCATGCTTGCCGCCGCCGTTGGGCAATTCACCCAGCGGTGCGTCTATCGCCCAGAAGTCAGCGGTTCCAGCCACGGCTCCGGCTGGCGGTGGCGCGGGATTCTGCTTCATCTGCCGCTGAACGCCGACCACTGCCAGCCGGGCATCCCGCACCTCGCGCTGCAAACCGCCCACGGCTTGCTGCACCTGAACATCCTGTTTTTGTCGCTGCTGACCTTGCTCCCGCACGGCAACCAGTGTCTGCTCTATCCGCTCCAGCCGCCCACTCATGGCGTCCAGCTTGGTCTCCAGTACCGGGGGTTGCACGGGCGGCGCAGGCGCAGGTGCAGGTGCAGTACGAGGCATCGCTGGCTTTTCGGGTTTCCCGACCCGCGCTTGCCACCACGCACAACCTGGCATCAGCGCCATAATCAGCGCGAGCAGCACCCAAGCTCTTATCAACTTCATCGGGTTTTTCTGGTCTACCTTGGCTCGAACAGGCTACACATTATAGCGTTGAGTCCTCGGCTTAAACGATGATTGTCGTCATCCATGACTCCGCTCATCGTTTATTGGCGTTGCCCCCTGTGGGTGGCGTGGCTCAACCAGCCCCCCGAAAGGGAAGTCGTTACCCGTGAATCCGCGAAAGCGGTGCGATAGTCACTCCGGGATACTTCATCAGTCCCGGACTCTGAGGCCGGTCATTAAACAGCATGGTACCGAGAAACGCGCAGTGTGGCCGCTAGGGATAGACCCGCAAGGGTGCGAACAACCACGGGATAACTGGGCGAGATGACTATTACCCGCTTGCGGGTTGGGGAGTAATCCCCCTCCGACCCCGGCTGGGGGGCTTAACAGCCAAATGCCGGGGACTGATTTTTAAGAGCCGCTGGACGTCCGGTTTCGGGCCTCCGCGTATCGCCTGATGGCTGGCACGGAAAAGCAGGCCCTACACCATGACTTAAACCAGCGGGGTCGTCATACATCCGTGTATTCCTTCGAGGCTACTTGATTCTGGCCCGCCCGCGATCCTGAGAGGATTCCCCGAATGAACGAACTTGACCTTTCCCAACAAACCCCGTTCGAGGTGGATTTCAGCGGCGCTGAATTCGCCGACAACCCGGAGCCGCGCTGTCCGTGTGTCCTGTTGCTGGACAATTCCTGGTCGATGAATGGGCATCCGATGGCTGAGCTTAATCATGGCCTGGCAGCGTTCAAAGAGGAGTTGCTGGCCGATAGCCTGGCCGCCAAGCGGGTAGAAATCGCTATCATCACCTTCGGTCCGGTGCAAATCGTCGCCGAATTCCAGACCGCCGAACAATTCGTTCCGCCGCAACTGACCGCCCAAAAGGATACTCCGATGGGTCAGGCCATTATCCAGGGGTTGGATTTGCTGGATCAGCGCAAGGCTCGGTACCGCGAACACGGTATTCCCTTTTTCCGGCCGTGGGTGTTCCTGCTCACCGACGGCAGCCCGACCGACGACTGGAAGGCCGCCGCCGATGCGGTGCGCCTGGGCGAGGAAAAACGCGCCTTCGCCTTCTTCGCGGTTGGTGTGGATGAAGCCAATCTCGACATCCTGCAACAAATTTCGGTTCGCCGACCGCTGCGACTGAGAGGTTTGCGTTTCCGCGAACTGTTCCAATGGCTGTCCAATTCGATGCGCTCCGTGTCGTGCTCGGTGCCGGGAACTGACGTGCCGCTGGTCAATCCCGCCGGCCCTGATGGCTGGGCTTCGGTGTGAGCGGAACGGGCGGCTGGCGTTACGTCTGCGCCAGCGTCCCCGGCGTGGCTCATTTGGCCGATGGCCTGCCTTGCCAGGATGCCAGCGCCGCGCACTGGCTGCAATCGTCGGACGCCGCTTCAACCTTGCTGCTGGCGGTCGCCGATGGGGCCGGCAGCGCCACCCAATCCGGCGTCGGGGCCGCACTGGCCTGCCAGACCCTGCTGGCAGAATTAGCCCGTTGGTGTCCTCAACCCGCGTTGGACTGGACCCCGGCAGTGGCCGAACGGGCGCTTTACCAGGTGCAAGCCGCGCTGGCGCAACAGGCCGCGCAAAGCAGACTGCCGATCCGGGAGTTTGCCTGCACCCTGCTCGGTGCGGCGCTGACGGAGGATCGGGCGCTGTTCCTGCAAATCGGCGATGGGGTCATCGTGATCGGAACTGCCGACGGCTACCGGCCCGTGTTCTGGCCGCAGGGCGGTGAATACCCGAATGAAACCCACTTTGTCACCGACCCGACCGCCGCCGCCCGGCTGGAGTGTTGCCTCCTGACCGAGCCGGTCGCCGAAGTCGCCTTGCTGAGCGATGGTTTGCAGTCGCTGGCGCTGCATTATCACAGCCGGCAGGCGCATCTCCCGTTCTTTCGCCCCCTGTTCCAGCGCCTGCGTGACTATCCCGCCACCGGCGATCTGGCGGAACTGACGACAGCGCTGGAGCGGTTTCTGTCCGGCCCGGCGATCAATCAACGCACCCACGACGACAAGACCCTGATCCTGGCGGTCCGTGATGCCGACGCTGGTTAGCGGCGCGGATCACCCGGTCGAACTAGGCAAGGAACTGGGGCGTGGTGGCGAAGGTGCGGTTTACGAAATCGTGGGCCGGCCCGGCTTTGTCGCCAAGCGCTACCACCAGCCCGTTACCGCCGACAAAACCCTGAAGCTGCAAGGCATGGCCCGCCAGGCCCACCCCGGTTTGCTGGCGATCGCCGCCTGGCCAGTGGATGTATTACGGGCTGGCCCAAACGGCCCGGTGCAGGGTTTTATCATGCCCAAGGTCAGCGGTTATCAGGAAATTCATAGCCTGTACGGTCCTTCCCACCGCAAACGCGCCTTTCCTCAGGCCGACTGGTCGTTCCTGGTTCACGCTGCCCGCAACCTGGCCAGCGCTTTCGAGACGATTCACGCCCGGGGCCATGTGATCGGTGATGTCAATCCCGGCAATGTGGTAGTTTCGGCCCAGGCGCTGGTCAAACTGATCGACTGCGATTCGTTCCAAATCAGCGTCGGCGACCGGCTGTTTCTCTGTGAAGTCGGGGTACCGCAGTTTACCGCCCCGGAATTGCAGGAGCGGCCCTTTCGCGGTTTGCGGCGCAACCCGGATCATGATGCCTTTGGCCTGGCGCTGCTGTGTTTCCACCTGCTGTTCATGGGCCGTCACCCCTTCGCCGGACGCTACCGGGGCAAGGGCGATATGCCGATTGAACGGGCGATCCGCGACTACCGGTTCGCGTTCGGCCAGCACGCCGCGTTGCAACTGATGGAGCCGCCGCCGCATACCTTGCCATTTTCGGCGCTGCCGCGCCCGGTTGCTGATCTGTTCGAGCGGGCGTTCGTCCCGCTGGCCGTGGACCAGCGCCGTCCCACCCCCAGGGAATGGCTGCTGGCGCTGGAGCGACTGAACCGCGAGTTGCGCTCCTGTGGGCGCAACCCGATGCACAAATACCCCAGCCCGTTGCCGGCCTGTCCGTGGTGCGTAGTGGAACAGGCCAGCGGCGCAGCCTTCTTCATTTCCCCGCGTCCTGCTGTGATCAGTCCCGACACGGGCCATCCGGATTTTGATCTGGAGCGGGTCTGGAACCGGATCATGGCGGTCGCGCTGCCTGATGCGGAAGCGATGCCGCATCCCGAAGCCCAGCCGCCGGCGACGCCAACCCCACTCCCGGAAGTGCTGCAACGCGCCCAGCGCGATAACGCCCTCAAGGCAGCGGCGCTGCTCGGCGCGACGTTGGCGGCGGTGCTGATTCGGCCCGGGCTGTTCTGGCTATGTCCAGCGCTGGCCGCCGCTGGCTGGTCGCTGCTACGCAATCCGGCAGTGCGCCGTGAGTATCAGCGCCGCCGGCTGGCCTTGTTCGCCGCCCGCCGGGAACTGGCCCACTTGCGAAGCGAGTGGCGGGAACACGCCACCGTGCAGCCGTTCCTGCAGCGATTGCAGGTCCTGCAAACCCTGCGCGACCGCTACCGGAATCTGGCGACGGATTTGCAGCGGGATTTGCAGCGGTTGGATGTTGATCAGCAGCGGATGCAATTGCAGGGGTTTTTGGAAGGTTTTTTCGTAGACGCTGCCCGGATTCCTGAAATTCGCGTCACCGACCGCATGGCGCTGGAGTCCTACGGGATTGAAACTGCCGCTGATGTCACCGCCGAGGCCTTGCGAACGGTGCCGGGGTTTGGCCAGCGACTGGGTCGGCAACGGGCGGCGGCGCTGCTGGGGTGGCGGCAGACCTTGGAGCGGCAGTTCCGCTATGACCCGCGCCAAGGCGTCGATCCCGTTACGATGGCTGATTTGCGCCAGCGTTATGCCCAGCAACGGGCGCAAATGGAACGGGATCTCATGGCAGGTTGCGCTGAACTGACTACACTCAAAGCGGACATTCTCAAGCGCCGCGCTCAGATCAACATCGCCCTGATTCGCCAAGCCATGCAGGAGAGCCAGGCTCAGGCTGACCTGCGGGTATTTTACCCCGATTTTGGTGATCGCTGGCGGCGGCGTAACCGCAACTAAAACCGCATACCCGGAGGGCACTCATGGGCAGACGCAACGAACACACCCGTGAGGAACTCCGGGAAATCGCGCTACAAGCCGCTGAGGAACTGGTCGCCACCGACGGGCTGGCCGGATTAAGCACCCGCAAGGTCGTCGCCCGGATCGGCTACACGGTCGGCAGTCTTTACATGGTGTTTCGTAATATCGACGAACTGATCGTGCAAATGAACGAACGAACCCTGGATGATCTGCACGAACGGCTGGCTGCCGCCGTGGCCGACCGACCGCCGCCAGCCTTGGCGATCCGGGCGTTGGCTCAGGCCTATATTGGGTTTGCCCTAACCGAAACGCCCCGCTGGCTGGCGATTTACCAGCACCGGCTGCCGGAAGGGGAAACGGTCCCGGACTCGTTCAGCGCGAAAGTGACCCGGATGTTCGCGCTGGTCCAACACGAACTGGCGCTGCTTTGCCCCCACCGCTCCCCGGACGACATCAGCCTGGCCGCCCGGGCGTTATGGAGCGGGATTCACGGCGTCTGCATTCTGGGATTTGATCAAAAACTGGAATTCGTGGGGGGGCGGTCGATTGCAGAAGTGACCCGTTCGCTGCTGGACCATTATCTGACGGGGCTGATGGGCACGGATTAGGCGGGGTCTGACCATGTACCCGTTACCGGTCGGCTCCTCTCACCTGAAGCCCGCCAACGGCACGAACATTGATTCTCTAAAATTGGCGCATCCATGAACCTTGAATCTCGCTCATCGCCCCCCAGCTTTTCTCCGGCCTTTGTGCTGGTCGTGGCGGGCTTCATTACCAGCCTGCTGGTCGCCAACGTCATCGCGGTCAAGCTGATCGCGGTGGGTCCCTGGATCATGCCGGCCGGGGTGATCATTTTTCCGATCAGTTACATCCTCGGCGACGTGCTGACCGAGGTTTACGGCTACCCGCGCGCCCGGCAGGTCATCTGGCTAGGGTTTGCTTGCAACCTGCTGGCGGTGTTGGCCATCACCCTGGCCCAAGCGTTGCCGCCGGCCGGGTTCTGGGACGGGCAAGCGGCGTTTGAACGCATCCTCGGCTATGCCCCGCGCCTGCTGTTGGCCTCGTTCCTGGCCTATCTGGCGGGGGAATTTGCCAACGCCTATGTGTTGGCACGAATGAAGATCCTCACCCGGGGGCGCTGGCTGTGGACCCGCACCATCGGCTCGACCTTGGTGGGGCAATTGCTGGATTCGGCCATATTCATCACAGTCGCGTTCGCCGGAATGTTGCCGTCTGAAGGGTTACTGGTCGCCATTCTGGTGCAGTGGCTGGCCAAGTCGGCCTACGAAACCGCCGCCACACCGCTGACTTACTGGGTGGTCAACACCCTCAAGCGGCGCGAGGGCGTCGATGTATACGACACCCAGACCCATTTCAATCCGCTGCGCTTCCAGGAATGACCCGCCATGACTGATAGCGGCTGAAGATCGCGTGTTGAAGCCTTACCCTTGAAGTGGAACTGCATTAAGTCAGCAGCTAAGGGACACCTCCACGCCGCCAGGGAGGCAGGCAAAGAAAAGGGCCCGGAGAATTTCCGAGCCCTTGCATTTATGGTGGAGGCGGGGGGAATTGAACCCCCGTCCGCAAATCCTCTGCCCTTGGCCCTACATGCTTAGCCTGATCTTTGTTTTAACCTTTCGCAACCCGATCGGCAGGGCGGCAAACGGCGGTTCCGGTGAGTTTTAGCCCCTCCCCCCCGGACAGGTTCGGTGGCGATCTTGTGTTAGTCGACCCCTGAACGCCCCGAAAGGCTCCGGACCTCACAAGCAAGTTCCGGTCAGAGGCTAGCAGCCCTCAGGCCGCTAGTGCGAAGCTGTCGTCGTTGGCGACTATAAGTTGCAGCATGATTAACGAGGTGAGCTACATCCTCGGCATGCGCCTCAGGTTTTGTAATCCACGTCGAAATCCGGATCGCCCCCAAGGTGAGAGGGTAGGATAACGGGGACGGCGGAAAGTTCCAACGATTCATTCCGCGCCATGCCGATCCCGCATCACCCGCTGTTTGTCCCGCGCCCAATCGCGATCCTTATCGGTCGCCCGCTTGTCGTATTCTTTCTTGCCGCGCGCCAGGCCGATGTCCAGTTTGATCCGGTTGCGCTTCCAGTACAGCGCCAACGGGATCAACGCATAGCCCTTACGCTCGGCGGCGCCAATCAAGCGGTTGATTTCGGCCTTGTGCAAGAGCAGTTTGCGGGTTCGGGTCGGATCCGCCTCGACATGGGTCGAAGCCGAAATCAGCGGCGACATATGGCAACCGAATAGAAACGCCTCGCCGTCGCGCAGCAGCACATAACTTTCCTTAAGATGAGCGCGTCCCGCCCGCAGGCTTTTGACCTCCCATCCCTGCAAGGCCAAGCCCGCTTCATAATGTTCTTCAATAAAATAATCGTGATACGCCACTTTGTTGCGGGCGATCTGATTGTCGCTGGGAGTCGATTTTCTGGCCATGATAAAACCCTTGAAGCGCACCGACGAGCATCGTCGGATACGCGCTGCTTGAGGATAAACGCGGATTCAACCAAACTGGCGTAGCGCAAGCCCAATAACCCGTAAAAAACGCTGCAACGGAGACCGAGTCGTGGCGACCGTCAAGAAAAGCGCCCTGATCCTGTATTCAGCGGCTGAGATGTATGCGCTGGTTAGCGACATCGAAGCCTACCCACAATTTCTACCCTGGTGCCGTTCGACCCAGATCCTCAGTCGCAGCGAGGACGAAGTGCGCGCGGTGATCGAAATGGTCAAGGGCCGGGTGCATAAATCCTTCAGCACTATCAATCGGATGCAGCACCATAAAATGATCGATATTCGCCTGCTGGAAGGTCCGTTCCGGCGTCTGGAAGGCTACTGGCGGTTCGATCCGTTGCGGGCCGACGCCTCCAAGGTCTCGCTGGACATGGAGTTCGAGTTTGCCAGCCCGCTAGTGCGGATGGCGGTTGAACCCGTGTTCAAGCAAATCGCCAATTCATTGGTGGACGCTTTCTGCAAACGGGCGGTGGATCGGTATGGCCGCCGCTAACGCCATGATTCGGGTCGAAGTCGCCTACGCCCGGCCCAACCAGCACGTCATAATCCCGGTGGAGATGCCGGAAGGCGCAACCCTGGAGCAAGCGATTCTCCAGTCGCGCCTGCTGGAGCAGTTCCCGGACCTTGACCTGAAGACCACCAAGGTTGGGGTATTCGGCAAGCTCGGCAAGTTGTCGACTTTGCTGCGGGCCGGCGACCGGGTGGAGATTTACCGGCCACTGATCGCCGATCCCAAAGTGGTTCGCCAGCAACGCGCTGCCGAGGGTAAGCGAATACGCAAGGGTGGCGGCACCGTGGAGTTAGGCCGCAGTTAATTCAGGACCTCGTCAACCCGATCCAGCGTATCGCCCCGAAAAAACAGGGTCACGCGGCGCTGCTCGCTGATGTTGCCGCCTTGGCCATACTGGTAATAGTAATCCCAGCGATTTTGATGGAACGGATCTTCGACCAGCGGCGTACCCATGATCCGTTGGATCTGTTGCCGGGTCATGCCGGGACGCAGTTGGGCGACCATCGCCGGGTCAATGTAGTTGCCCTGGCGAACCGGAACCGCATAGAAACTGGGGATAAGCGATTCGCAGCCGGACGTCAGAACCAACAGCAGGACGCCGGCGGCGCGTAGGAACGTGTGCAGCATGGATTTGTTCGTTGTTTCAATCCTTGTTGTATTGGATGAGAGACTGCTGCACTAATGGTGCCCTAATATACTACACCGTAAAACAGCAACCGACGGGAAAATCATAATCCGGGAGCATTCCACATGGGGTCGAAAGAACTCAAGCAGGCGGGTTTGAAAGTCACCCTGCCACGGATGAAGATCCTCAACATTCTACAACAGCAGCCCAGCGCGCATTTGACCGTTGATGCGATTTTCCAGGCGCTCGGCGATTCGGGCGAGGAAATCAGTCTGGCCACCGTGTATCGGGTGTTAACCCAGTTTGGAGCGTCCGGGTTAGTCAATCGCTATCACTTTGAAAGCGGCCAGTCCGTATTTGAGCTTAATCAGGGCGTCCACCATGATCATATTCTCTGTCTGGATTGCGGGCGAATTGAAGAATTCTGCGATGAAGAAATTGAACAGCGGCAACAAAACATTGCCCAGCGGCTCGGTTTTGAACTGACCGCGCATAGCCTGATCCTCTACGGCCACTGTAACCGCCCCGGTTGTGCTGATCGCCCGCTGGATGACGAAGAATGCGACCCGCAGGTGCTGCGGGGGGAAAATTAACCTTCCCGGGAAACGGCTCCTTTATTCCTCAGGCACCCAACGCAGCGTCTCGGCCAGGGCATCCAATTCGGTTTGACGGGACTCTACCCGCACCAGCGCTTCCATAGCCTGGTCGCGAGTCAGGCCGAGAGTGAACAGGGCCAAGGCCGGCAACCGGTTGTTGCGTTCCTCCATCATCCCGATCTGCGATAACAACCGATTCGCAATCAGCACCAGATTGGAGTATTCGGCATGGGGCCGGGTGCAATCATCGCTGTGATGCCAGCGCGCCGCCACAATGAGTTCCTCTGGCAGGTTCCAGGCATGCATCAGCCAAGCGCCGATATGCCAATGCTCCACACCGAGTACATAGCGCTCTATTGCTTGCAGCGAGACATTCCGGTGGGTTGTCAGAAAGCGGTTGAAGACGAAGAAGCGGGCCGGCAAGGCGTGGCCCAGCACCAGATAGCCAAAGTCGTGCAGCAACCCGCACAGGTAGGCCAATCCCGGTTTAATGCTGACCGGATCGGGCAGTACGTTGACCAGTTCGCTCACTAGCGCCGCACAATAGACGCTGTGACGCCAGAACGAATGCAGACCCATCGGACCATCCGCCGGGATATCAAAAGCCTGCCCCATGCTGGCGCTGAGCAGCAAGTTCAGGGTGGTTTCGATCCCCAACACCCGTTCAATCGTGGTTTCCAGCGAAGTCACCGCGCCATAATGACCCTGCAGCGGCGAACGGGCGCAGTACACCACTTGCGCGGCCAGATTAGGATGTTGTTCAACCAGGGCGAGGAGGTCCCGGAGGGTGGTCTGGTGGTTATTGCGCAACGCCAGGATCTGTTGGGCGATCGGTGGCATCTCCGGCAACTCGGTGATGGCTTCGATGCCCTCGCATACGCGGGCCGGAGTATAACGGTGGGTAAAACAGCTCAGATATTGCGGAGTGAGTTCCTGGTGACTGCTGATCAACGCGTCGAGATCGTCGGTTGGCACTGCAAAATGTTCCCACCGCGCCTGATTCAACAACTGGCGAAAATCGCTGCCTCGCATCTCAACCAGCGCGTTGCCGCAGCCGCCATCGAAATAAATCTCGTCGGTTTCATTGTGGGCCAGACTGTGATCGACCAAGGCAGGAATGCCGAATGCTTCAGGCAGGGGCGGATGAGAGCCGGAGTTGCAGCCGCGCTCCTGGAAGAAATGGCTGGTTTCCACCCCGTAGAGCGGTTCCAGATCGCGCTGCAACGCCTGGCAAAGCATGGAAAAATCCAGGACGTAGCTGCAAGGCAGAATGGCCATAATCAGCTCGACATCATCCTTGAGCAGGGCGACGCGCACCATCTGCCGGGACGAAATAGCGAGTTGCGCGGCAATCTGGATGAGGCTGTCGCCGGCAGTACAAGTGATTAGCCGGTAGGGAATCCGCCGTCGATCCAGATAGTTGCGAACGATATGGGGAAGATTCATGACGATAGCCTCAAGTCATCAGATAGCGGTACCGGGGAAGCGAGAGGAATGGATCATTGCACCGCCGCTACTCCCCGGAATGGCCGCTGGCCGGGCGTGAGCCTGCTGTCGCCGCCATGTTGGGAGTCGAGGCGCTTTTCTGTAGCGCCGCTGGCTTGCGGGGCGGCTCATTCGCCGGCGGGTTCCGGGGCGGAGCTGGCCGAAGCGCAGGACGTGGAGCCGGATCGTCCGGGGGAATTTCAACCTGCCGCTTGGGCAGTTCGGTGTAAAAGTCATATTTGGGCCGGGTTGGCGCAGGCTCAGATGCCGGTTCAGGCGCAGCGACTTTGGGCGGCGCGGGTACAGCGGCTGGAGCCGGACGTTGAGCGGGCGCGGCGACAGCCGGTGCAGCCGGCGGCGGGTTCCGGTCGCCCTTGATGTAGGCCAGTAGACCGCCAAACAGGCCGATCAACACCAAGGTCAACACCAGCAGGCCATGCCGGCGGGTGTGCTGGCGGCGGCGCTGCCGGTTTGCGGCGGGTTTGTAATCGCGGCGAATGCTCACATGGCCTCCGGGGCAGAAACGCCGAGTAAATTCAGCCCATTCCTGATGACCTGCCGGGTGGCCAGGCTCAGATTCAGCCGGGCATCGCGCAGGGCATCGTCGCTGACCAGCACCCGGTGTTCGTTGTAATAAGTGTGAAATGCATTAGCCAGTTCGCGCAGATACTGAGCCAGTTGATGCGGTTCATGGTTGAGCGCCGCCGCTTCCACTACTTCGGGATAACGGGCCAGCACGATCAACAGCGTCTCTTCATGCGACTCGGTCAGCAAGGCCAGATGATCTCGACCCCGCGGCTCATCGCGGGAGAAGCCCTTTTCCTGCAGTTGACGAAGCACACTGCACACCCGGGCATGGGCGTATTGAATGTAGTAGACCGGATTATCCCTGGACTGGGATTTGGCCAGGTCAAGGTCAAAATCAAGGTGCTGTTCGCTTTTGCGCATCACATAGAAGAACCGGGCGGCATCGTTGCCTACTTCATGGCGCAACTCGCGCAGGGTCACGAAATCGCCCGAGCGGGTGGACATCTGGACCCGCTCGCCGTTGCGATACAGGATGGCGAATTGCACCAGCAGGACATCGAGCCTGGCCGGGTTTTCGCCCAGTGCCTGCAATGCCCCTTTCACTCGCGGGACATAGCCGTGATGATCGGCTCCCCACACATCGATCACCCCATCAAAGCCACGCTCAAACTTTTCCAGGTGGTAGGCGATGTCCGAGGCAAAGTAGGTGGTCTGGCCGTTTTCGCGCTGCATCACCCGATCCTTTTCGTCGCCGAAAGCAGTGGAGCGAAACCACAGCGCTCCCTCCCGTTCGTAGACCTGGCCAACGTCACGCAACCGCTGGATCGTCTTGTTGACTGCGCCGCGTTCTTCCAGAGTCCGTTCCGAATACCAGTGATCGTACACCACCCCGAATTCCCGCAGATCGTCGCGGATGTCGTCGATGATCGTGTTCAGGCCCAACTCGAAAATGTAGCGGTAATGGTGATCACCGAGCAGGACGCGGGCGCGTTCCACCAATCCATCAATATGCGCTTCCTGGTCGCCGGGCGTGATGAGGTTGCCGTCTTCATCATGAATTTCGTCCTGGGGCAGGTCCTGGAAGGCTTGCGCTGCCGAAGTCACATAGGCGCTGCCCTGTTCAGCGTACAACCGGGCCGCCAGCTCGCGCACATACTCACCCCGGTAGCCGTTGCTGGGAAACCGGAACGATTCGCCGCAGTGTTCCAGATAACGCAGCCAGATGCTGGCGGCCAGGATGTTCATCTGCCGGCCGGCGTCGTTGACGTAATACTCGCGGTGGACTTGATAGCCGACGGCCTCCAGCAGATTGGCGACGGTGGCGCCGAATGCCGCGCCGCGCCCGTGGCCGACGTGCAACGGCCCGGTGGGATTGGCGGACACGAACTCCACCTGCACTCGCTGACCGCCGCCGAGGGTGCTGCGCCCAAAGGCTTCACCCTGGTCGAGAATCTCCCTGACCACCGCCTGATAAGCGTCGGCAGTCAGAAAGAAGTTGATGAAGCCGGGACCGGCAATCTCGATTTTAGCGATGCGTTCGGAGACCGGCAGGGCGGCAGCGATTCGTTCAGCCAGATTGAGGGGCTTGCAGCGGGCGGTTTTAGCCAGAACCAGCGCAATCGAACTGGCAAAATCGCCATGTGTCCGGTCGCGGCTGCGTTCCACCGGAATAGCCGGTAATTCAACGCCGGCCAAAGCGCCCTCGGTTTGCAGATGCTGGAGAGCGTGGTTAATCAGGGTTTGCAAATGAGTTTTCACGGCAACATCCCGGGTGCGGTTTTGCTAACTGATCATGGCAAGTTTAAAATGGTAGGTAATGAATTTCTTGAATTCGTTGACAATCTTGAATGAATCACGCAGCAGTTCCCGCTCCAGTTTATTTAAATCCATCGGATTCATATAATTGTCCTGCGGCAAGCCTTGGGCGGTTTTGCGCAAGCCGGCCTCGGCCCGCAGGGTAGACAGGTAGGTAAACGCCCCAATCAACTCGGCACTAAACGACGCCTGGAACAGGTTGCGCTGATTCAGGGCATTAATCCGATCTATGGTGTTGGTTTGCGGCAGCCGGTATTCCAGCGCCAGGCTGCGAACGCCATGAACAATGGGGAAAACCCCGCCCTTTTTAATATCCAGTTCATTGCGGTTTTTTTCCAGCACGAAGTTAGTAAAAAATCCCAACGGCGTATCAAACGCTACCGTCGATTTGGCGAACTGGCTAAAGAACGAGTCGTGATCGCTGAGCAGGCGGTACATCCGATCTTTGACGTGCCGGAGTAGATTTTCGTCGCCAGCGACCGCCCGGGCATCGCAGAAAATGGCGAATTGCAGGAAAGATTCATGGGTGGGATGCACGATCCACTGGAACAGGTCATCCTTGAACGCGGCCACCGATTTACTCCACGCCGGGTTCGACACCATGATGTTGCCGGGGCAGCGCGGATAGCCAAACTCGATCAGGCTATCGGTAAATTCTCCGGTCAGCCGCGCCAGCTCAGGATGGGTAAAGCCATCGCGCAAAATCAGCGCGTTATCCTGGTCGGTTTTCAGCACCTGTTCCTCGCGGCCCTCGCTGCCCAGCACCAGCAGACAGGCGTTGTCGCGCAGTTCGGGCGGGGCCAGCAGTTCAAACAGTTTGTGTAGCACCTTTTTGTTCAGTTCCGACACCAATTGCATGATGTAGCGGATTTTAGTGCCTTTGTCGTGCAGGTCGCGGACTACGTTGACCAGTTCACGGCTGGCCCACTGTAGCTCGTCCCTGGAGGCCGCCCGCTCGATTTGCAGGGCGATCAGGTGCGAGTGGTTGGAGAGATAACTGAGCAGATCGATCTGTTCCAGGATGCCGTGAATGGCCGGGCCGTCGCGAATCACCAGCCGGTTGATGTTGTAGCGGGTCATCCGCAGCAGGGCGTTGAACAGGAAGTCGTTTTGGTCCATGCCGATCAGTTCGTAACAGGCCAGCGGCCCGACCGGCGCATCCAGCGACTGGCGCTGGATAATGGCTGCCTCGCGCAAATCAGTGGCGGTGACGATCCCGGTATCCTCGCCGCGCTGCACCAGCAGCGAATTGGTTTTATGGGCTTTCATCGCCACTGCGGCAGCGTGGATCGAGGTTTCATCCGGCACGAACACCGGCGGGTGGATATAGGCGTCGCGGATTTTGGCGACGGTGAATCCCGCCATTTCCTGCCGATCTTCGGCGGTTCGCAACAAAGCCAGCCGCTGGAAAATTTTCTGGTTGTAGAACGCCGCCAGGGTCGGATGCGTCTGCACCGTGTGCAGAAACAACGGGCGCGGCAGCAAGAAACAGCGGGCCGGTTCGGTCACGACAAAGGTCGTTTTGCCAACCCCTTCGAGCAAGGCGCGAGCGTCGAAGGTGTCCTCAGTGCTGTACAGCGAGATCGCGGTTTCGCCATCCAGTTCCTGCACTGCGCCGTCCATGAGGATGTACAGGCAAGCGGGGACTTCGCCGGCGTTCAGCAACACTTCGCCCACCGGAAAATGTTCAGCCCGAAGCGCCTCGGCCAACCAATCCAGTTCCGCATCGGGCAACTGGTTGAAGGGGGCCAGACGGGCCAGAAAGGTTTTTTGATCCAGATAATCCAGCTTGGTCACGGCGTTTCAGTTCGGTGGCGCCAAAAGAAATCCTCCAGGCGACAAGATGCCGCAAGGAGGATGTTAGCAGGATTTGGCAGAATCAAGGCGACCGATCGGTTTCGATTCGCTCCCCTGACCCACGATAACGTGGCTAGTGGCTGGCCGCTCCCTCGGCGCCGATGCCGGTCTGGCAACGAACATCCTGCGCGGCATAGGCGGCGCATTCCTGCTTGGCGTTATCGCTGTTATCCATCAGCGAACCGATGATGATCCCCAGGAAGGAGATCGTCATTGAGAACAGCGCCGGGTTCTTGTAGGGAAAGATCGGATCGCCGAGCTTGAGAACGTCGGTCCAGACGGTCGGGCCAAGAATCACGAACAGGGTAGAGCTGATCAGACCCAGCCAACCGCCGAGCAATGCGCCCTTGGTGGTCATTTTCGACCAGAACACCGAGACGATCAGGATCGGGAAATTGGCGCTGGCCGCTACCGCAAAGGTCAGGCCGACCAGATAGGCGACGTTCTGCTGTTCAAAGGCAATGCCCAGCAGAATGGCGATAATGCCCAACGCTACGGTCGCCATTTTGGAAATCCGCACTTCCTTTTGCTCATCGACATCGCCGTGGGCGAAAACATTGGCGTACAGATCATGCGAAATGGCCGAAGCGCCGGCCAGGGTCAGGCCGGACACGACCGCCAGAATGGTGGCGAAAGCGACTGCCGAAATAAAGCCGAGCAGGAGATCGCCGCCTACTGCGGCGGACAATTGCACCGCCGCCATGTTCTGGCCGCCCTTGAGCTTGCCCGCCGCGTCCAGAAATGCTGGATTGGTGGTCAGCAGCACAATGGCGCTGAAGCCGATGATGAAGGTCAGAATGTAGAAGTAGCCGATGAAACCGGTGGCGAAGAATACCGACTTGCGGGCTTCCCTGGCATTGGGCACGGTGAAGAACCGCATTAGGATGTGCGGCAAACCGGCAGTACCGAACATCAGCGCCAGACCGAGTGAAATCGCCTCAACCGGATTGGTCACCAGCGTCCCGGGTTTCATCACCGCGTCTTTCTTGGGGCTGATTTCGACTGCCTTCTGGAACAGTTTTTCCAGACTGAAGGTGCCGTCGGAAGCCATGTACAGCGCACTGAAGGCGATGATCGTAGCGCCGCCCAGCAGCAGGCAGGCCTTGATAATCTGTACCCAGGTGGTCGCTAGCATCCCGCCGAAGGTGACGTACAGAATGATCAGGATGCCGACAATGGTGACGGCATAGACGTAATCCAGACCGAACAGCACCTGAATCAGCTTGCCGGCACCGACCATCTGGCCGATCAAGTACAGAACCACGACTACCAGTGAGCCGGTCGCGGCCATGACACGCATCGGCACCCGCTGGAAGCGGTAGGACACCACGTCAGCATAGGTGTATTTGCCGAGGTTGCGGAGCTGTTCGGCGATCAGGAACATGATGATCGGCCAGCCGACCAGCCAGCCGACCGAGTAGATCAGGCCGTCGTAGCCATTCATGAACACCAGCCCGGAAATTCCCAGGAACGAGGCGGCGGACATATAGTCGCCCGCAATCGCCAAGCCGTTCTGGAAGCCGGTGATGCCGCCGCCGGCAGCGTAGAAGTCCTTGGCGGTCTTGGTACGCTGCGCCGCCCAGTAAGTGATGCCCAGGGTAGCGGCGACGAAGGCCAGGAACATGACGATGGCGGGAACATTCACCGCCTGCTTCTTGACTTCGCCCATATCACCACCGGCGGCCAGGGCAACCCCGGCAACCAGGCTCAGGACAACAACCATTAACGCGCTCTGCCAGCGTCTCATAGTACTTCCTCTTTGATTTCGTTGGTTAGCCGGTCGAACTCGGCGTTGGCGCGGAACACATAAATCCCGGTGAGGATAAAGGCGCTAAGAATCACGCCCACGCCCACGGGAATGCCGACGGTGGTCACTGACCCCGTCCACAGGGACTGAGCGAGAAACTCCTTGTTGAACGCGATGATCAGGATGAAACCGTAGTAGATCACCAGCATGGCGGCCGCGAGAGTCCACGCGAAGCTGGATCGCTTCGAGACCAGCTCGTGGTACTTGGGATTGCTTTTTATGGCATGCACCAGGTCTTGCTGCATCGTTATTTCCTGTGGCGGTGGTGGTGAAGGATTGGGAATCGGGGACGAATTTGGAAATACGGCGCCTGCCGGCAGCGAACCGGGACAGCATAGGCCCCGTTACCTGAATCAGTCCGTTCCCGATACGCTCTTTTCGTGGTGCTGGGTTGCGAAAAAGCCCGGGTTTCTACCCTTGTTATCTTGAATTAGCGATTGCGGCCCAGCACACCTTCAAAGTCTAGTTGCATATCCGGTCAAGTAAAGGTCGCCAGAAAAGTTCCGTCACTTAATAAAGTTCGGTTGGATCCACATCCAGCGCCCAGCGAACCTGACGATCCGGGCGCTGCGCCCATAATTCGATGATCCAGCGATCCAGAAACCGGTGCAAATCCTGGCGACGGGCGGCTTGCAGCAGCAGGTGCGCCCGATAACGACCGGCCCGGCGTTCCATCGGCGCGGGCGCGGGGCCGAGCAGCTCCAAGCCATCCGCGATCGGTTCGGCCAGCATCCGTGCGGCTTTAAGGAACGCCGTCGCTCGTTCCGCCTCAACCGCTTCGGCCCGCAACAGCGCCTGATGGGCGAAGGGCGGTAGCAGCGCTTCCCGCCGCTCGGCGAGCGCCGCCTCGGCAAAGGCCGGATAACCCTGAGAGGCCAGCGTGCGTAACAGCGGATGGTCGGGGTGATGGGTCTGGATGATCACGGTTCCCGGCTTGTCGGCTCGCCCCGCCCGCCCGGCCACTTGCAGGATCAGTTGCGCCATCCGTTCGCTGGAGCGGAAATCCACGCCATACAAGCCTTGATCGGCATCGATAATGCCGACCAGCGTCACATCGGGGAAGTGGTGGCCTTTGGCCAGCATCTGGGTGCCGATCAGCAAGCGACTGTCACCGCTCTGAATATCGGTCAACAGCGTTTCCAGACTGCCGCGCCGGCGCGTGCTGTCGCGATCCATGCGGGCGATGCCGATGGTAGGAAATTCCCGCCGCAATGCCGTTTCCAGCCGTTCGGTGCCTTGGCCGACGGGGCGCAAATCAACGCTGCCACAGACCGGACAGGCCGGATCGATGGCCCGGTCGTCGCCGCAGTGGTGGCAAATCAGCCGTTGCCGGCGCAGATGCAGGGTCATCCGGGCATCGCAATGCCGGCACTGGCTCAGCCAGCCGCATTCGTGGCAGAACAGCACCGGAGCAAAGCCGCGCCGGTTGAGGAACAGCAGGACTTGTTCGTTGCGGGCCAGATGAACCCGGATCCGTGCCAGGAGCGACGGCGACAGGCCCTCGGTCAGAGGTTGGCGGCGCACATCGAGAATTTCAATCGGCGGCGGACTGCCTCCGCCCACCCGCTCCGGCAAGGGCAATAGCCGGTAGCGACCCGATTGGGCGTTATTGATACTTTCCAGTGCCGGGGTCGCCGATCCCAGCACCACCGGAATGCCGAGTTGGCGGGCGCGAACCACCGCCAGATCGCGGGCGTGATAGCGAAAACCATCCTGTTGCTTGAACGAGGCGTCATGCTCCTCGTCGATAATCAGCAGGCCGGGCGCTTGCAGCGGGGCGAAGATCGCCGAGCGAGTGCCGACGATGACCCGGGCGGCTCCTGTGCGGGCCAGCAACCAGGCATTCAACCGCTCCCGGTCGCTGAGGCCGGAATGCAGCACCGCCAGCGGCCCTGGCAGTCGTTCCCGGAATCGGGCCAGCAACTGCGGGGTCAGACCGATTTCCGGGGTCAACACCAGTGCTTGCCGGCCCTGGGTCAGCACGGTTTCAATCAGCCGCAGATACACCTCGGTTTTACCACTGCCGGTGATGCCTTCCAGCAGAAACACGCCAAACCGATCCAGTTCCGCCGCCACGGTAGCGATGGCGACGGCTTGGGCGGCATTCAGGGTGAGGGGTTGAACCGGAGCGGCCGCCACGGCGGCAGGTTCGGAGGGCAGCGGCGGCGCAGTCAGTTCTACCCAGCCTTTCTCTCTCAGCACCCGCAGCGTAGCCGTGCTGGCATGGACGACCGGGCGCAAGGCTTCCGCTTCAGCGCCGTCGGGACACTGCGCCAGATGCTCCAGGAGTAGGCGTTGCACAGGAGCGCGGCGCAGGGTAGCGACCTCGGCGAGCGCGGTATGACCGGCGGAGGTGATGCGCCATAACGGCGAAATCCGGGGTGGAGCAGCCGGTTCACCCTGACGCAGTAAGACCGGTAATGCCGTGGCGAAGACTTCGCCAGGCGGATGATGGTAGTAGCGTTGCGCCCAGTTCAGCAGTGCCAGGGCGTCAGCGGGCAAGGCGGGCTCAAGGTCAAGCACCGCTTCCGCCGGGCGCAGCAAGGCCGGATCAAGCGCGGTGTGATCGGCGAGTTCCAGCAGGAAGCCAACCACCCGTTGTCGTCCGAACGGGACCCGCACCCGGACGCCGGGGCGCAAGGTTGCGGGATCGCAACCCGGCGGCGGCAAATAATCAAAGGTTTTGTAGAGCGGCGAGGGAATGGCGATCCGCAGAATCAGGCCAGTCATGGGAGGTAACCGTCAGCCGTTGAGCAGGCCGGTGCGCAGCCCTTCGAGCATGAACTGCACCGCCAGCGCCGCCAGAATCACGCCTAGCAGCCGGTCAATGACATTGGCACCGGTTTGGCCGATCAACCGCATCAGTTGCGGAGCCAGCAGCAGGCACAGCAGCGTCAGCAAAAGCACCGCTAGCAGTACGCCCAACAGGCCGGCGAATAACGCGGGCTGGGCGCGAAGGTGAATGTTACTGGTCGTGAGGAGGATGGTGGTCAGAGCGCCGGGGCCAGCCAGCAGGGGAAAAGCCAGCGGGAAAACCGAAATATCCTCGCGGTATTGCGCCTCTTCCTGTTCCCGCACCGTTGCCGAGCGCAGCCCGGACGGACGAGCGAAGACCATGTCAATCGCCAGCAGGAACAACAATGCGCCGCCGCTGAGCCGAAACGCGGCCAGGCTGATGCCGAGAAAGCGCAGCAGTGCATCGCCGGTGAAGACGAAAAGAAACAGGATCAGCGTGGCGATGCCGACGCCTTTCAGGGCCATGCGCCGGCGATAGCGGTCACTGCCGCCGCGAGTCAGCGCCACGAACAGCGGCGCAATCCCAATCGGGTCAAGCACCACCAGAAAGGTGATAAAGATGGTAATTAGTTGATCCTGCATCGGTTATCAGCCAGTTTTCAACGGTGAGTCCCGGCACCCGGGAAAATGATCAGGCCAAAGCGAATTTCGCAGGCTACAACAATGTTGATGCCGACGCACCCGATGCCGACGGTCATCAACCGCTGCGCTGCGGGCCGGGCGGATGCCGGGCTGTATTCGACACGATATTCAGTGTCTGACCGAAAACCCCAAACTCTTACTATATCCAGCAGGTAGTAGAGCTTCAAATGCAACAGCCCTTACCTCCCTACCTCCCTTCTATTGCGTCTGGATGGTTGCAAGGAACTCATAGGTGGTAAGGATTGGGTGAAAGCAACGATCCAGTCCTATACCACGGCCCCTCGTTACCGCAGGAAAATTTAGAAGAGGATAAAATTTGCTTGCAGAAGACCTGGCTTTGACGTACTTTCCGGCGCGGGTGAACGTCATAGACTTCCCGATACCCAGCGCCGGTTCCCTGCTTATGCTGGAGTTGATTAAGCAAAGTCAGCGAACTCGGCAAGAGGCAAATTTTTAGCTTTGAGGTTTGGCGTTAATGCAAATTGGCACTGTAAAGTGGTTTGACGAAGCCAAGGGCTTCGGTTTCATCGCCCCCGAAGACGGTAGCAGCGACGTGTTCGTTCACTACTCGGTGATTGAGGGCAAAGGGTTCCGAACCCTGGCGGAAAACCAGAAAGTCGAATTTGACGTGAAGGTGGGTCCCAAGGGTCCGCAAGCCACGATGGTCAAGAGAGCCGACGAATAATAACAAGCTTCGGGCCATCATCCAGCCAAAGCCCCGTTCATGGGGCTTTGTCGTTTTAACCGGCATAACGTCAAGCCAAATCGTTCGGCTTGGTTATAATGTGTCGCCCGTTTCAGACCTGTAGACCCCAATCGTGATCGAAAAACTTCGCAACATCGCCATTATCGCCCATGTGGATCACGGCAAGACCACGCTGGTAGACAAACTGCTGCAACAGTCCGGCACCCTCAGCGCCCGGGGGACGCCCGTCGAACGGGTGATGGATTCCAACGCCCTGGAGCGAGAACGCGGCATCACCATCCTCGCCAAGAATACTGCCCTGTACTGGAACGACTACCACATCAACATCGTCGATACACCCGGCCATGCCGATTTTGGCGGCGAGGTGGAGCGGGTGCTGTCGATGGTCGATTCGGTGCTGCTGCTGGTGGACGCGGTGGACGGCCCGATGCCGCAAACCCGCTTCGTGACGCAGAAAGCCTTCGCGATGGGGTTTCGCCCCATCGTGGTCATCAACAAGATTGACCGGCCCGGCGCTCGTGCGCAATGGGTGCTGGATCGCACCTTCGATCTGTTCGACCGGTTGGGCGCGACCGAGGAGCAACTCGATTTCCCGGTCATCTATGCCTCGGCGCTGCATGGCTACGCCGGGCTGGACGACAGTGTGCGCTCCGGCGATATGACACCGCTGTTTGAAACCGTGATCCAGCAGGTCAAACCACCCGCGGTTGATCCCGACGGCCCGTTTCAGTTGCAGGTCAGTTCGCTCGACTACAACAGTTACGTCGGCGTCATCGGCATTGGCCGGATCCGGCGGGGCAAGGTGAAGACCAACACCCCGGTGGTTATTCTCGACCACCAAGGCAACCGTCGCACCGGGCGGATGTTGCAGATTCTCGGCTTTCAGGGTCTCGATCGCATCGAATTCCCCGATGCCTCTGCCGGCGACATCATCGCCTTCACTGGCATTGATGGGCTGGGCATTTCCGACGTGATTTGTGATCCCAGCGCGGTGGAGTCGCTGCCGCCGCTCAAAGTCGATGAACCGACTATGAGCATGACTTTTCAGGTTAATGCCTCGCCGTTCGCTGGGCGCGAGGGCAAATACGTCACCAGCCGGCAGATCCGTGAGCGGCTGTTCCGGGAAATCATCCACAACGTGGCGCTGCGGATCGAAGAAGGCGACGATCCCGACAAGTTCAAGGTGTCCGGGCGCGGTGAGCTGCATCTGTCGATCCTGATCGAAAACATGCGCCGTGAGGGCTATGAACTGGCCGTGTCCCGCCCGGAAGTGATCGTGCGGGAAGTGAGCGGCGAGTGGGAAGAACCTTACGAACAATTGACCGTGGATGTCGAGGAGCAACATCAGGGGGCGGTGATGGAAAAACTTGGTGAACGGCGCGGCGATCTGCTGGATATGCAACCCGACGGCAAAGGCCGGGTGCGACTGGATTACCGGATTCCGGCGCGGGGCTTGATCGGCTTCCAGACCGAATTTCTGACCACCACCTCCGGCACCGGCCTGATTTATCACGTCTTTGATCGTTATGGCCCAATGAAAAAAGGCGCGATTGGGGCGCGGCTGAACGGCGTTCTGATTGCCAACGGGGCCGGCAAGGCGCTGGGTTATGCGCTGTTCAACTTGCAGGAACGCGGGCGGATGATGGTTGGCCCCGGCGATGAGGTTTACGAGGGGATGATCGTCGGCATTCACGCTCGCGCCAATGATCTGGTGGTCAATCCGCTTAAGGCCAAACAACTGACCAATATCCGCGCCGCCGGCTCCGACGAGAATATCCTGCTGACCCCGCCGGTGCGGCTGAGTCTGGAGCAGGCGCTGGAGTTCATCGACGATGATGAACTGGTTGAAGTCACCCCCAAAGCGATCCGGCTGCGGAAAAAGCTGTTGCTGGAGCAAGATCGCAAACGGGCATCGCGGCGCGAGGGCGGCTGAACTGCTTTTTTCCTCCTCTAAATTATCCTTTGATAACAAGTGGTTGTGTTGCAGGATCGGATCGTTGAC
The DNA here is from genome assembly GCA_903879705.1 of uncultured Candidatus Competibacteraceae bacterium. Classification (GTDB taxonomy): domain Bacteria; phylum Pseudomonadota; class Gammaproteobacteria; order Competibacterales; family Competibacteraceae; genus RXIV01. Next base: position 30,126 of record CAIRMO010000092.1, on the reverse strand, counting down.
TTCATCCAGACCTTTGGTCTTGCTAAGGCGTTTTAGAGGCTGTCTAAAAGTTAAGTCTTTGATCTGCATCATAGCAAAAGTCGGGTCAGAATCACCAAGAGGCTCGCCCCCTATCCGAAGCAGGAGATCAGTCATGAGCGATGTGGATCCCATCATCGGCAATTGGTACCGCAATCAGGAAACTGGCAATGATTTCAAGGTGGTTGCCTTGGATGAGGACGCCCATACCATCGAAATCCAGTATTTCGATGGCGAAGTGGAAGAACTGGACCTGGACGACTGGTACGACCTGGCGATTGAAGCCATTGAAACCCCGGAGGATGAGTCTGGGCCGTTCGATGTGATCAAGGCGGATGATCCGGATGAAGAAGAGGATGAGGAGGAGGAGGAAGATAAGGAATTCAGCGATGAGGACGATCTGCTGGCCGATCCGGATGAGGACTGAACGCCTGATCAGCGTCGGTTTGTGCTTGAGCGAGTAGTGATTCAGTGGATATCGTCACGATTAAACTCAAAGCAATCCATTGGGAATCCGATTTGAGTTGTGGAATTTATCGTAGCACGGGCTCCTTGCCCGTGCTACCTCTCTACAACCGGCTTAGGATGCCTATAGCTTCCGGTCAACGATTACACTCCGCCGGAGCCACTCGACAACCTTGAGTGGTGCGCCGGCAATCGTCGAGAGCAGCAGTTTCCGCCACCGCTGGTGTTTCGCCCCGCCCAACCCCAATCCCGCCTTGACCCAGCGCCAAGGTCCCGCATTGCCCCGGCCCAAATTCCAGCACTACCCGACAATCGGCGACCGCGCACTCTTGCAAGGCCCGTTGTTGCGCGAGTTGGGACGTGGTCGCCTGCCAGCGCAGCCGCCAGTCTTGGGTACTGGGCGCATAGACTGCAACGCCGTAACTGTTGGCCTTGGCATCAGCCGCCGATTCCAGCGTCGCACAACCACAACTCATAGCCACGGTCGGGAACAACACCCATAAACCAGCCAACCGCCCGATCATGGCTTGAGACCCTCTACGCCACGCCCACCTTTGCCTTGACCTTCGCTGGGCTGATCCGGCTTTTTGAACCCATCGCCTTTGCCGCCGCTACTACCCCCGCCGCCACTGGCTCCACCCCCGCCACCATGATGCGCTTGGGCTACCGGCAGGGTCAGGTCGTTATCCAACAACGGCAGCGGTAACCCACAACTAACCGCCAGAGCGCCGCTGATCAACACATAGCGCCAGACAGAACCGCAAGATCGATGAGCCATATCCGTCTCTCCAAAACTATTCAATTGCAGCGGGCGGGTCGGGGGAAATTACCGAAGGGGTCAGCAAAACGAGGATCGCAAACGAAAGTCCAATCCGTCAGGCTGTGCAGGAAGGCGATCACGTCCTGCTTTTCCAAGGTACTCAGGGTAAAGCGCAGGATCAGTTCACTCTTGTACGGATTTTTGGCCCCGTCGCCGGCGAATGGTCCTTCACTGATTAGCCGCCCACCCCGGACATAATGGCCGATGACTTCTTCCAGAGTCGCAATGGAGCCATCGTGCATATAGGGCGCAGTCAATTCGATATTCCGCAAGGTGGGTGGCCGGAACCGCCCCATGTCGGCTGGCCGCTGGGTAAATTCCCACAGCCCCCGGTTATCCAGCGGATAGTCGCCAGTCCCGCCAATGTTATAGAGACCGTTGTTAAAAAAGTCCCGCTGGGTAATCGTCGTGCCGGCATGGCTGACCGACTGGCTGAAGTTAAACCCGCCGTGGCAGTGGAAACATTCCATCCGCTCGGAAAAGAACAACTCTTGACCGCGCCGCGCCGCCGCACTCATCGCGTTGCTATTGCCCTGGAAAGTCGCCTGGTCATAGGGGGAGTTGCCCGAAATCAGGATCGACTCGAACGCAGCAATGGCTTTCACCACCCGGTCGGCATTGACCGGATCGGCTTCACCCGGATAAGCAGCGGCGAACAGGGGCGGATACTGGGGATCGCTGCGGAACCGGGCCAGAATTTCCGCTTCGTGATCGCTCCAGCCCAGTTCCAGCGGAAACTCGCCAAACATCGGGATCAAGCCTTGGGCGTGCAGGGTGGTCAGGATCGGATTAGCCCAGTTCTGGGTGGCGTTATAGACCACATTGGTCAGGCTCATCGCATTGCGCGGATGGGCCTCGCCGGTTGCGCCCATCGCGGTCATCCGCCCGTCGCTAAACGCCCGCTCCGGTAAATGGCAGGTCGCGCAGGCGGTGGTCTGATTCACCGACATCCGCCGGTCGTAAAACAAATGGCGGCCCAACTCCACTTTGGCTGCGGTCAGCGGGTTATCCGCGGCCTCATTAGGCTTCGGGAAACCGGACGGCAGCGACCATTGATAACCGGCATTGCCGATCGGCGGCTCTGGCTCGTCATCACCGCTATCGCCACCGCCGCCACCGCCGCAACACGTCATCAGCACACTCAACAGCAGCAACCAACCCCAGTTCCCGCGCATGGTTACGGTTTGCCCACGCTGAACAGCACTGGCGGAATTACTTTGGGGTATTTTTCCGGCGTCGCGCCCGCTCCGGCCACGTAGGTGAAATCGAGATTCAGGCGCGGCAGGATCGGAATGCACTCCGGGTCGGCATTGCCGGACATGCAACCCGAGGCGGTATTGGCGGTATTGAGCGCCACATTCGACCCGGCCAGCGCCTTGCCCATATCCATCACCACCCGATCCTGATCCGCGTTGAAATTATCCAGACAGAACTCGGCAACATTGGGATAAGTACACGCCGCAGTCGGCGGCGAATTAGCGCCCGGTCCCGGACAACCGGTACTGCCCAGATGAACGACAAAGGCCACCGCACCATCGACACTGCCCGGATTGCCAAAACCATCCACCCGGATGAATTTGCGTCCACCTTGCCAGTTCCACAACATCCCGGTGTTATTCAGCGGTGACGGCGCGGTGGCATCGTTAATATGATTAAGGCTGAAGGGCACCCCGACCTTGAAGCAGATGCCGGAGTAATTGTCATTAGGCACGGTGCCTGCCGTCACCGCATTAGTCGGCAATGCGCCACTGCCGCAATTCTTGCGTAAATCCAGCAGAGCGACATTCTGATATTGCCAAGCGCCATCCTGATTCAGGGCCACGGTCTGGCGGCTACCATCGGCGCGAACCAGCGCCACATCGTGGACATAGAAACGCCAGTCATTGACCTGATAAGTCCCCGGTTGACCCAAGCCCACATTGGAATAGGTCTTGCCGCAGACCAACTCCTGACCGTTGACCTGCCCCGCAAACTGCACGCTGACCTGCCGGTCGCCGGGACCGTCATCGCCGCCACAGCCGACCAGCAAAGTCAGGGCCGCACCGGCCAGCACGGTGGCGCGAAGCGGAAACGAAAACCGTAATGGGCGAGGATGAACCATGAACTATTCTCCGAGGAACAAGGATGCGGCGATCAGCCATCGTGACGAAGCCAGTGGCTTCAATCGATCCAAATCATCCTAAAGCACCCTGAGTCCGCTGAAAATGCGACAAATTGCCGCATTCACCCGACCCGGTAGATCGCTACACTGCATCCCCGATTCACCTCCGCAATGATTGGAATCCGCTCGATGATCGACTTGCACCGCCTGCTACTGCTCCGCATCCTGGTTGTGGTGGGGCCATGCGCCATGCTGTTCTGGCTGCAATTTAGCCTGACACCGCCGCCGCCCCCGCCCGGCTGGCCGGTGGCGCTGTTTCTGGGCTGGGGGATCTTGGTGTTTGCCGGGTTGCAACGGGCTGCCCGGCATCGGCGGCGGGTCACCCCCGGCGAGCTGTTTGCCTATTTGCAACTGGACATCCTGATGCTGGCCCTGCTGCTGTTTTTTAGCGGCGGTGCCAGTAATCCCTTTGTTTCGCTGCTGCTGCTGCCGCTGATCACTGCCGCGATCCTGCTGCCCGTCCGGCAGGTGTGGGCGACGACCGTGGTCACCGTAGCGACGTATACCGTGCTGATGTTCTATTACCGGCCCTTGCCGGGAATGTTGAGTGGGCATGGCCACGGCTTTCAGGCCCACCTGTGGGGAATGTGGCTGGTGTTCGTGATCAGCGCCCTGTTGATTGCCGGATTCGTGGCGCGGTTAGCAACAGCCCTGCGTGAGCGGGATCGGCAAGTCGCCGAATTGCGTGAGCAAGCCTTGCGGGATGAACAGATTTTGGCGCTGGGGCTGTTTGCCGCCGGGGCCGCTCACGAACTGGGAACGCCGCTCTCGACCATTGCAGTGCTGGCGCGGGAAATGGAATACAGCCACGGCGGCGATACCGGGTTGTGTGCTGATCTGAACACCTTGCGGCAACAGGTGGACGCCTGCCGGGCGATCCTCAGCGAACTGCTCAAAAGCGCCCATCTGGCTGCCGACCGGGAGTCGGTGCAACCGCTGGATGTGCTGCTGGAACAGACCCGCTGTCGCTGGCAACTGCTGCGCCCACAGGTTGCCTTGCAGGTACGCTGCCCCGGAACAGCGCCGCCGCCGGGGATCGCTGCACCGCAAGCCATCGGTCAGACCTTAATCAACCTGCTCAACAATGCCGCTGACGCCAGCCCGGATGGAATCTGTCTGGAGGGACACTGGGATGCCCAGCGGGTGGTGATTGAAATTCGTGATCAGGGTCAGAGCTGGTCTCCGGAAGCGGTGAACCGGAGCGGCGAGGCGTTTTTTTCCACCAAGGAGGACGGCACCGGCATTGGCCTGCTCCTTGCCAATGCGACCCTGGAACGGTTGGGCGGACAGGTCAGTCTGCACCGTGATCAGCGCGGCGGAACCTGCGCCCGGATTGATCTGCCCGCACTACTGGGCGCGGCATCGTGAACGGCAATGACATCACCGCCGAGAGTTCCAGCCTGCTGCTGGTGGATGATGATGCGACCTTTTGCCGGGTGCTGGCGCAAGCCCTGACCCGGCGCGGCTTCGCGGTCAGCACCGCGCACACCAGCACCACCGCCTTGCAAATCGCCCAAGCCGATCCACCCGAATATGTGGTACTGGATTTAAACTTGGCGGGCGATTCCGGGCTGATGCTGATCCCGGAGCTGCTGACAGTGGAGCCGGCGATCCGCATCGTCGTGTTAACCGGCTATGCCAGCATTGCTACGGCGGTCGAGGCGATCAAGCTCGGTGCACTGAATTACCTGCCCAAACCCGCCGATGCCGATCAAATTCTGGCGGCATTTGCAGTGAACGGCGGCGATCCGGCCATGCCCATCAATGCCCGGCCATTGAGCATCAACCGGCTGGAGTGGGAGCATATTCAGCGAGTGCTACACGACAACGACGGCAACATCTCCGCCACTGCCCGGCAATTGAACATGCACCGCCGCACCTTGCAGCGCAAATTGGGCAAGCGGCCAGTCAAGGGTTAGCGGCAGTGGGGTGATCGATACCCACAAAAAAAGGATCGCTTCTTGCGATCCCTCAAGACCTCCAAGCGAATAACCGAGGTCAATCAAGCGGTCTGAGCGGTTGCCCGATCAGGTGTAATTGCCCTTGTAGCTCTCCAAGGTCTTGATGTAATTGGCCCGCTCAAAGGCCGTCGGATCGGCTACATTCTGCTGACTCATCGACCCCTTCATTTGCGCGACCGATTCATATTGATGAATCTCCATCCAGGTTTTCAGGCCATCGCGCAGGATCGAAATGTAACTGATGCCATTCTTGAGCAGCGCTGAAGTGGTCATCACCGCATCGGCCCCCGCCATCAGATACTTCACCACTTCAATCGGGGTATGCACGCCCCGGGTTGCGCCCAGCGAGGCCCGCAGCTTGCCGTACAGCACCGCGATCCACAGCAGCGGCAGGCGAATTTCATCCGGGGTGCTGAGATGCAGGTTTGGCGCGACTTCCAGCCGATCCAGATCAAAATCCGGCTGATAGAAGCGGTTGAACAGCACCAGCGCATCGGCCCCGGCGTCATCCAGTGACTTCGCCATCGCGCCAATCGCGCTGAAGAACGGACTGAGCTTGACCGCGACCGGCACCGTCACCGCAGCCTTGACCGCCTTCACAATGTCCAGATAGCGATCTTCGACCTCGCGGCCACTGGTGGTCAGATCGGCGGGGATGTAATAGATATTCAGCTCGATCCCCCTCGCGCCAGCCTGCTGCATCAACTGGGCATATTCAATCCAGCCGGTGTTGGTGATGCCGTTCAGGCTGCCAATCACCGGAATATCCACTGCCGCTGACGAACGCCGCAGCAGATCCAGATAGGTATCGGGACCCACTGTGTAGTCGTCCACCTCGGGAAAATAACTCAGTGACTCGGCAAAACTCTCGGTCCCGGCGGTCATCAGGTGTTCCATCGCCGCGCTGTCGTGCTTCAACTGCTCTTCAAACAGCGAAAACAGCACCACGGCAGACGCGCCGGCATCTTCCAGACGCTTGATGTTGGCGACACTCCCCGCCAACGGCGACGATGACGCCACGATGGGATGTTTCAGCTCCATCCCCATATAAGTCGTTCTTAAATCCATGATCATTCCTTAACTTTAACTCGGTGCAGGATGCCAATCAGTAACCGGTGGCCTTTAGCCCATGTACTCCCCTCGCCCGCCAGCGGGAGAGGGGTTGGGGATGAGGGTGGTTACGGCTTGAACGTCGGATGGAAGGTGTCGCCACTGCGGGCCGCCATGTCTTCATACATGGTCCAGCGCCGGTTGATCGCCTGTTGCGCCAGATCCATCAGATGTTCGGCCTCCTGCGGGTTGGTGTGCGCCAGCACCTTGTAACGCATCTCGTTGTAGGCGTACTTCTTAAGCGGGATCTTCGGGCGCGGCGAATCGAGAATGAACGGATTTTCGTTCGATTCCCGCACCGCCGGGTTGTAACGGAACAACGGCCAATGCCCACATTCCACCGCCAGATGCTGCTGATCCAGTCCGCGCTGCATGTTGATGCCGTGGGCGATGCAGTGGCTGTAGGCCAGAATCAGCGCCGGCCCGTCATAGGCCTCGGCCTCGCGGAACGCCAGCAACGCCTGCTGTGGATTGGCACCCAAGGCAATCCGCGCCACATAGACATTGCCGTAGGAGACCGCCTGCATGGCGATGTCCTTCTTGCCGACCTGCTTGCCCGCCGCCGCGAACTTGGCGACCGCGCCCATCGGGGTCGATTTGGACATCTGGCCGCCGGTGTTGGAATAGACCTCGGTATCCATCACCAGGATATTCACATCGCGTCCGGTGGACAGCACATGATCGACCCCGGCAGAACCAATGTCATAAGCCCAGCCGTCACCGCCGACGATCCAGACACTGCGCCGCACCATCTGATCCACGACCGCCAGCAGTTGCCGGGCGCGGGGATCCGCAATATCCGATAACCGCTGTTTCAATTCGGCAAGCCGGCCACGCTGGCGACGAATATCGGTCTCGGTGATCTGTTCAGCGCTGATCAGTTCGTCCACCAAATCTGCGCCAATCTTGTCCGCCAGCGCCCGCAACAGTTCCTGGGCATAGCCCAGATGTTTGTCGGCGGTCAGGCGAAAACCCAGCCCAAATTCGGCATTGTCCTCAAACAACGAGTTGGACCAAGCCGGGCCACGGCCTTCGTGATTCACTGCCCACGGCGTCGTGGGCAAGTTGCCGCCATAAATCGACGAGCAACCGGTCGCATTCGCCACCAGCAACCGGTCGCCAAACAGTTGCGAAAGCAATTTCACATACGGCGTCTCGCCGCAGCCGGAGCAGGCCCCGGAGAACTCGAACAGCGGCGGCAGGAATTGCACCCCGCGCACCGTGGAGAAGTCCACCCGCCCGCGATCCACTTCCGGCAAGGCCTCGAAGAAGCCGATGTTGGCCCGTTCCGCTTCCAGCACCGGTTCCTTGAGCGCCATGTTGATCGCCTTGCGACCGGTCTGTTCCTTGCTCTTGGCCGGGCAGACTTCGACGCACAGCCCGCAGCCGGTGCAGTCTTCCAGATAAACCTGCAACGTGTAGCGAATATCCGGGAAGCCCCGAGCATCAATCGGTGCGTGCTTGAATGCCGTCGGAGCCTTTTCCAGACTGGCGTCGTGATAGAACTTGGAGCGGATCACGCCATGCGGGCAAACCATGCTGCAATTGCCGCACTGGATGCAGATATTCGGCTCCCAGATCGGCACGAAGGTCGAAATGTTGCGTTTTTCCCATTGCGTCGTGGCGCTGGGGTAAGTGCCATCAATCGGCAGGGCGCTGACCGGCAGTTCATCGCCGCGTCCGGCCATCATCATCGCCGTGACCCGTTGCACAAAGTCCGGTGCCCCAGCCGGAACAACCGGCGGCAATTGCCGGGTGCTGGTCGCCAAGGCGGGCACCGCGATTTGTCGCAGATTGATCAGGGTGTTATCGACCGCCTCAAAGTTCTTCTTCACCACCTCGTCACCCTTGCGGGCGTAGGTTTTCTTGATGGAATACTTGATCTTGTCAATCGCCTTGTCGCGGGGCAGCACCTTGGAAATAGCGAAGAAACAGGTCTGCATGATGGTGTTGATCCGCGTCCCCATGCCGTTGTCGCGCGCGACCTTTTCGGCGTTGATTCCGTAGACCTCCAGCTTCTTGGCGATGATCTCGTCCTGCACCGGGCGCGGTAGCCGATCCCAGGCTTCTTCCGGCTCATGCGGACTGGTGTTGAGCAGCACAATCGCGCCCGGCGCGGCCCGTTTCAGCACATCGCCGCGATCGAGGAAATTGAACTGGTGGCAGCCGATAAAATTGGCCGATTGCACCAGATAGGACGAGCGGATCGGATCGGGGCCAAAACGCAGATGGGAAACGGTCTGTGACCCGGATTTTTTCGAGTCGTAGACGAAATAGCCCTGCGCGTAAAACTCCGGGTCGTCGCCGATGATCTTGATCGAATTCTTGTTCGCCCCGACCGTGCCATCCGCACCCAAACCGAAAAACATCGCCCGCACCACTTGATCGGACTCGATGATGAAGTTCGGATCGACATCCAGACTGGTGAAGGTCACATCGTCAGTGATGCCGACGGTGAAATGATTCTTGGGCTGATCTTTCCGCAGTTCATCAAACACCGCCTTGACCATCGCCGGAGTAAATTCCTTGGACGACAATCCGTAGCGACCGCCAATCACCCGTGGTAGCACCGCAGTGGGCAATGTCCCGGTCGCCTGGGCCTCGAACAGGGTATTGACCACTTCCATGTACAGCGGCTCGCCGCCGGCACCCGGTTCCTTGGTGCGATCCAGCACCGCAATGGCTTTGACGCTGGGAGGCAGTGTCGCCAGGAACGCACTGGCTGACAACGGCAGGTATAAATGAACCTGCACTACCCCGACCTTTTCGCCGCGCTGGTTGAGCCAGGCGGCAGTTTCACAGGCGGCTTCCGCGCCGGACCCCATGATCACCAGCACCCGATCCGCCGCCGGATCGCCGAAGTAATCGAACAGGTTATAGCGACGCCCGGTCAGGCCAGCGAACTTGTCCATCGCTGCCTGCACGATGCCCGGCACCTTGACGTAAAACGGATTGACCGTCTCGCGGCTCTGGAAATAGGTATCGGGATTCTGGGCGGTGCCACGAATGAACGGGCGATCCGGATTCAGGGCGCGGGCGCGATGGGCCAGCACCAGGTCATCCTGGATCATCGCCCGGATTTCGTCATCGGTCAGCAGGGTCAGCTTGTTGACTTCGTGCGAGGTGCGGAAACCATCGAAGAAGTGGATAAACGGCACCCGTGCTTCCAGGGTCGCGGCCTGGGCGATCAGCGCCATATCGTGGGCTTCCTGCACCGAATTCGAGGCCAGTAGGCAGAAGCCGGTGGGCCGTACCGCCATCACGTCCTGATGGTCGCCGAAGATTGACAATCCCTGGGTCGCCAGCGAGCGGGCCGCGACGTGAAATACCGCCGAAGTCAGTTCACCAGCGATCTTGTACATGTTGGGAATCATCAACATGAGACCCTGCGAGGCCGTGAACGTGGTGGTCAACGCCCCGGTCTGCAACGCGCCATGCGCCGCGCCCGCCGCGCCGCCTTCACTCTGCATTTCCATGACCAGCGGGACCGTGCCCCAGATATTCTTCACGCCCTCCGCCGCCCATTGATCCGCCAGTTCGGCCATCGTCGAGGACGGAGTGATGGGATAAATAGTGCAAACTTCATTAACCCGATAGGCGACGTAGGCCGCAGCCTCGTTGCCGTCAATGGTAGTGACTTGCCGTTCAGTCATTAGGCTTCTCTTTTGTTTAATCTGGCCCGCACAGACGGCGGGCGGTGAAATTCCGGTGATTCGCCTTAGCCCGCCGTCGCCGGTTCCGGGATCATCTCGATGGCATGGCAGGGGCATTGCTCGAAGCACACCGCACAGCCGGTGCAGAGATCATAGTCGTAGCGGTAGCGCTTGCCCGGCCCCAGCTTGATGATCGCGTCTTCGGGGCAGGCCCCAAAACAGCCGTCGCACTCATAGCAGTTGCCACAGGACAGGCAACGCTTGGCCTCATACAGGGCCGCTTTCTGGCTCAGACCTTCCACCACTTCCTTGAAGCTGCTCTGGCGGCCCTTGATGTCGAGATGGCCTTGCGGGCGCTGGGTCGCGTCGGTGTAGTACCAGACGTGCAGTTTGTCGAAGGTCGCCAGATCATGCTTGCGCGGCTTGACGTAGGATTCGCCGCGCAACCAGGCGTCGATATTGCGGGCCGCTTTCTTGCCGTGACCGACCCCGATCGTCACCGTGCGGTCGGACGGCACCATGTCGCCACCGGCAAACAGTCCCGGACAACCGGTCATCATCTGCTCGTTGACGATCACCACCCCGTCTTCCTTGAATTGCAGGCCGGGCATCTTGTGCATAAAGCTGGTATCGACATCCTGGCCGAGCGCCATGATCAAGGCGTCGGCTTCCAGCGTTTCAAACTGCCCGGTTGGGCGGGGCCGGCCCTTGTCGTCCACCTCCATGATTTCAACCGTAAAAGTGGTCTCGGTGATGTTCTTGATGGTGCGCAGCCAGTGAATCTTGACTCCCTCCTCCAGCGCCTCGGTCGCCTCGAAATCGTGGGCCGGCATGTGAGCGCGGTCGCGGCGATAGATGATCAGCGGTTCATATCCCAAGCGCTTGGCGACCCGGGCCGCATCCATCGCGGTGTTGCCACCGCCATAAATCGCCACCCGCCGGCCCAGTTTCGGGGCGTTACCTGCCTCGACATCCTTGAGGAAGCTGATCGCATCCAGCATCTTGCCGGCGTCGCGGGAAGGAATATCGGTGCGCTTGCTGATGTGGGCGCCGACCGCGATGAAGATGGCATCAAAATCACCGTCGTCTTTCTCGGCTACGAGATCATCAACCCGGTGATTGAGAACGATCTTAACGCCCATGTTCTCAATTCGCTTGACCTCGGCATCCAGCACGTCGCGGGGCAGCCGGTAGGACGGGATGCCAAAGTGCATCATTCCGCCCGCCATTGGCCCGGCCTCGTGAACCTCGACCTCATGGCCGAGTTGCGCCAGATGGTAGGCCGCGGACAGACCGCTGGGGCCCGCGCCGACCACCAACACCCGTTTGCCGCTGGCCGGGGTGGTGGTGGTTTCAAATTGCCAGTTTTCCTGCAAGGCCAGATCGCCGAGGAAGCGTTCGACGGCGTGGATACTGACCGAGGAATCCAGATGGCCTCGATTGCAGGCGGTTTCGCAGGGGTGGTAACACACCCGGCCGTGAATTGCCGGAAACGGATTATTCTCGGTCAGGCTTTGCCAGGCTTCCCTAAACCGCCCGGCTTGCGCGTGGGTCAGCCAGGCCTGGATATTTTCGCCCGCTGGACAGGCGTTATTGCAGGTCGGGAGCAAATCGGCATACAGCGGCCGCTGGATACGCTGCGGACCGACGTTGTGCTTCTCGTGCGTCAGGTCCAGCGGGCGAGTCATATTGATTGGGCTATCAGTCATCAGATTCTCTTCTTCGTCGTCTCTGGTGGCGGGAGGCACCCGCGCCGGAGCGCGGGGTCCCGATACAGGGTTCAAGTATGCGGTTGTCGGGCATACGCTGGGAGCGGCGGGCGGCACCCGCCTCGGAAGTCTCCCCGGCGCGGCGTGCCCGGTCAAACTAGACTTACCCGCTAACCGTAGACCATTTTGGCGGGAAGTGAATAACGGCCGGCGTTCCCCGCCCGGCTTTTCTTGCAAATAACTTTTCAATTCACCAGGAAGTCACTCCATGAAAGCCGTCATTCTCCGCCAACTCGGCGGTCCCGATCAGGTGCAAATTGAAGAAAGGGCAATCCCGGAACCCGGTCCCGGTCAGGTACGGGTGCGTCTCCAGGCCTCGGCCCTGAATCGCCGCGATGTCTGGATCACGCTCGGCCAATATCCAGGCCTCCGCTTGCCTTGCACCACCGGTTCTGACGGGGCCGGCGTCGTCGATAAAATTGGCCCGGTCGCCCCGGATGATTTGTTGGGACAGGACTGGCTGGGTCAGGAAGTCGTCATTTATCCGGCCTACGACTGGGGCGCTAATCCCATCTTTCCCAGTGCCACCTTCCGGGTCTTGGGCATGCCTGATCCGGGAACTTTCGCCGAATACCTGTGCGTTCCTGCCGGTCATCTATTTCCTAAACCGGCCCATTTGAACTGGGAACAGGCGGCGGCGATCCCGTTGGCCGGGTTGACTTCGTGGCGGGCGCTGATGACCCAGGGCGCAGCACAGCCGGGCGAAACGGTATTGGTGACGGGCATCGGCGGCGGGGTAGCGACCTTTGCATTGAAGTGGGCAGTCGCGCTGGGCGCACATGTATTCGTCACCAGCGGCGATGACCACAAGCTCGAACAGGCCCGACAACTGGGCGCGGCGGGCGGGGTCAATTACCGGGCGGACGATTGGGATAAACAGTTGGCGAAACTGACCGGTGGGGTCGATGTGGTGGTGGACGGCACCGGCGGCTCAGCCTTCAAGGGCTGTTTCTCGGTATTGAAGCCGGGCGGGCGGTTGATAGTGTACGGGTCAACGGCGGGCAATTCGCCTGGGCTGGACTTGGTGCGACTGTTTTTTCGCCAGGCGCGGGTCATCGGCTCGACGATGGGATCGCCCGACGAATTTGCGGCGATGTTGCGCTTTGTCGCTGACCACCGGGTTGAACCGGTGATCGACCAAATTTTCCCTCTTGATCGCGCAATGGCCGCTCATCAACGGCTGCTGGCGGCGGAACAGATGGGCAAGATCGTGCTACTGAATCGTTGAATCCATTGCATAAAAAGGGGTCCGGTGATTTCGCTGCAAGTATTGACGCAGTGCAACAAACCTTTTATACTGCGCTGCAACATTCAACTGAATGTTGCTTTTCAATCCTCCTTTGGTGGTTCTTTTGGCCGGTACGCAAGTTCCGGCTTTTTTTTGTGCCTGCCGGAAAACCTGCCGCCATGAACCCGCATCTCGCCCGTCGCCGGTTATTGATCACCAAGCCATTGATCTTTATTGCCTGCCTGTTGCCACTGGTGTGGCTCTGCGGGCTGGCCTGGCAGGGACAGTTGGGGGCAAACCCAGTGGAAACGCTGAGTCATCGCACGGGTGACTGGAGCCTGCGGTTTTTGTTGCTGACGCTGACCATCACTCCGGCTCGGCGCTTAACCGGCTGGAACCGATTGCAACAATTCCGCCGAATGCTGGGTCTGTTTGCGTTCTTCTATGTCGGCCTGCATTTCGCCATCTATCTGGTTTTCGATCAGTTTTTCGACTGGCCGGCGATTGTTGCCGATGTGGTTAAACGGCCTTATCTCACCGTCGGCTTTGCGGCATTCCTGCTGCTGATTCCGCTGGCGATCACGTCGACTTACAGGATGATGAAGCGGTTGGGACGCAACTGGCAGCGGTTGCACCGATTGGTTTATCCCATCGCGGTGCTGGGCGTGTTGCACTATGCGTGGCAGGTCAAGGCCGATCTGAGCGGGCCGTTGCTGTACGGGGGAGTATTGGCGATGTTGCTGGGCTATCGGCTATGGGGGCGCGGACTCGGGTTTCAACGGCGATAAGATCCCCAGATCCTCGGAATCTTCTGAACCACAGGCGATCAGATTTCAAACGCTGGCACCGGTCCGGCCCAGCGCCCAGACCTCGACCTCGTTTACACCACCGGCTCGCAACACTCGCGCGCATTCCCCAACCGTACTGCCGGTGGTCATCACATCATCGATGAGCGCCACCCGCAGCCTGATTTCCCACCGGCCTGACGCAAAGGCGCCCAGCGGGTTGGTCTGGCGGTGGTGGGCATCCAGCCGGGTTTGCGGCGTGGTATAGCGAACCCGGCGCAACCCGGTAGCCAGCAGCGGAATTCGGAACCGGGCGGCGGCGGCGCGGGCCAGCTCCAGGGCTTGGTTGAAACCGCGCTCACGCAGTCGCCGTGGGTGCAACGGTACCGGGATGATGCAGTCCGGTAAGGGTTCAGTGCGTTCGGCCAGCGCGGCGGCGAACAATTCGCCCAGCAACCGGGCGTGACTCAACCGGCCCTCGAACTTGAGGCCGCGAATCAGAAAGTCCACCGGCGGCTGATAACGGAATGGCGCAAAGGTGCGGGCAAAGCTGCGAGGCTCCGCCTGGCACTTGGCGCAGAATCCGTTTTGACTACCCGCCAGCGGGATGGCGCAGCCTGGACAGGCGGTGTGATTGCGCGGCAGATCGGCAGCGCACCCAGCGCACAGGTCGCGGCCCAGCGCCCCATCGGCCCCGCACAGCAGACAAGTTGGCGGCAACAGCAGGCGTTGCAACCCAGCGGCTCCGACTGCGATCATCGCCGATGCGCCCGGATTGACAGTGCCGGGCGGCTTTCCGAAGATGCCCGTTAATAACCTGTTCACCACCTGTTTCCCATGCAAAGGCCGTTAATTATGCACATTCTGGAATCCAGCGAAGACACCATGATCGGCAAGGTCGCGCGCGGATCATCCGCCCGGCGAGCGGCGGCGCTGATGAATTATGGCAACTTGGTCGCGATCCTGCTGCCGTTCCCGCTATTGATTTTCTGGTTCGGCGCTTCGATGCTGGTGTACGCCCTCAATCGCCATCATCCCGACCCGAAAGTCGGGCACTACACTCAGCAGGCCGCCTACCGGTTTTATGGCATCACCGGCTTTTTCATCGTGATCGCTACGTTCATTCCTGGCGGAGGCTGGAAATGGCATTTACTGGCCTGGATTCTGGCGGCGCTGACCCTGATTCCCTGGTCGATCATTGATTTACGGCGTATCTACCGCGATGAATGGCCGGATATTCTGCTGGACGATGCCGGTCATCCGCTGCCTGACGCCGGGTGAGACCTCCAGCATCAATGGCCGGTGGCTCAGGGCTACCTGCCCTTGCCCTGTTCCCAGACTACCCAGCTTTTGCGCTCGCCACGCGGCACGTCCAGCGCGACGAAGAAATCCGGGCCGATAAAGGCATTGTGGCGCACCTGCACCCGGCTGTAATAGAGGAACATATTGCCGCCAGTGAAACCATCGCCCCGTGCTGCCAGCCAGGGATCCATCACATCGATCAGCAGGTCCATCTGAAAAGGGTGGCGCGGGGTTTCCATGTGAATTCCGTCGTCGTAGGGCGGATCGTCTTGACCCAGAGGCAGGTCCGGCCAGTCGGTTGCTGCAAGTGGTTGGGAGGGTGAGGGAATCGGCAGCGCGGTCATGGGGTCGCCTTCTGGAAAGTGGGAATCGGCGCAACTTGCCGCATTCCAGGATTTTGGTTAAGGTTGCGCCCTCTGAATCACTGTCATCGCCCAAATTAAAGGGATTAAGACCTTGTCGAAAGAAGATCATATTGAAATGGAGGGCACCGTCGTTGACACCCTGCCCAATACCACCTTCCGGGTGCAACTTGAAAACGGCCATACCGTGACTGCTCACATCTCCGGACGGATGCGCAAGCACTACATCCGCATCCTGACCGGCGACAAAGTGAAGGTCGAACTGACCCCCTACGATCTGACCAAGGGCCGGATCGTCTATCGGGGACGCTGATCGTCCGTCCCCGATGTACGGCTATGGCGTGGTCATCGCCGTTTCTTCCTCCGCGATCTCCACCTGCAACTCGCCATTGCGCACCGTCACCATGACGTGGCCGCCGTTGACCAGCCGGCCAAACAGCAATTCCTCGGCCAGCCGGCGCTTGATATTCTCCTGAATCAGCCGTGCCATCGGCCGTGCGCCCATCTTCGGATCGTAGCCGCGCCCGGCCAGCCACACCCGCCCTTTATCGTCCACGCTGACCGTCACTTTCTTCGCTTCGAGTTGCGCTTCCAGCTCAATCAGGAACTTGTCGACCACCTGGGCAATGGTGACCGGGGTCAGCGCCTTGAACTGAACAATGGCGTCCAGCCGGTTGCGAAATTCCGGCGAGAACACCCGCTTGATCGCCTCCAGACCATCGCTGCTGTGATCCTGAACGGTGAAGCCCATCGAGGATCGCTCCATCAGTTCCGCGCCGGCGTTGGTGGTCATCACCAGGATCACGTTGCGAAAATCAGCTTTGCGGCCGTTATTGTCGGTCAGAGTGCCGTGATCCATGACCTGCAACAGCAGGTTGAATACGTCGGGGTGGGCCTTCTCGACCTCGTCGAGCAGTAATACGGCGTGGGGATGCTTGAGAATGGCGTCAGTCAGCAACCCGCCCTGATCGAAGCCGACATAGCCTGGCGGCGCACCGATCAACCGCGATACCGTGTGCCGCTCCATGTATTCGGACATATCGAAGCGGATCAGCTCGATGCCCATCACCCGTGCCAATTGCCGGGTGACTTCGGTCTTGCCGACCCCGGTCGGGCCGGCAAACAGGAACGAACCGATGGGCTTTTGCTCATTGCCCAGCCCGGCTCGGGCCATCTTGATTGATGTGGTCAGATGGCCAATCGCTTCGTCCTGGCCGAATACCACCAGTTTCAAGTTTCGCTCCAGAGTACGCAGCACGTCCTTATCGGATGAGGAGATGGTCTTGGGCGGAATGCGGGCAATCTTGGCGACGATGGTTTCGATGTCGATGACGTTGATGACTTTCTTGCGCTTGGCGGTCGGCACCAGGCGCTGACTGGCCCCGGCTTCGTCAATCACGTCAATGGCCTTATCCGGCAAATGGCGGTCGTTGATGTAGCGGGCTGACAAATCCACCGCCGCCCGCAACGCCTTGTCGGCGTATTTCACATCGTGATGATCCTCGAACCGGGACTTCAGGCCCTTTAGAATCTGATAGCTCTCTTCAATGCTCGGCTCGGAGATGTCGATTTTCTGGAAACGCCGCGCTAACGCCCGGTCTTTCTCGAAAATGCCGCGATATTCCTGATAAGTGGTCGAGCCGATGCACTTCATCTCGCCGGAAGCCAGCATTGGTTTGAGCAGGTTGGAGGCGTCCATCACCCCGCCCGAAGCCGCACCGGCGCCGATAATGGTGTGAATCTCGTCGATAAACAAAATGGCGTGGCGTTCTTTGCGCAACTGCGCCAGCACCGCTTTCAACCGCTTCTCGAAATCACCGCGATACTTGGCCCCGGCCACCAGCGATCCCAAATCCAGGGCGTAAATCGTGGCGTTGCGCAGCACTTCCGGCACTTCGCCATCGACGATCATTTTCGCTAAACCCTCGGCAATGGCGGTTTTGCCGACTCCAGCCTCGCCAACGAACAACGGATTATTCTTGCGCCGGCGACAGAGAATCTGGAGGGTGCGCTCGATTTCCTCGCGGCGACCAATCAGCGGATCAATCCGCCCTTTGCGGGCCAGTTCATTGAGATTGCTGGCGAAATGTTCCAGCGGCTTGACGTTCTGCTGCGGTTGGGATTCGCCATGCTCATCGCCTGAGGACACGGCATCCTGGTCGTCGGCCATCTTGGCAATGCCGTGGGCAACGAAGTTGACCATGTCCAGCCGACTGATTTCCTGCTGCTTAAGCAGGTAGACGGCATGGGACTCCTGTTCGCCGAACAGGGCGACCAGCACGTTAGCTCCGGTGACTTCACGGTTCCCGGAGGACTGCACATGCAGCACCGCCCGTTGCAGCACCCGCTGAAATCCCAGGGTCGGATGAGTTTCGCGTGGGTCACCCGGACTCAGCATCGGGGTATGATCGCGGATGAACATTTGCAGCTCCCGCTTCAGTGAGTCCAGGTTGGCACCGCAGGCCCGCAACACTTCGACCGCTGCCGGATTGTCCAGCAGGGCCAGCAGCAGATGCTCTACGGTCATGAACTCATGGCGCCGGTCCCGCGCCTGGCGGAAAGCAAGATTGATGGAAAACTCCAGTTCCTTGCTCAACATAACGGATACCTCGAATCGCGCTGGGGGTTAGCGGCTGCTGAAAGGTAGGGACTTAGGCTTCTTCCATTGTACATAACAGCGGATGCTGATTGCGGCGGGAAAACTCGTTGACTTGCGCCACCTTCGTTTCAGCGATCTCGCGGGTGAAAATCCCGCACATGCCCCGGCCACGGGTATGGACGTGCAGCATGATGTGGGTCGCTTGCTCGCGGCTCATCTGAAAGAAATGCTCGAGAACCAGCACCACGAAATCCATCGGCGTGTAGTCATCATTCAGCAGGATCACCTTGTACAGTGGCGGCTGCTTGAGCGCCGGTTTCTCGGTCGCTACGGCGATGTCGCGGTCTTGATCGTCTTGATCGTCGGAAGGCAAGGAATGTTCCTGACTCATGGCGGCACGGTGCGGGTTGGATCGGGGAAGCGTTATTTTAGATAATATGCGCTCCGCAAGTTTCCTCAAGGCCGGAGTGTGCAATAAAAAACCCGGCGTGGGGTGCGCCGGGCATTCGAATCTCGCAACTGGCCTTGGTTAGCCTTGGTAGGTCGGGCAAAAGCGTAGCGTTGCCCGACAGGTTCAGGGGATTGGAGCGTGAAGGTCGGCACGTCCTGTGTCCGACCTACTCCCTAACTTTGGTTCTCGTTCCTACCGACTCAGTTCTGAAATCAATTCTCAATTCCACCCACCAAAAGGCACCCAATTTATGGCTACACAATTCGTGATCAATCCTGCTGGCGAGCGGGTTTCTGTCATTATCCCGATTGCTGAATATCAATCGCTATTGGAAGCTGCGGCGGCTGAGGATGAAACCGCATTCCTGCTTCGTGAACCTAACGGGAGTATTCTTCGCCAGTGTCTTGATGACATAAGGCATGGGCGGAATGTGCAGGAACGGGAGTTGTTATCCGATGAGGATTGAATTTCACGAGATTGCGTGGGCTGATTATCTTGATTGGCAACAAACCAACAAGGCAATCCTAACGCGGATCAATTTGCTGATTAAAGAAATTCAGCGGGAACCCTTATCGGGGATCGGCAAACCGGAGGCGCTCAAACATGATCTGTCGGGTTACTGGTCGCGCCGGATTGATGATACTAACCGGCTGGTTTATGGTGTGGAAAATGATGTGTTGACCATCGTGCAATGCCGTGGTCATTACCATCGGCACTGAACCAATAGCTACATAAATAACTCCAGTAGGATTTCCTCAGTAAAAAAACCGCCCCAGTTTCCCAAGGGCGGTTCGTTAAATCTACAGACTACCAACCACAATTAGGGGAAGGTATGCCACCGTTATACGCCCCCCATGAAACCGAATTGCTAAAAACACACCCTAATTGATAATTATCAGCCCCGACGGGAGGTGCCATGTGGGCAACACAATTTGATGCCGTCCAAGACTGAGGAACTTGAATGCTATCACGCCAATTAGCAGCAATAAAGACGGAACAAATTTTGGTGGCAGCATCGAAGTAACCATTGATGTCAATAATCACATGAGTCTGATTAGTCACAAAGATATTAATGGAACCATTGCTTGCCGGGACAATCGCCGCGTTGGCCAAAATAGCGCCATTCGGCGAGTTGAGGGTCGAAACTGTGGGTTGGGTTGAACCGGTTGGCCAAGCCGTAAGGTAGTTGAGCGGCCCCGACGGAACGACGGTGAAATTCAGCGAATAAGCACCGGCACACCGCATGCGGACCCACTGACAGAGAAGAGGCGGATTTCAGTTGCCTGCATAATTGCACTATTACGAGTGTCGGCGACACGGCATGGCGTTACCGGAATGAAAGTGCTTTGACTTGAAACGGCAGCCATTAGGGAATGTGTGCCTGCCGATGGAGTGCCAGGTAAAGACCAATTCTCAACAGGGATGTCCTCTTGAGTCCATGCGACACTACTGGAAAGAGTAATGCTCGCAGCAAAAACCGTTGACATAAGACGGTTGAATTTCATGATTGCCTCCAATGACATTTCTTCACAACTAGCCAAAATTGAGGTTGCGTAAATGCAACCAGCCCATGTGTGTCACTATCCCGAATCGAATTGGTAGATTATCTATAACCAAAAAATAGTCAAGAGATTTTTGAAAAAATTTTTGCATTAAAAACGGATTGTTTTTACAAAAAATACGGATCGCTAATTCTTAGTGGGTAGTAAATAGTACACACTACGAACGCTAATTTCGGCCAAAATGCCATAAAAAATTGACAAGCGATAAAATTTTATCGACGGGCGAAATGTCTGTCGTAGCCATTATTTTTATTGTGGATCAAAGAGATGAGGAAACCTTTGTCCCGGTCTGGAGACAAGGCATATTCAGCCGAGGGGTTTAATAATAAACAATGTTCAAAATTACCGACACCAAAAATTCGGACTGAACCCTACTACTCAAGGCTTACCGCGATGTCAGCGGAAGATGATCCGCATTTCGGTGGCAAAAGATCAGCGAGTACATGATCAGCATCGGTAGATAAACGGTGTTTGGCGTACAAAGCCGAAGCGGTGCCGCCCACCAGCACGGCCTCTGGCAAAATACGCTGCAAATGGGCGGCTGCAGACAGTACCCGTTCCCATTCAGGCCAAGTGTCGTTCGGCATAGTGCATCCAAAAATGGTAACGCTGGGCGTAAACGTCAGCGATATGCACCCGACAGACCCGCACCACTTTTTCCAACACGGCTCGATCGGCCAGCGCCGCACACCGTAAATCGGCCCAGTCCCGCCGCTTGCCGCGAGCGATACAATCATCAATCGCAGCCAGGGTAAATTGTTGATGGTTTAAATGACGGTGCAACATGGTTGCAAAATTCTCCTTAACAGCCAACCGCTACGCGACTCGCAATTCCTCACGCAATACCCGGCGGAGCATTTCGACCGTCACTGGCATTCCCTCCGGCTGAATGGCGGTACGCAACGCAGCATTCATCAGCGTTTGATAGCCCTGGCCTTTCTGTTCCGCACGGGATTTGAAGGCGGCAAGAATGTCATCATCAATAAAAATGCTAATGCGGGTTTTGCCGGATGGATCAACCTTCTGCGCCGTGGATGGGCTAGTCGCAAACACAGCTTGGCTGGCTTGGCAACCCAAGAGCAGCCTCTTAATCTGGTCTGCTGTATGGTCCTTCACGGGTGGTAAGCACGCAACGTCGAATTCACCCATGGTATGTGGGTCGATTAGGCCAATGTCAGCAAAGTCCTTGGCGGTTTTATGTAACGTCTTCAGCAGTCGGCTCATGGTTTACCTCAATCAGTTTGCCCTCTCGTAGCGCATAACCCAGTTGCTCCGGGGTTAGCCCCAACTGGATCGCCGCTAATTTTTTCAAATTTTGAAGTTCCTTGTCATCAATGTTGTCACGTTCATTCTTGGCAAAGCCGTAGATAAAGAAGGCGCGATCACCCTGTTGGTAGGCGAGCAGTGTACGAGCGCCATTGCTCTTGCTCCGTCCTGGTAAGGCCACTCGCTTCTTGAACACATGACCGCCCAAGTCAGCATCAATTAATCCATTTTCAATTTCGGTGATAGCCGTTTTCAGAACTTGATCCGTCAAACCTTCCTTGAAGGCCCATTTGTCGAACTGTCGAGTTTTGTAAATCAGCATCGTATGAGAGGTTAGCCGGGTTGCGTAGTGGTAAAAAAACCCGACGGGTAACTCCGCCGGGCTTTGACGCCTTCAAGCAACCGGGCGCTTAATCCATCGCCTCATACAGCGGCAACGTCAAAAACTCCGGGTAATCCGCCGACAGACTCATCGTCTCGAAAATGCCTGCCGCCTGATCATAGGTCGCGGTGTCTTCACCCTGAGCCGAAACCGCCGCTTTTACCTTGGCCAGTTCCTCCAGGATCATCGTTTTCACCAGTTCTGCAGTAACTTTTCGACCATCATCCAGCTTGCCCTTGGGACTGACCACCCATTGCCAGACCTGTGAACGGGCAATTTCAGCGGTGGCGGCGTCTTCCATCAGATTGTGAATCGGCACACAGCCATTGCCGGCCAGCCACGACCCCAGGTAGTGAATGCCGACATTGATGTTATTCCGCACCCCGACTTCGGTAATGGGCTGCTCCGGCTGGAAGTTGAGAAAATCCTTGGCGGTGAACAGTTCATCGCGCTGCTTTTCCCACTGATTCGGCTTGTCGCCCAACACCTTGACAAACTCCTCGTGGGCAATCGGCACCAGCCCCGGATGTGCCACCCAGCCGCCGTCAAAGCCGTCATTGGCGTCGCGGGTCTTGTCATGGCGAATCCCGGCCAGCGCTTTTTCATTGGCTTCCGGGTCACCCTTAATCGGAATCAGCGCCGACATTCCACCCATGGCCGGCGCGCCGCGCTTGTGGCAAACCTTGACCAAATGCAAAGCATAAGAACGCATAAACGGCACTTCCATCGTAATGGCGCCGCGATTGGCCAAGCAGAAGTCCTTATTCTTCTTAAACTTCTTGATGCAACTGAAAATGTAATCCCATCGCCCGGCGTTTAATCCTGCGGAATGATCGCGCAATTCGTAGAGAATCTCTTCCATCTCAAAAGTAGCGAGAATGGTTTCGACCAATACGGTGGCTTTAATGCTGCCTTGGGGAATGCCGCACTCGTTCTGCGCCATCATAAAAATGTCATTCCACAACCGCGCTTCCAGATGCGATTCCATCTTCGGCAGGTAATAGAACGGGCCAGCGCCACGCGCAATCTGCTCCTTGGCATTGTGAAAGAACACCAGGCCAAAATCGAAAATACCACCGGAGACGCGCTGCCCATCTACCAATACATGTTTTTCGTCCAGATGCCAGCCGCGTGGCCGGATTTGCAACGTGGCGATTTGATCATTCAGCCGGTATTCCTTGCCAACTTCATTGACAAAGCTGAGATTGCGGCGGATCGCATCGAACAGATTCACTTGGCCCTGAATCTGGTTGTACCAGTTGGGGCTGTTGGAATCCTCAAAGTCGGTCATATAGGAATCAGCGCCGGAGTTGTAGGCGTTGATGATCATCTTGGCTTCGACCGGGCCGGTAATCTCGGTACGGCGGCGTTCGAGGGCCTTGGGCAAGGGCGCAATTTTCCAGTCGCCCTCGCGAATGGCCTTGGTTTCGGGCAGAAAGTCCGGCAGGTCGCCAGCGTCGATTCGGGCTTGGCGCACCACGCGGGCTTTCAGCAATTCCTGACGGCGGCCTTCAAAGGCGCGATGCAGCTTAGCGACCAGGGCCAGCGCGTCATGGGTAAAAATTTCATCAAAGCGGGGATGAAGCGGGGCGTTGATTTGTACGCCAGCAGGTAGATTGAGGCTCACGGCGGCTCCTTGATGGGTTCGTTTAATCGGAGGTCAACATTATCAGGACTTTCGCTTGCTGTGGTGTAGAACGGGCATCTTGCCCGTTTCAACACGGGCTGGAAGCCCGTGCTACGCCTGGTTTTTGGATCAAAGTGAAAGTCCTGATTATTTTAGCGCCTGCCAATGGCAAAAACCCGGAGGGAGAGCCTCCGGGTTCGGGCAAACGCTGAACACCCCGGTCAATGCGGGGTGGCAAGGCTTAGTGGAACTGTTCTTCCTCGGTCGAACCGGTTAGCGCGGTGACGGAGGACACGCCGCCCTGAATCACGGTGGTCATGTCGTCGAAGTAGCCGGTGCCGACTTCCTGCTGATGACTGACGAAGGTGTAGCCCCGATCTCGAGCGGCAAATTCCTGCTCCTGGACCTTCTCGACATAAGCGGTCATGCCGCGCTGCACATAGTCCTGGGCGAGATCGAACATGTGGTACCACATGTTATGAATGCCGGCCAGGGTGATGAACTGGTACTTGTAGCCCATCGCGCCGAGTTCACGCTGGAATTTGGCGATGGTGGCATCGTCGAGGTTCTTCTTCCAGTTGAAGGACGGCGAACAGTTATAAGCCAGCATTTTGCCGGGGAACTGATCACGGATTGCATCAGCAAAACGGCGGGCATATTCGAGATCGGGAGTGCCCGTCTCGCACCACACCATGTCGGCGTAGGGCGCGTAGGCCAGACCCCGCGAAATCGCCTGATCCAGCCCCTTGCGGGTCTTGTAGAAACCTTCCGGGGTACGCTCGCCGGTGCAGAACGACTTGTCATTTTCGTCGCAATCGCTAGTCAGCAGGTCAGCGGCTTCGGCGTCGGTGCGGGCCAGAATGATGGTTGGGACACCGCAGACATCCGCCGCCAGCCGGGCCGCGATCAGCTTCTGCACCGCTTCCTGGGAAGGCACCAGCACCTTGCCGCCCATGTGGCCGCACTTCTTGACCGAGGCCAGTTGATCCTCGAAATGCACTCCGCCCGCCCCGGCGCGGATCATCGACTTCATCAGCTCGTGGGCGTTCAGCACCCCGCCAAACCCCGCTTCGGCATCGCCGACGATGGGCAGGAAGTAGTCGACAAAATCCTTGTGGCCGGGGCCGATGCCGCGTGCGCACTGAATCTCGTCGGCCCGCTTGAAGGTGTTGTTAATCCGCTCGACCACCGCAGGCACCGAGTTGACCGGATACAGCGACTGGTCGGGATACATCGCCATGTAGGTATTGTTGTCCGCCGCGACCTGCCAGCCGGACAGGTAGATGGCCTTGATGCCAGCCTTGGCCTGCTGCATCGCCTGACCGCCAGTCAACGCGCCCAGACAGTTGACGTAGGGTTCTGTGGTGATCAATTTCCACAGGCCTTCTGCGCCCCGTTGCGCCAGGCTGTACTCGATCGGCAGGTTGCCGCGCAACCGCACCACGTCCTCGGCGCTATAACCACGCTTGATGCCCTGCCAGCGGGGATTTTCGGCCCAGTCTTTTTTCAGTTGTTCAACGCTCAGAAATGCCATTTTTCCAGTCCTCTTTGATGGTTACGCGGTGGTTGGAGGTGTTGCGATGTACCGACTCAAACCCGGCTTACGCGGCTGGCGAATCGGGGTCGGGTTGATCAATAGTATCTTTGGGATAGGGGAGAATCGGCATATCGCAAAAACCGGGTTCATTCTAATGTGGCTATGCAGCATCTTACAAGTTGCGCCGAATCGGCGGGCGGGCCAAAACCGGATCGTCGGTTTCTGCGCCGTCGCGGGTGACGAACACCTCGCCGTGCTGTAACGGACTCGTGGTGCCGGGATCGGCATTGATGTAGGGATCAAGCTTGATCAGTGTGACTTTGAGGCCTCGCGCTTCCAGCAACGCGGTCAGCGAGGCGGCGGCGATGCCTTTGCCGAGCAAGGAAACAACGCCGCCAGTGATGAAAATGAATCGGATCATGCGTAGAAAGTGCGGTTGCGGAAAGACGGCAAAAGATACCAGAGCCGGCGGTTGATATAGGAATCCGGCCTGAGGTGTGGTATTGCCGCTTCGAACCACCCCGGCGCTTCGCGCCACCCCTCCTTATCCAAGGAGGGGATAAAACCAGCACGGTAGATCGCTTTTTCCCCTCCTTGAGTAAGGAGGGGTGGCCCCGTCAGGGGCCGGGGTGGTTCGCTCCTCACCGAGGGGAAATTCCACAACTTGAACCGGATCGCTGTAGTGATGTCAGGAATCCTCGGCCTTTAGGCCGGGGAGGATGTCAAGGCATCGTGCGCATCGCGCACCATCACCGCCAGCCGGAGCTGCTCATTGGCTTTTTGCAGCGCTATTTCCGCTTGCTTGAGTTCGGTGATCTCGATGAATGCCGCGACGAAGTGATCCGGCTTGTAGCAGTACGCGGCACAATCGTACCAGCGACCGTTGTGCTGGAGACATTGCTGGAAGCGTATCGGATCCCCTGTTTGGGCGACCTGGCCGAAGGTTCCGATCCAATCAAAAGGGTCGTGTTCGATGCCGGGGAAAGCCTGTCTAGCGGTTTTGCCGAGCGGATTGATACCGGTCAATTCTCGATAGGTTTCATTGACATCGAGGAAGCGGTAATCAGTCGGTTTTCCCGAAGGGTCATAGAGCATTTCATGGTAGGCCACCCCGACGGGACCCTTCTCGAACAAGGCCCGGAACTTCCATTCTGCCTCCCGCAGCGCCGCCTCCGTCTTCTTGATCGCCGTGATGTCCACAAAGGTGATCACCGCGCCTTCGATCATGTTCTCCAGGGTGCGGTAGGGCTGGATACGCAGCGTGTACCAATGGTCCGCGATGGACTGCACTTCCAGTTCTCTGGGAATCAGGGTGTCCAGCACCGCCTGAACGTCGGTCACCAGCCGGTCATAGCCGATCAGGTTAGCGACAATATGCCCGACCGGCCGGCCCACGTCGCTCAAAATCAGGTTGATCATCGGGGTGGCGGACGGGGTGAAGCGCAGGATGTGCTGTTTGAGATCGACAAAGACAGTCCCGATGCCGGTGCCGGCCAGCAGGTTGCTCAGGTCGTTGTTGGCCCGCGCCAGACTGTTCACCTTGTTTTGCAACTCGGCATTGACCGTGGACAGCTCCTCGTTGACCGATTGCAGTTCTTCCTTGGAAGTTTCCAGTTCCTCGTTGGTGGATTGCAGCTCCTCGTTGACCGACTGCATTTCCTCGTTGGCGGATTTGAGTTCTTCGTTGGTGGTCTCCAGTTCCTCGCGGGTGGCCTGGATATACTCGTCCTTGGCCAACAGTTCCCGCCGGAGCGCGGCGGTGTGTGCATCGACGTCGGTCAGTTGGGGCGCGGAGGCGGGGGCGGAGGCGGGCGGCGCGGATTCGAGGTCAACCGGGGGGACGGCTTCCAGAGTGACCAGATACAGGATCGTCCCATCGTTGCCGTTCGGCAGCGGTTGGATCGTCAAGTTGACGATGGTGAAGCCGCCGTTGGATTTAACCTGCAGACCGGGACGGTATACCCGCTCTTTAATCCCGGCGGCCTGGTACAGGGCGGTGGTCAGGTTTTGCTGCAACCCTTCCCGCGCCATCTTCAGGATATTGTTGATGCCGGGTTCGCCGGGGGTCAGTTCCAGATACCGGCCGGTGCGACCGTGCAGATAGAGGATGTCGCCATGACTGTTGACCAGCGCCGCCTCCGGACTGATGTCCAACAACGCCTGCTCGGTCAGTTCGCGCACCGACCGCTTGCTGGAGAAGATCGGTTTGATCAGGGTGTTCGTTCGCCGCTGAGACGGCGTGGTCTGCGGCAACAACGACTCCAGCGATACCCGCATGGCGCCCAGATTATCTTCCTTGCGCTGATACAGACGATGCTTGCGGTCTTGCGTGGTAAACAACAACAGGTCGCTAAATTCGCCCACCGTCTCCGAGGTGCCCAGGAACAGAAAACCGTTAGGGTTCAGCGCATAGTGGAACAGCGGAATGATCTTTTTCTGCAAATCCCCGTTCAAGTAAATCAGCAGGTTGCGGCAAACGATCAGATCAAGTCTGGAGAACGGCGGGTCCCGGATCACGTTGTGTTCGGAAAAAACCAGCACCTCGCGGATGTTTTTGTGGATGCGGTAGGCGCTGTTGTCAGGCTCGATGGTGAAAAATCGCGCCAGCCGTTCCGGCGACAGGTCGGCGGCAATGCTGACCGGATAGAGGCCCGTCCGGGCGGTCGCAATGGCCTGGTTATCAATATCGGTCGCGAAAACCTGTATCTGAAAATCCTGCTTCAGCGCCTCCAGCCGCTCGACCAGCAGTATGGCGACGGAATAGGCTTCCTCGCCCGTAGAACAGCCCACCGACCAGACCCGGATCGGCGCATTGCTCGGTCTGTCGGCAAAGATCTGGGGAATAACCTGCTGCTCCAGCACCTGGAAGGCTTCGGGGTCGCGGAAAAACCGGGTTACCCCGATCAGCAGATCGTGGAACAGCGCCTCGATCTCGAGCGGCATCTGCTGCAAATACCTGGCGTAAAGGTCCAGGGTTGCGATCTGGTGGACCGCCATGCGCCGTTCGATCCGGCGATAGACCGTATTCAGCTTGTACTGGGAAAAGTCGTGGCCGGTCTGGGCGCGCAGCAGGACGAGGCTCTTCTTTAGCGCGTTCTCGGTCTTGGGCGTCGGGTTGAGGATAGGCCGCGGGAATTTGCCAAAGGCCTGAGCGGCATAGGCGATGAGCTGGGCGGGCATTTCCGCCGGCGGCAGCTCATAGTCCACCAGGCCGGTAGCGAGGGCGCTGCGCGGCATCCCGTCGTACTCGGTCGATTCGGGGGTCTGGGCCATGACCATGCCGCCCTCGCCCTTGATCGCCCGCACCCCCAGCGTGCCGTCGCTGCCGGTGCCGGAGAGGATGATGCCGATGGCCCGCTCGTGCTGATCCTGGGCCAGCGAGCGAAAGAAGTAGTCAATCGGCAGACGCTGACCTCGCGGCGCGGCGGGTTCCAGCAATTGCAGTGTGCCGTTGATAAACGCCATGTCGCGGTTGGGCGGGATGATGTAGGCGCAGTTGGGCTGGACTCGCATCCCGTCCTCGACCTCAAAAGCCTGCATCCGGGTATAGCGCCGGATCAGGTCGGTGAGGATGCTCTTGTGGTCGGGCGCCAGGTGTTGCACCAGCACAAAGGCCATGTCGGGATTGGTATCGATGGGCATCCCGGAGAAAAACGCCTCAAATGCCGCCAGTCCACCGGCGGACGCGCCGATCCCGACGATGGGAATGCTGGCACCGGAAATCGATACTGTGACGGGTTGTGGTGTCTCGGCGCTGGCGGCGAGCTTGGTTTGATCTTTATCTTTTCTTTTTGCAGTCATTCGTTTTGTCGCTCGGTCAGTGGGCAGATCGCCTGCAAGTGCGGCGGCAGTGGCGGCCATTCAGTTATCGTAAAACGTACTTTGAAGGTACTCGTCCTGGGCATGACGAAACAATACAGCGATCACCGCCGCGACCGGCAAGGCCAGCAAAATACCGAAGAACCCGAACAGGTGACCGCCGGCCAGCACCGCGAACAGCACCGCCACTGGATGCAGACCGATACGGTCGCCCACCAGCGCCGGCGTCAAGGCCAGATCGCTGATCATCTGACCGATACCGAACACGAACAGCACCGGAATCACGCTGGCAAGACTGTGGAATTGCAAAATGGCGACGGTGCTGGCGACCAGGATGCCGAGGATCAAGCCCAGATAGGGCACGAAACTCACCAGCCCGGCGATCAATCCGATCAGCAGCGAAAACTCCAGACCGATAATCGCCAACCCGACCGCGTAGATCACCCCCAGCGCCGCCATCACGATGAACTGGCCGCGCAGGAACGCCCCAATCACTTCATCGGATTCCCGCGTCAGCGTGCTGACAATCGGTTCGATACGGCGCGGCAACAAGTTGTGGACTCGGGCCACCAGCAGATCCCAGTCGCGTAGCAGATAAAACGTCACCACGGGCACCAGGAGCAGATCGGCGATCCAGCCAAGCACGGCGGTCGATGAATCCTCAAGTGATTTGAACAGGCCGCCAGCCAGATCGCCGATTTCCTGCGCATAATTCAGCAAATGCGTCCGCAGACTGGCTAGATTGAACAGCTCCGGGTCGGCACCGAACGTATCGTGCAGCCAGGGCACAATGCTGGTTTGCAGCCAGTCAAGATAGACCGGAAACCGCTGCATCAATCCCCGGAACTGGTGCGCCGACAGCGGAATCAGCAACAGCATCAACAGCAGCAACCCCAGAATGATCGCGCCGAACACCAGCGTTACCGCCCAGGATCGGGAGATTTTACGCGCTTCGAGCCGGTCGATGAGCGGATCGCCCAGATAGGCCAGCAGGGCGGAAAATAAGAACGGGGTCAGCACCGGGGCCAGCAGGTACAGCCCGCCAATGGCCACCGCGCCGAAGATCACCCAGAAGCGGATTTGCGATTCGCGATCCTTGATTTCCATTTATACTTCACCCCGCTACAACCTGTGATTCCTCAAAGGTCTGAAAATTGAGGGTTAGTAATGAATCCAGCTCTTTCTTGTAGGTGGTATGGGTCTGGGCTAAACAGTCGGAAATCGCTTGCTTGAAGTCAGTGAAGTGTGC